>JAIVZN010000098.1:0-7698 GCA_048634875.1 Deltaproteobacteria bacterium | reverse complement strand
AAAGCCCTTTCTTTTTCTTATTTAAAACCTTATCAATTTATTTCTTCAGGAAATTCTGTCGTCAATAATATTTCAGGAAAAGATTTGCCCCTTTCTTTAAGTGCCGAAGGCACACGCAAAAATTTTTTACCATTATTTCAAAAACAGGGAGTTTGTCGGGGATGGCGGAGGGGAGAGGATTCGAACCCCCGGTGTCCTCAAGACACAACGATTTTCGAAACCGCCGCCATCGTCCACTCGGCCACCCCTCCTAATAACTTATTAATACAATAATCTGTTTTCTAAAGATGGGATCTTTTTTAAATCCTTACTGCTGATGTAATTCTTCTGATAGTACTTTAATGCAAAAAAAAGAATTACGCCAATAAATATTCCAAGTGCTATTTTTATAAACTTTAATCTGATAATATGTCTTACAACAAAGTAAACCACCATTATAAGCATCAGGATTGCTGAAATATGCGCATAAGCATACTGAGCCTTCCATGGGAGATTAAGAACTGTTCCAATCCCATAGAATAACAAAAACGGAATTAGAATTGTCTGCAGTAAACTGCTTTTAAATTTCATAGCTAAAGCCGCAATTAACATATAAGGACCAAGTGATACAAAAAGCCAGACCTTGATAGGAACTCCTGTTTTCCCAACAAGCACATAAAATGAAATTAATGACATAATTATAGCTACTGTTATTAATACTTTTCTAATCATCTTTTTACCTCAAAAAATCTCTTTAAAATCCTGCTGCTCTCTTCTGTATATTCAACAACTTCCCTGTATTCAACATTATGAGTTGGCGGGTTTGCCTTGTATGATGCATAATAAACTTTCTCTATTCTTGCTCTCCTTATAGCTTCCATGCACATATTACATGGCTGGATGGTTACAAACATACGAGCACCATCTAACCGGAAGTTATTTTTCTCTTTACCTGCACTTCTTAAAGCAACAATCTCAGCATGAGCAGTCGGGTCATTATCCTGTAACTGTCTGTTATAACCTTCTCCGATAATTTTATTATTTTCAACCACTATGGCCCCAACTGGTATCTCTCCTTCTTTCATCGCTTTTTTTGCCAGTAAAAGAGCTTTCTTCATAAATTTATTTTCCACTTCAAAAAGCTTTCCATCTTTCATCTTTTTTGATTGACTTCAATCTATAATCCATTTTAAGCTCAATAAATTGAGCAACTACAATAGCCGAGTAAGCTCGGCCACTACTTTCTTCCATCTTCTATCTTCCAACTTTCATGGAGCGCCCGAGAGGATTCGAACCCCCAACCTCCTGGTCCGTAGCCAGGCACTCTATCCAGTTGAGCTACGGGCGCCATTTTAACAATCTACAATCCCAGCATTTCTTTTACTAAAGACCGAAGGTCTTCTATTTCAAATGGTTTTAACATAAAACGAGAAGGCCCTTCAGGTTTCAAAGTTTCATAGAGCTCCTTATCTTTTACCATACCTGAGTTAAATATGACAGGAGTATTACAGCCATTTTCCCTGACTTTTTTTATGCTTTTCCACCCGCTTAATTTCGGCATTACCACATCTGAAATTATTAAATCATACTGTCTGGATTTTGCTTTTTCTACAAGGGCATCACCAGTATAGACTACATCTAAATCATAATCCTTTCCTAATGTAAACTCAAGCAGCTTTACTATACTAACTTCGTCATCAGCTATTAATATCTTTTTTCTTATACCTGTACCGGATTTTTCTTCCTTTACATCTTCAAAGATTACAGGTTTTGAATGAGAGGGGCTTTCTATATGTTTTTTTAAATTTTTAAATAAATTATGTCCTGCTGTTTTTTTAACTACTTCCATAAATTGTTTTCTATTAAAAGGCTTGGCAAGATAATCATTCACGCCAGCTTTATGTTCAGTTAAATCAAATCCTTCTAAAGTCATTATAATTACTGGTATGCTTTTTAAAGTTTCATCTTCTGATGTTTTCTTTGCTACCTGATATCCTGTAAGTTTGCCAAGCATATAGTTTAATATCACAAATTGCGGTTTTTCTTTTTTTATTAATTGAAGACATTCCTCTCCATCTCTTGCTTCTATGAAATGGATATCGTAATCCCTTAAATACATCCGGATAAGAAATCTTATATCCTTATCTTCATCTGCAACAAGTACTTTTGGTTTTTCACTCATTTTGCTATTGAAACCATTATTAATGCAATACTTAAAACCGAAGCAACTATTCCTACAACTATCGGCATTGTATTCTTTTTCTTTTTAGAAGCAGGAACAGCTTCTACAGTTATTTTTTCTTCAGTAACCCGGTTCTGTCCATCCACTGCTTTAATAACGATTATATTTTCTCCAATTTTAGAATTAATAGCAGTTATAAAATATCCGTCTTTATCTACTTTTACAAAAATATCATTTACTGTAAGCATTACATCTTTATCTGTTTTACCTTCTATAGTAATGAGTTTTCCCGTAATTTTTTCACCGTCTTTAGGACGCTCAATAAAAATTTTTGCCGGAGTAGTATCAATTTTGAATTTAGTCGGTTCGGAAAATTTGCCCTGAATTCCATATGCATTTATAAAGGCTGCCCTCCACCAGTATGAACCATCATCAAGGTTTTCTTTCCAGAATTCAGGTGCCGCGGAACTCACAATTTTATCCATAACAATTCTTGAAAATTCATTATCCTGGGCCACCTGGATATGCACTTCCTTAATATAATCCATTTCCTGCTTATCCTGAGATATATCATCTTTTTTCGGTTTTAAATCAAGTTGTCCTATTATGAAATCAGCACCTAAAATATTATTTTTAAAAGTATTATTTTCTTTAAACGGTGTATATTTTTTTGTTTTTTCTGTTTTCTTAAATTCTGGCGGATCCGGTAATTTTACCGGTTTTAATGGGGGTGTATTTAACTTTGCAATAGACATATAACCTTCAATAACTGTAACGAGTTCTCCACTTGAAATAAAATCCACTTTCCCTTTTAAAACGCTCAGTTTTGTTGTCATGGCTTTATCAACTGTTGCGGTATATTCTGAGCCTCTTTCCGGATCAATTGACGCAGAAACAGTTAAAACTTTGACATCTCTTACAGAAATTTCTCCTACCTTAAGATTAATAACTTCGTCTTTCTTTTTCTCCGGCCTTAAAAAAACCAGTGAGTTTTCACCAATACTTGCCCTTGCACCCTTTAAATATTTTATTTTTGAAAACGAGTTTGCCGCTGTTCTTATCCCGTCTTCAGGATAAAGACGCTGATAAAGTTTTGCAGTTTTCCACACATTTGCTTCTTTTCGTCTTATTCTTACATTATTTTTTATATAAAAAATATCTGCTATTTCATCTTTTACCAGTCCTACAGGAACTTTCAGATGATTGCCCGGGAGAATGAGGTCAGGGTCGCCTGACGGAATCTTGTTGTATTTAAGAAGTTCCGGCCAGCGGGAAGGATCATTCAGATACCGTTCAGCAAACCTATGAAGCGTATCTCCTCTTTGAATCTCAATTTCAAGAAGTCTATATGGTATTTCTTCCCTGGTCTTAGGTTCAAAATAATCTTCTGCGTAAACAGGTTGAATAAATCCTGCCCCTGCAATTACAAAGCACATAACTGCCAATTTTAACTGCTGAGCAAGCTCGGCCGCTATATCTGTTAATCTGTTATTTTTAATTCTCAATTCTTAATTCCTAATCTCCCAGTCTCTTAGTCTCCTTTACTTCAAGCCCCCGCGGTATCCAGAAAATAAATTTCGAACCCCTGTTAAGTTCAGATTCTACCCAGATTTTACCTTTATGCAATTCAACTATCTGCTTTGTTATAGTAAGGCCTAACCCTGTCCCCTTGCTTCTTCCTTCACTTCCTGTAATTTGTTGAAATTTATCAAATATTTTATCTAAGTATTCTTCAGGCATACCTCGGCCCGTATCAGAAACTGTTATCTGAATCTTATCCCCCGTATCTAATAAAACTATTTTTATTTCTCCGTTCTCCGGCGTAAACTTTAAGGCATTGCTTACAAGATTTGTTAGTACCCTGTGAATTAAATTTTTATCAGCATGCAATTCTTTTAATTCACTTTCTTTAACAACTTGAAGATTTATTTTATCCTTTTTAGCCTGCGACATAAGAGAATCTGCAACAAATTTTGCCGTATCAAATATATCCATTGCAACTATTTCAACTGGCATTGTCCCTGAGTCTAACTTGGCAACATCAAGTATATCATTTATCATTCCAAGTAATTTGCGTGACGAATTATCAATGATCTCAAGGAATTCTTTTTGCTGTTCATTGATTTCTCCTGCTGAACCATCAAGAAGAAATTCAAGAAAACCCCTTATTGCGGTCATAGGACTTCGTAAATCATGAGTAATAGAGTGGATAAAGTCCTCTTTTAACCCTTCAATTTCTTTTTCAAAAGTTATATCCCTGATTACTGTTACTGTTCCAAGCTCCCTGCCTGATTCAGACTGAGACACAAGAGAAGTATCTGTTCTTAGAAATTTTAAGTTATTGTCATGTGAAAGGTCTATTTCTTTTACTATTGTCTCTTTTGTTTCTATTACTTCTTTGAGACTCACTGACATTTCTTCTCTTTTTATAATATCCATGATATCCCTGTTATCAAATTTTTCAGCCATATTAATACCAAGTAATTCTTTTGCCCTCCTGTTAGAAAGTATAACCTTGCCTGAATAATCAGTCATTATTATTCCGTCTGCAATGGAAAATAATATTGCATTTATTTTATCCGCCTGCATATCAGTGTATCTTTTTAGCTGATGTGTCATTACAACAAAAGTATGTGATAACTCTGTTAATTCATCTTTAATCCTTATTTTCTTCAGCCAGCCGGATAATTTATCAACTTCAAAGTTTCCTGCTGCAATATTTCTTGCTGTATTTGTAAGCTTCAATATCGGGCCCGTGAGGTTTTGAGCCATTAAGTATCCTATGACAGAAGCAATTAAAACTACAACAATTAAAAGAATTAAAGCATTCTGTCTCATCATTCTTGCTGAGAGATATGCTTCATCTTTATCCTGCTGGATTATTACTCCCCAGTTTAATGCTGCAACCGGCGTATAAGCTCCTACAACAGTCTTTCCTTCTTCAGTGGTATATTCCTTGCTGCCTACTAACCGGCGAAATAAAACTTCTTTTACAATTGGCCTGTCAGCGACACTGATAAAGTTCAGGGCTTTGGATACATCAGGGTGCATAATAATATTTCCGTCTTTATTAATTATATATGCAAAACCTGTGCTTCCTATGTTTGTATTTTTAACTTTTTCAAGAAGTTCCTTCAAACTTGCTTCAATATATAAAAATATATCCTGTGTAAAAGGATATATGAGATTAAGCTTCGGAATACTGTTTTCGTAATAGAGGTTACTTACAGTAAAAGTACCTGATTCTTTTGCCCGTAAAAAAGTTTTGTCATTTGAATGATCTTCAAGTTTGACCCTGCCTTCTAAGGATGGATGATATACTTTTGTAAGTTCTCTGCCATCGTTAGATACAGCACTGATTGTAAGAAATTCAGAACTTGAAGCTATCATAGATTTCAATATCCTCTGGCTTAAACTCCAGTCAATTGTCGCAGAATCTCCCTGCGAGGAAATTATAAATTTTACCTTTTCCTTGAGATTTTTCATATATGTTTCAATACTCTCAGCTATGGATAGAGCCTGGTTTGTATGAAGTTCAAGTATGACATCCTGCAGTCCAAGACGATTAATATTAATAAGCCGCCACCCGACTATTGCAAGCGGCACTGCAGATAAAAACAGCATAATAATTAAAAATTTATGGAAGATTTTTATTCTTTTAATCAATTACTTTTCCTTCACTTAAATTAAATAATTTAAAATCAATTTTTTTTATCTGTAAATATTTTAAATCCGCTTTATTACTTGTTGCCATAATAATCTTAAATTTATTTTCTTTTAAGAATCTTTCAATAATAATTATTTTACCTGTTTCATCCATGTCACCAAATGGATCATCAAGAAGGAAGATATTATCCTCATGATTAGAAATATCCTGCATTAAAATTCTTGCTAAAGCGAGCCTTTTCTTTTCTCCTTTGCTTAAATACCACGGGGACATCGGGATAATTTCTTCAGGCAGCCCCACAGCAGTGAGTATTTCTTTCATGCTTTCATCATCACATTCTTTCCCACAGATTTCCATCAGGCAGGTTGTATGTAAAAATTGTCTTTCAGGAACCTGCATTAAAAAAATTTTGTTAGCTTCTATTTTAATCCTGCCTTGAAATGGTTTCTCAAGACCTGCTATTGTCTCTAACAATGTAGTTTTGCCGCTTCCAGGCTCCCCGTATATCACATTTACCCTGTTGGTAAAATTTAAACTTACATTATTAAGAGCGGTAAAAGCTCCATTATAAGTTTCTCGCCTCACAGAAATGTTTTTAATTTCCATTGATTTTCAATAATTTTTTATCTTTTATTAAATACCTGTCCCACTTCCCGTTTATTTTTCTTGAGTCTCTTTCCGGCAGCAAAATTATTATTGTACGGCTTTTCTTTTTAATTATTTCACAAATCATTATGTCTATTTTTTCATCATTTGGCGGGCAGTCTATTATCAGGAATTGTCTGCTTGATAAATATGCTAACGCAAAGACAAGCCTGGCTTTTTGAGAATAAGATAATTCAAGAGTATTTCTCTTTAATATTTCCTTTAAACTTAGCACGGATATTGCCTGGTCATATTCCATATGTTTGATGTTAGCAATAGAATTAAACTCTTCAAATACTGTTGAAAAAAACAACTGGTTGTCAAAATCTTCAAATACGCCAACAGCTATATCAGTGCCGCCTTCTACCGTACCTCCGGACGGAGGAACAAATTTCATTAATAATTTTGTAAGAGTTGTTTTTCCGCTTCCATTATCGCCAAAAATCATTGTATTTCTGTTACGTGGAAATTCAATTGAGATATCCTCAAATATACTTTTAAACCGGGGCGCATCTGTAGTATAACTTACTTTTTCAAGCCTGAGCATATAACTACAAATTCTCCTTTTAAATTGTTGACATTAGAGATTTTTTCTTCTACTTCTGTAATATTCCCATGTATAAACTCTTCAAATTTTTTTGTTATTTCTCGCGGAAAATTTTTTTATTCCTAAAACTTTGTTATTTTTTTGTTTTTCTCATCTATATGGAAAAGAAAGCCTTTTTAAGCTTTCTTTCAAGATTTCTTCTGTCATGTTTCTTTGAACAAGTAACTATTGCTATATCCATTAAATACCGTTATCTATTTGTTATTAGTCAGTTCTTCTTTAATGACATCAATAATTTGTTTGGCAGTATTACCATCACCATACGGGTTAGAGGCTTTAGACATGGTTTCATATATATCTTCATTCTCTAAAAGTTCTTTTGTCAGTCTATATATTGATTCTCTTTCCACACCTGCAAGCTTTATGGTTCCTGCTTCAATCGCCTCAGGTCTTTCCGTTTCCCTTCTGACAACTAAAACTGGTTTTCCTAAAGATGGCGCTTCTTCTTGCATGCCCCCTGAATCGGTTATAATCATATATGATTTTGACATCAGGTTTACAAAAGGTTGATATTCTAATGGCTCTATTAAGTGGATCCTTTTAGATTGTCCTATGATGTCATTTGCCGTTTCCCTAACTTTAGGGTTCAAGTGAACAGGATATATGATTTCAACATCT
>JAIVZN010000097.1:0-7874 GCA_048634875.1 Deltaproteobacteria bacterium | reverse complement strand
CCATCATTTTGAATATGACCCATTAAGAAAAAGAAAACTGCTGTTAAAGAAAAGGCAGTTAAGATATCTTAAAAAGAAAGTAGAAGAAAAAGGCTTAACTATTATCCCGTTAAAAATATATTTTAGAAAAAGCTGGGCTAAACTGCAGATTGCAGTTGCAAAAGGAAAGACAAAACTGGATAAACGCGAGTCTCTTAAAAGAAAGATTGTTGAAAGAGAAATAGAACGGGAACACAAATTCCAACAGAAAAAATATATTTAACATCGGGCTGGATAAATCAAGCCCCTACTACCAGCTAATTTTACTAAAAGCTGATTTAATCCAATCAAAATTAAATTTATCCAATAATCTCTTCCCTGTTAAATATACTGCAGGAATTATATATAGACTGACTGACTTCAAGAACATAAGCTTTTGAATGATATGGGTCCTGTATTGTCTCGCCGTCCGACTCTCTATACTGCAAAAGGACTGAAGGTCCTAAGAGACGGACTGCGTCTACAACTCTGAACTTTGTTAAATTTACCTGTTCGCGGGCAATTTGAATATCTTTTCTGTTCTCTACAGCAAGCTTTACATATTGCCCTACACCAGCCCAGGCAACAACCATCCAATGCACGCAACCAGCAACGATACCAATGCACAATATTAACCGAACATTTTTCTTAAAACTACACATTACAAATGACAATTTCCAAACAAAATCTCCTAATCTCATATAAAGAGCTTATTCTTAACTGCAAGATGAAGTTCATTAGCGAACAATTTTAAGAAAAGCCTGAAATACTTCAGGAGAAAATTTATCAGGCTCTATCTTTTCCTTGTCCAGTACCATGAAATAATTTTCTAAAATAGATATAATTTCAATTTCCTGTGTAATTTTTTCAGTAGGAACATTTTCAGGAAATCCTGTGCCATTTTTATACCTGTGGTGGTAACGGATAAAAGGTAAAAGCTCCTGCATAATTTTAATTCCTTTTACCATTTCACCGCCGATTGCAGGATGCAGGTAAAACTTTTTCTCTGTACTTAGTTCCATATCTATTTTAATGCCAACAAGTTCCATGTTTTCCAGTCCTAAGAATCCTATGTCATGGATAAGTGCCGCATGGTTCAGTAATTGCAGTTTTTCTTTTGGAAATCCTAATTCTCTTCCAATTTGCGGAGCATAACGCGCCATTTCCCATATATGCCCTTTTTGAGTGGGTTCAGGATTGCCGAGCGCTTCACTTCCCATTACAAGGAAATCCAGCATATTTGAAAAAAAGTTTTTCTGATCTGTCTTAAGCCTGGTATTGACAATACTTACGGCTGCAAGGCCAGCAAAACCTTCAAGTGTCTCCATATCATAGTTATTAAATTTTCTATCTTTTTTGTTTATTGCCTCTACTACTCCAATAAGTTCATTATCTACAATCATAGGAACACCTATTATAGAATTGGTTTTAAACCCGGTTTTTTTGTCAGTTTCAGATGAAAATCTTTCATCATTGTAAGGATCGTTAACTATGTCAGGTTTTTTATTCTGAGCAATCCAGCCTGCAATACCCTGCCCTACAGGAATTTTCAGCTTTTTTAGAATTTCTTCGCCTGTTGCAGTTTTGAAGTAAAGGTTTTCACCTGTTTCATCTAAAAGCATAATGGAAGAACGTTCCGCCCCGATGATTTCTTCTACTGATTCACCAATTTTTTGAAGAAGCCTGTCAATGTTAATTGCTGTAGAGAGGTTCTGCGCAACATTAAAAAAACTTATTGTTCTATCGTCACTCTGCACTCCAGCACATACAGACGGTTTTTCTCCATGCAGAGAACAACCGCATTTCGGACAGAATTTGTAATCCGAAAGAGTTACCTTTTCACATTTTGGACAAATATCCATTACTGGCTTACCCTCAAAAGTTCCTCATAAGTCGTCATGCCTTTTGCAATTTTTAGAATACCATCCTGCCACAACTGTCTCATACCTTTCTCCTTTGCTAAATTTGTTATCGGCACTGCGGATATTTCTGTTAGAAGGAGTTCCCTGATATCCGCATCAAATATTAACAATTCATGAATTCCTGTTCTGCCTTTATAACCTGTTCCTGAGCATTCTTTACATCCCCTGCCTGTGTGCAGATTGATTTCATCTTCAGAGAGATTGAGCTTATTAAATTCTTCTTTTAATTCTGCCGGAATATTTTCAACCGGGGATTTACAGGATTTACATACAGTTCGTATAAGCCGCTGCGCAAGCACAGCTTCTACAGCGGACGATATCAGATAAGTAGGCACCTGCATTTCTGCTAAACGCGAAACTGCACTCGGAGCATCGTTTGTATGAATTGTAGATAAAACAAGATGTCCTGTAAGCGCAGCTTCCATTGCTATCTGAGCAGTTTCCCTGTCTCTAATTTCACCTATCATTATTATGTCAGGGTCCTGACGAAGGAATGCTCTCATGGCTGAAGCAAAATTAAGCCCGATTTCAGGGTTTATCGGGAGTTGAATAACTTCTGCTAAATCATATTCTACAGGATTCTCAGCCGTAAGTATTTTTTTAGGTGAAACCTCCAATAGTTCTCCGTCTGCTTTTATCTTTGAATCTTTAAGCAGGAAATTTAATGCTGAATATAAAGTTGTTGATTTACCGCTTCCAGTTGGTCCGCATACTAATATTATCCCGTACGGTTTTTTAAGAACTGATTTGAATTTTATAAGAATATCTTCTGTGAAACCTAATTGCGGTAAATTTACCATTATGCTGGAGCGGTCAAGCACCCTCATTACGCAGCTTTCGCCATACGCTGTTGGAATGGTATTTACGCGAAATTCAATTGGTTTTTTCTGAAAAGCTATTTGTATCCGTCCATCCTGAGGCAGTCTTCTTTCAGTGATATTCATTGAATTAGTCATAATTTTTATCCTGGCTATTATTGCATTAATCAGTGACTTTGAAATGTTAAAGCTTGACTTCTGTAATTGCCCGTCAACCCTGTATCTTACCTGAAGTGATTTTTCAAATGGCTCTATGTGCAGGTCTGAAGCGCCTATGGATAAACATTCAAGAATTATGGCATTGGCTATCTTTCTTGCCTGTTGTTCATCGTCTTCAGTAACATTTTGTATGGATATTACTTCTCTCTTGCTGTCATCTTCAATTGCTTTACCTTTTGCAGTTGTCATTGAAGAAATGTAATCAGAAATTTTTGAGTCCTGTGAAAATATTTTGTTTAAGCTGTTAGATATATCAGATGGTAATGCAAGGTATGGCATAATTTCATAACCGGTTCTCAGGTATAAATCTTCTTTTGCTGTTAAATCCCAGGGCCTTGCCATTGCAGTATATAAAATTGTGTCTGCTGTGGCAAAAGGAATAATCATATACCGTCGTGCTGTAGTCTCAGGTACCAGGCGGGCAGCTTCTTCATCAATTTCAAGTGAATCAAGATCTACAGCTTTTACATCCCATTTAGCACTTAAAACCTGTAGAAACTTCTGTTTGGAAATAGCCTGGGAATCAACTATTACCTGTTCTATATACTTACCTAATTGTTTAGCTTGTAATTCAAGACCCGCCAGTACTTGCTCGCCAATTAACTTTTCTTGAATTATGATTTCTTTTAGAGTTAATGTTCTTGTAACCATGTTTTGTCGCTTTGCTTCATTGTAAAATGCAAATTGTAAATATCAAATTTTAAATTTCCAATCTTCAATTTGCAATTCGACATTCGCAGAATGTCGCCTGGTGCCGAGAGGGGGAGTTGAACCCCCACGAGCCTAAGCCCGGCAGATTTTGAGTCTGCTGCGTCTGCCAATTTCGCCATCCCGGCTTCTTAAAAGTTAATTTTATATAATAAAAAATTACCCGTCAAGTTTTGCATTCCTATAAAGACATTGTTATAATAAATAATAATCTATAAGGGGTTGGGCTTATCCGAGTGAGCAGTCTTGATAAACCTATTCCTTACAGATTCAGGAATCAAACCCTTATGATAGAAAGGTTTAAAAAGAAATGATTTTAGATAATAAATGTAAAATAATATTGTTTTTTATTCTCATAAGTTTTTTGCCTCTATTTGGTGTAAATGCCGAAGAACTGACCCTGAAAGATTTTGCGGAAAATGCATTGCGGGACAATTATGACTTACTGGTATCCAGGAAGACTGTTTTAAAAGCTGAAGGTCAAAAACTTGAAATGTGGGGTAATCTATTTCCTCAGATTTCTGCAAGGTATAATTACACATATGTAAATAAGGATATGGAAATAATTATAGCTGAAGACTTTTCGATACCTATGGGGCAGAAGGACATGTATGAGGCACGGTTATTACTCCGCCAGCCGGTTTATACCTTCGGCACCATAAAAAACTCATACTTAATTTCTAAAGATGCTTTAAATATTGAGATAAGAAGACAAAAACAGTTAAAAAACAAAGTTATTTCCAATGTGAGAAAAACCTATTACAGGGTTTTACTGATGATAAATGCTGTTGATATTGTTAAAATGCAGAAGTCACTGATGAAAGAAAATCTTAAAATTACAAAAAATTTGTATAATAATGGTAAAGCTTCAAGTCTTGATGTTTCAAGGGTAAAAATGCACCTTGCCAGAGCAGAAAGTTCTCTTATTGATGCGGAATCCAATCTGCAGCTTGCAAGGGAAAGCCTTTTTAGTATTTCTCAAATTAATGATAGGCAGCAGAAGATTGCAGGTGAACTTGAATATCATAAATTTAATTACAATCTTGATGAACTTATTGATACAGCTTTAAAAAACAGGCAGGAAATTTATATTGCTGATCTTGCAATAGATATAAATAAAAAGAAAAAATGGATAATTTACGCCGAAAATCTTCCCAAAATATATGCTTTTGCAGGATATACCTATGAAAAGCCGTATTTAAATGAAAATAAATGGGGAAATTACTGGAGCGCCGGCGGAACAATAGAGTTTCCTTTTTTTGACGGACTTTCTTTTTATGGAAGGGATAAAAAATGTAAAGCTGCATTAGAAGAGGCAGCTATTCAAAAAGAAAAGATAAAGGAGGCTGTTAAATTAGAAGTTGAAAAAAACTATTATGTCCTTCAGCAGGCAGAAAAGAAAATTAAAGTTCAAAAAGAAAATCTTTCTCTTGCTGAAGAAAACTTAAATGTTTCAAGTAAGAGGTATGCAAACGGTCTTTTAAGTAACCTTGAGTTAAATCAGTCCATACTTGATTACACATCAAGTAGAATGGAATTAGCAAATTCAATTTTCAGGTTTCTTGCATCTCTTGAAGATTTGAAGGTTGCTGCCGGAAAGGAGATTAACCGATAATGAAGAAAATTTTAGTCATAATATTGATAGTGGTAATAATAGGAGTTTTTGTGTTTCAGCTTATAAAGTTTCAAATTACAGCTCCTCATAAAAAAATTATAGAGTCAGGAAAAAGCAGGGTAAGGGTAATTAAATTAGTAAGGCGCAATATGCAGAAGGTCTTAAGTTATACAGGTGATATAAAGGGAATCAGGGAAGTTCTGGTTTATCCTGATATTGCGGGAATATTAAAAGAAAAACTTAAAACTTCAGGTGAACGGGTAAAAAAGGATGAAACAATACTTATGATTGATCGCTATGAAGAAGCTTTAGAATACTCAATGTCTAAAGTAAAGAGTCCAATAGGCGGGATGGTTCTGGAGATATTTCAGGATGTAGGTTCAAGGGTTTTGCCTTCCAAGCCTCTTGCAAGAGTAGGTGACTTAAGCAGTGTTGAGATAAAAGTTGAAATCCCGCACGATGAAGCAGCAATGGTTTTTCAAGGACAGCCGGTAAATGTGAAAGTAGATACTTTACCTCATGAGGTTTTTTCTGGAAGAGTTAAGGAAGTAGGAGCAGCGTTTGACCGGTTAAACAGGAAGGTGCCTGTAAAGATAGTTGTATCCAATTCAAGGGGCCTGTTGAAATCAGGTATGGTCTGCAGTTCAGGTATTATTGTAAAAATAATTAAGTCTGCAAAAGTTGTTCCTGTATTAGCTGTTACAGAACGGGATGGAAACAAGGGGTTGTTCATCGTTGACGATAAAAATGTGGCGCACTGGGTAGAGGTGAAAATACTGATTCAGAGCGAGAAGTTTGTTGCAGTCCGTGGAAATGTAAACGAGAAGGACAGGGTTGTCGTAGAAGGAAATTACGGCCTTGTGCCGGACAGAGTTGTTGAGATATTAGAATGAAACTTCCGGATTTTTCAGTTAAGAAACCAGTTACCATTACCATGTTTATTCTTATAGTTGTGGTTCTTGGTGTAATTTCACTTAGCAAGATGGGATTGGATTTAATGCCAGATATAACTTTTCCTGTTTTAAGCGTAGTGACTACTTATGAGGGAGTCGGTTCCGAAGATATAGAAAAATTAGTTACCAGGCCGATTGAAAAATCTATTTCAACTGTAAAAGGCGTAAAAAATATAAATTCCATTTCAAGGGAAGGTTTTTCCGCTGTACTGGTAGAGTTTGAATGGGGCACAAATATTGATTCCGCAGCGCAGAATACAAGAGACAGGATAGATTTAATGAAGTTTTTATTGCCTGATGATATAACTACTCCTCAGGTATTGAAATTTGATCCAAGTATGATGCCTGTTTTTGGCCTTGGCATAACAGGCGATATTGACATGAGGGTATTAAGGAAGATAGTGGAAGATGAAATAGAACCTCTAATAGAACAGTTAGACGGAGTATCTTCAGTATTCTTTATGGGTGGGGGAGAGAGAGAAATAAGGGTGGAACTGGACATAAATAAATTATCTACCTATCGTATTCCTATTCAACTGGTAGCCAACCAGATTGAACTTAACAATATAAACCAGCCGGGCGGGAGATTAGAAATCGCTCATCAGGAGTTGACTTTAAGGGCAATAGGAGAGCTGAGTTCTTTAAAAGAAATCAGAAATACTTTTATAGATATGAGGGGAGATACTCCGATTTTTGTGAAGGACTTAGGTAAGGTTATATACACAGATAAAGAAGTAAGAGCAATAGCAAGGACTAATGGTAAACAGGGAATTATGCTGATGGCATATAAGGAATCAAGAGCAAATACAGTGTTAGTTTCATCCAGGGTAAGCAAAAAAGTTACTGAGATAGAAAAAACTCTGCCCGGTAATATAGAATTAAGTATGTTTTTTGATATGGGCATTATGATAAAAAGAATACTGAAAGTTACATTGACATCTGCTCTCTGGGGCGCTCTCATGGCAATTTGTATATTATTTTTATTTTTAAGGTCATGGCGTCCTACTTTTATAATTGCTACGGCAATTCCTTTATCTATGTTAGCGACTTTTCTGCCTTTATTTGCATTGGGATATACCATTAATTTTGTAATACTGATCGGGGTGGCTCTTGGCGTCGGAATGATAGTTGATAATGCAATAGTGGTAATAGAAAACTCCTATCGTCATCTTGGAATTACAGGCGATCCTGCCCTTTCGGCATCCATGGGCGCTAAACAGGTAGGCATGGCAATAACAGCATCAACATTTACTACAGTTGTAGTCTTTATACCTTTGCTTTTTGCAAAGGGAATTGTAGGAAAGATATTTTCACAATTAGCTATAACTGTCGGCTCTGCTTTAATCTGTTCGCTTATTGTGGCTCTTTCAATTATTCCTATGTTAAGTTCAAAACTTCTTGGCAGAGAAGCGCCGAAGGAAAAGAATAAATGGATGACTGCATTTAGAAACTGGTATGAGAAAAAATTAACTTATCTCTTAGAAAATAAAAAGGTACTTGGCATTATAGTTGCAACTTTAATAATATTGAGTATAGCAATATTCCCGTTTATGGGAAAAGAATATTTTCCATCTGTTGATGAATCTATGATGTTGATGAAGATCAACCGTAAAGTAGGAAC
>JAIVZN010000096.1:0-7948 GCA_048634875.1 Deltaproteobacteria bacterium | reverse complement strand
GAGTTTTTTAGTTTTAGGCATAGTTTCATGTGCCAAAGGCAAAAAGTCTCCGGAGCAAAAAAATACATTTTTAGGGCTCAATTATTTGCATTGCTTTTGTGTCGGTGAGCTAGCATGCCCGTTTCATCTTGATTTTGCTATAATTGCAAATAATTGCTAAAATTTAATATTATATTAAAATAAAAAAAAATTAAAGTCAATTATTGGCAGAAAAGTTGAAGGTGGAAATTTGAAAGTAGAAAAAGAAAGAAGATTACTACAGCCTCCGGTTTTTGGTGACCGTATAGAGGTTTACCGTACAATTACTTCTACTCAAGACAGGGTAAAAGAAATTTTTAGAAACAGTCCTGTTGAATCCCTTGTGGTAGCGGCGAGTCAGAGCTCTGGAATAGGCCGTAGAGGAGGAAAATGGGAGTCTCCATATGGCGGTCTTTATTTTTCGGTATTAATGAAACATAGTGGACCTAAAGACTTATTTAGTATAAATGCACTTATTTGCGCCTTAAAATCTTTTGAAAAAATGAACTTAAATATAAACTGGAAATGGCCAAATGATTTAATCTATGAAGGTAATAAACTCGGAGGTATTTTAGCAGAAGTTTTGTCCAGTCAGTGGGTGGCAGTTGGAATTGGCATAAATGCAGGATTGAAGAAAAGTAATTTTTCCGGAGATTTAAGAGATAAAGTGTCTGTTATAAATATGGATAAAAAGGAATTTATACAGAATTTTTTAGTTTTTTTGAAAAAACAGATAAATAATGAGAAATTAAATAAAGAAGAGTTGTATTTTTTAAATTCCAGGCTTGTTTTAAAAGGTAAAAGAATAAGAGTGGGCGAGATTGAAGGCAAAGTGTTAAATATTGGTGAAGAAGGGGCGTTAAAGATTTTAGATAATGGGGAGATAAGAAGAGTAATTTCCGGTGCAGTAATTGAAATAATTAATAAAAATTATCCTGAGGTTCCATTAATAGTAGTGGACATAGGCAATACTCGGACAAGGGTGGGTAAGGTTAAAGGTGATGGGAAAATTGAAACATTTGTTATACCAACAAATCCACACAATGATTTTACAAATCGTCTCCTGGAAAGAATAAAAAAAGTATTTGAACAAGATTTGAAATTAATTAAAGGGGTAGCTCTTTCTTCGGTTGTAACATCTCAGACGAGGAAAACATTTGAGAGATTAAAATCAGAGATATCAGATAATATAGTAAATGTAACAAGCAGTATAAGGACAGATTTAAAGTTAAAAGTTAAAAATCCGTTTCAAGTTGGCGCAGATAGAATATGTAATGCTGTTGCAGTACACAATATATACGGTGGAAATGTTATTGTTGTTGATATTGGTACTGCAAATACATTTGATGTTGTTTCAGATACTGGAGATTATTTAGGTGGTGTTATAGCGCCGGGAATTGATTCAATGAAAGAAGCTCTTTTAAATAGGGCAGATAAATTAAGAGAATATGAATTCAGGTTACCCAAAAAAGCTATTGGTGATGAAACCTCAGTTAGTTTAGATATTGGCATGTATCATACATTAAAAGGGCAGATAGAGAGCACCCTAAGTGCTATTAAGAAGGAGTGGATGTCAGATTTTAAAGTAGTATTTACCGGTGGCGGAGTAGAAAAATTAGGCAGAGAATTTATTGAAAATTTTATAGTTGATAAGGATATTACATTAAAGGGTCTTGCTATAATATTTTCCTTAGAAATGACTTAAGGTATCCAGTGCCACGTGAGACAAAAAATTGTGGTTCTTTCGTATTTAATGTGCATTGTTAGAGTCCATGAAATGAATTTGTTCATTCCGCAGTACTTTTGCCTCTGGCACAAATGTAGTGGCCGAGCTTGCTCGGCTAAAAAGCAAAGCAAGCTTTGCCACTACGTCACTCAAAACACATTTTTGGGACTCATTTTCACACAACTTTCAGACGATATCTCCAACTTACTTTAAGAAAGAACCAAAGATTGTTGTATTTTAAATTTTAGAGAGGATATATATGGAAAACGAAGAAAAAGAAATAAGAAATAAAAATTTAGAAGGAAAGAATATTGAAGATGAAATGAAAAATTCCTACATAGATTACGCAATGAGCGTAATTGTAGGAAGAGCCCTTCCTGATGTAAGAGACGGATTAAAACCTGTGCATAGAAGAATACTCTATGCTATGAATGAAATGGGACTTTCATTTAAAAAGTCTTACAAGAAATGCGCAAGAGTAGTTGGCGAGTGCCTTGGAAAATATCATCCGCATGGTGATCAGGCGGTTTATAACAGCATGGTAAGAATGGTTCAGGATTTTTCACTCAGGTATCCGCTGTTAAGCGGTCAGGGAAATTACGGTTCGGTTGATGGTGATAATGCGGCGGCAATGAGGTATACTGAAATAAAAATGGCAAAGCTGACTGAAGAAATGTTAAGGGATATTGACAAAGAAACAGTTGATTATTCGCCTAATTTTGATGAAAGTTTGCTTGAGCCTAAAGTGCTTCCTGCGAATGTTCCTAATCTTTTAATAAACGGATCTACCGGTATTGCGGTCGGAATGGCAACAAGCATACCTCCGCATAATCTTACTGAAATATCCAATGGGCTCTTGAAAATGATAGATAATCCTGATATATCCATAGAAGAGTTAATAAAAGAAATAAAAGCTCCTGATTTCCCGACAGGCGCAATAATTTGCGGGCTGGAAAGAGTAAGGCAGGGCTATATGACAGGCCATGGTTCAGTTAAATTAAGGGCAAAAGTTATTGAGGAACAGATTAAAAAAGATAAGATTGCTCTTGTAGTTAAAGAGATACCGTATATGGGTAATAAAGCTACAATAATTGAGCAGATAGCAGCGCTTGTTAAAGAAAAAAAGATAGAAGGCATAACAGATCTGAGGGATGAGAGTGACAGAGATGGAATGAGAATAATGATAGAAATTTCCAGGAATGCTGACCCTGAAGTTGTGTTGAACCAGTTGTACAGCCATACAGGCTTACAGTCGTCATTTGGTATGAATATGGTTGCCCTTGTAGATAACCAGCCGCGGTTATTGAATTTAAAGGAAATGCTTTACTATTACCTTCAGCATAGAAGAGAGATTATAAGGAGAAGCACCCTCTTTGATTTAAGAAAAGCTGAAGAAAGAGCCCACATTGTTGAAGGATTGAGGATAGCTTTAGCTAATCTTGATGAAGTTGTTGCTTTAATTAGAAAGTCAAAGGACAGAGAAGACGCAGGTATTAAACTTATTGAGAGATTTGGATTAACTAAAAGGCAGAGTGACGCTATCCTTGATATGAGGTTACACAGATTGACTTCACTTGAGAGGGAAAAACTTGAGGAAGAATATAAAAATCTTATAAAAGAGATAGAAAAATGCAAGGCAATACTGAAGAGTCCAAGAAGGATTGATTCAATTATAAAGGGGCAGATTGAAGAAGTGATGAAGCGTTTTGGAGATCAACGGCACACAGAAATTGGCATGGCAGTTGATAATTTAAATATGGAAGACCTTATCATGGAAGAGGATATGGTAGTAACCATATCCAATGCAGGGTATGTAAAGAGATTGCCTCTTGATACATATCGTTCGCAGAGAAGAGGCGGCAGAGGGATAAAAGGTATGGAAACAAGGGAAGAAGATTTTCTTGAAGACATTTTTATAACTTCTACTCATGCTTATATGCTCTTTTTTACTAATCTAGGAAAACTTTACTGGTTGAAGGTATATGAAATTCCATTAGCAGAAAGACATGCAAAAGGAAAGGCAATTATAAATCTCCTGCAATTAAGCGCAGAAGAAAAAATAACAGCAATGATTTCTGTAAGGGATTTTGAAGAAGTAAAAGAGAATTATTTTATAATGGCTACAAAACAGGGTACCATTAAAAAAACTCTTATTGAAAATTACTCCAGGCCCAGGAAAGACGGGATCATTGCAATAAAATTAGATGAAGATGATACTTTGATAGAAGTCAAAGAAACTACAGGTGAAGATACAATAATGCTTTCAACTGTAAAAGGAATGGCAATTCAGTTCAATGAAAAGGATGTAAGAAATACAGGAAGGTCGGCAAGAGGCGTGAGGGGAATAAGACTTGCTGAAGGTGATTCAGTGGTTGGTATGGCAATAGTTGAAAAAGGTAACAGTTTCCTTACTGCCTGTATGCATGGTTATGGAAAGAGAACGCTGATTGAGAACTATCGTTTGCAGAAGCGCGGCGGAAGAGGAGTTATAAATATTAAAGCTTCCCAAAGAAACGGAGATGTTGTTTCGGTAAGGAAGGTTGATGTAAACGATGATATTGTTCTTGTTACAAAAAATGGCATTATAAACAGGCAGAAAGTGAGTGAGATAAGGGCTATTGGAAGAAATACCCAGGGTGTCAGATTGTTGAAGTTAGATAAGGATGATGAGCTTGTGTCTGTTGCCCGTATTGCAAAAGAAGACATAGTTGATGTTGATGAGTGAAAAATTCAGTTTAATTGAGCATACAGCAGATATAGGGATAAAGATACAGGGAAATAATCTTGAGGAACTTTTTAAAAGTGGTTTTTATGGTGTTTTAAGCATAGTTGCCAGTAGAAAAGCATTGATAAGTGAAAGTAAAACAATAGAACTTTATGCGCCTGATAAAGAGTCTATGTTAGTTGATTTCTTAAATGAGATACTATATCTTATAAATGTTAAAAATTGGCTTCCTGCTAAGATTGTTGAGTTAAACATTGATGAAAATAATTTAAAGTCAGTAATTAACGGGGAAAAATTCAGCTCTCCTGATATAATTAAGACCGAGATTAAAGCTACAACCTACCACAACATCAATATAAAGAAGAATGTTGACACATGGGAAACAAAAGTATATTTTGACTTATGATTAAAAAAATTTCAGATTACAAATATTTAATTCCAAGATCAGGTGAAATGAAAACCGAAGGATTGATATTTGCTGATGACGATATGATAAAGGCTATAGAAAGAGATAATGCGCATACACAGGTTGCCAATATGGCAACACTTCCGGGAATTGTAGGGCGTGCAATGGCAATGCCTGATATACATTACGGATACGGTTTCCCCATAGGTGGTGTAGAAGCTTTTGATATAAATGAAGGGATTATTTCTCCTGGCGGGATAGGCTATGACATAAACTGCGGAGTGAGATTGCTGAAAACAAATTTGTTTGAAGATATAAAAAAGTCTGATATTGAAAAACTCTGTATAGAAATGTATAAAAATATTCCTTCCGGTGTTGGAAGTAAAGGGAAGATAAAGATTTCTTCCGGGGAAGTAAAAAATGTTCTTGAAAAAGGTGCAAAATGGGCTGTTGAAAATGGTTTTGGTACAGCTATTGATTTGGAATATACAGAAGAAAACGGGTGTATGAAAGGTGCTGATTCATCCTGTATATCTGAGAGGGCGTTAGAAAGAGGAAGGCAGCAGATAGGCACACTTGGAGCAGGTAATCATTTTCTTGAAGTACAGAAAGTAACAGAAATATTTAATAAAGATGTTGCAGAAAATTATGGTATTAAAAAAGGTCAGATTACTGTAATGATTCATACAGGTTCAAGAGGGCTTGGGTATCAGATATGTGATGACTACCTTAAAATAATGAGAACTGCAGTAAACAAGTATAATATAAAGCTTGTAGACAGGCAGTTAGCATGTGTACCATTTAAATCAAATGAAGGACAGAGATATTTTAAAGCTATGAAGTGCGGCGCAAATTATGCATGGGCAAACCGTCAGTGTATCATGCACTGGGTAAGGAAAAGTATTAAGGAAGTATTTGGCGGCAGTATTAAAGCGGATTTAGTTTATGATGTGTGCCACAATGTGGCTAAAGTGGAAGAACATGATGGAAAGAAGTTATTAATCCATAGAAAAGGTGCAACAAGGTCATTCGGGCCCGGAAGAAAAGAAGTTCCTGAAAAGTACCGAAGTGTCGGTCAGCCTGTAATTGTTCCAGGCACAATGGGTACATCTTCATATTTAATGAGGGGAACTCAGAAAGCTATGAAAGAAAGTTTTGCTTCAACATGCCATGGCGCAGGAAGGGTTATGTCCAGAACTAAAGCCTTAAAGACTGTCACGGGAGATCAGGTAACAAGAGAACTTGAAGATCATGGGATTGTAATAAGGGCGAAAAGCTATAAAACTATAGCTGAAGAGGCGCCTTTGGTTTATAAGGATGTGTCAAAGGTTGTGGAAATCTGTCAAGGTGCAGGCTTATCGGAAAAAGTTGCCCGTATGGTTCCTCTTGGCGTAATAAAAGGCTGATACTATGAGTTATAAGTTACGAGTTATGAATTATGAGTTAAATTTATAACTTATAACTTATAATTTTTTAAGTTGTATGTTAGATATAAATAAAATAAGAAAAGAAAGCGATAGAGTTATAGAGCTTCTTATTAGAAGGGGAAGGGATTATTCTATAGATATTAATGAGATAAAGAAGTTAGATGAAAAATGGAGGAGAAGTTTAGTTGAAGTTGAAGAACTCAAGCATAAAAAAAATGAAGTATCTATGGAAATAGGAAATTTAAAAAGAGAAGGCAAAGATGCCAATATCCAGATTTCCCGGATGAGGGAAATCTCTGACAGGATAAAAGGACTTAAAAAAGAAGAAAATTACAAGCTGCAATGGGAAAATATATTGTTAAATATACCAAACTTACCTGATGAGAAAGTTGAAAGCAAGGACAGGATAATTAAAGAAGCCGGTAAGATGAAGAGTTTTGATTTTGAACCCCGCACTCACTGGGAAATAGGTGAAATTTTACACATACTTGATTTTAAAATTGCAGCAAAGCTGAGTGGCTCAAGATTTGCTTTACTCAAGGGCGAGGGGGCTGAACTTGAGAGAGCTTTAATAAGTTTTATGCTTGATGTGCATAAAGAAAAATTTGGTTACCAGGAAATCATGCTGCCATACATGGTAAAAGAAGAAGTAATGACAGGCACAGGGCAGCTACCCAAGTTTAGAGAGGAAATGTATTCTACGAAAGAGAACAATTCAAAGGATGAATTATATCTTATTCCGACAGCAGAAGTACCGCTGGCAAATATTCACAGAGAAGAGATACTTCAGATGAATGAACTGCCAAAAAAATATGTTGCATATACTCCATGTTTCAGGAGGGAAGCCGGTTCTTATGGCAAGGATACAAGCGGGTTAATACGAAATCATCAGTTTAATAAAGTAGAACTTGTAAATATAGTATTACCTGAAGAATCTGAAAAGTTTCACAGGCAATTGCTTGCTGAGTCGGAAGAGATATTAAAACAGCTTGAATTAACTTACAGGGTAGTTGAACTCGGAACTGAAGAACTTGGATTTTCAGCATCTAAGTCATATGATTTAGAAGTATGGATGCCGGGAGAACAAAAGTGGAGAGAAGTATCTTCCTGTTCTAATTGCCGTGATTTTCAGGCTCGTCGGATGATGACAAGATACTACACAGAAAAAGGCACTGAGTATGTGCATACTCTTAATTCATCAGGTGTAGCTGTCGGAAGGATATTTGCTGCAATTTTAGAAAACTTTCAAACTGAACAAATAAATGTTAACATACCTGAAGTGCTGAAAAAGTATATGAAGGGTAAGGAAACAATAAAGAAAAGCAAAAAAGCGTAAAGGGTAAAGCGTGAAGAGTAATACATTATAAACACTTTACGTTTTACGATTTACGATTCCGGAGGGGTGGCTGAGTGGTCGAAAGCGGCGGTCTTGAAAACCGTTGTGTCGCAAGGCACCGGGGGTTCGAATCCTCTCCCCTCCGCCAATCCTTGCAAGTCTGTTGATTCCTAAATAATGGTGAAAAATTTTTGCGTGTGCCTTCGGCACTTAAAGAAAGGGGCAAATCTTTTCCTGAAATATTATTGACGACAGAATTTCCTGAAGAAATAAATTGATAAGGTTTTAAATAAGAAAAAGAAAGGGCTTT
>JAIVZN010000095.1:0-7730 GCA_048634875.1 Deltaproteobacteria bacterium | reverse complement strand
TTGTTTGTCCTTTAGGTTTCCTGTTTGGAGTAGTAGCCAGTATGACTTTGCTAGTTAGAAAAAAAGGATTTAATTTCTCGTTGTTAGCAATTCTTTGATTTTGGATTAGCCTACAAGATTTAGTATAATTACAATATGAAAAAGATTCTTATTGTGGCGGTTGTAATATGGAGTCTGGGTACTTTTATCAGCCTTCAAGCTGCTGACATCACCATTCGATTAGGTCAGGGAGGGTTTTCTGATGATCGGTCAGATCTTGGCATATTAGGCGGTGGCCAGGTTGCGCTGGATATCAAACCAAACAAATTTCCTTTTGCCGTTTCGATTTCCAATGAATACTACACAAATAGTGCTGAGCCAACCCATTCTTATGAAATAGCTGGTTTGATGGCGTTTAATATACTTCACATGACCAAACCGTTCAAAAGCAAGAGGATAAATGTTTTTGGGGGAGGAGGTATTGGTTGGCTTGAAGTCCCGAAAGGAGAAGCGGAGCCTGAGGCCAGGGAAAGGGGTATCGTGTATAACCTTGAAGCAGGAATAAATATTATGATATTTTGGAAGATAGGTTTCTACGGTATAGGTAAGTACCTATATGCTAAAAAGGAAACAAATAACATAAAAGTTATTGATTTCAGCGAATGTATTGTCTTATTGGGACTTACCTTTAATTTTAGTTTATTTGACAAAGCCAAGGTTAGGATTGGGATTTAAAAAAAGCTCTATTTACTATTTATCAGCATGGTAAAATCCACTACCGGCGTTGAATTTGTAAGACTGCCAACCGAAATTCGGTCAACACCTGTACCAGCAATTTCCGCGACATTATCCAGTGTAACACCACCTGAAACCTCTAATCTAATATTAGGTTTAACGAGTTTTACCAGTTTTACTGCTTCACCTATATCATCAATCTTAAAATTATCAAGCATTATAATATCAGTATCTGTATCTATTACTTCCTTTAATTGTCGTAGATTCTCAACTTCAATTTCAACAATAGTATTGGGCGGTGTTTTTTTTCTGATGCTGATGACCATTTCTTTAATTGAAATATTCGAAATAGAAAGATGATTTTCTTTTACAAGCACATGTTCAGAAAGATTAAACCTGTGATTTTCACCACCGCCTGTTTTCACTGCATATTTCTGTAAATATCTTAATCCTGGCAGTGTCTTTCTCGTATCAAGTATACGACATTCAGGATTTTTAGAATTTGCCCTTTTAACAAATCTATTTGTAAGAGTCGCAATGCCTGACAAATGCGATAAAAAGTTCAAACCGGTTCGTTCTGCGCGAAACAGATCAACTGGATTGCCTTTTATTTTTACAACAACATCGCCTGTAAATATCTTGCTTCCATCTTTTTTTAATATTTGTACATTATTACTTTCCGATACCTCTTTGAAAACATACTCAATTATTTCAACCCCGCAAAGAATCCCGCTCTGTTTCGCAATAATACTTCCTGTAATTGAATTTTTTTTAAACTCCAGTGAATCTGAGGTTATATCACCAGAGGAGATATCTTCATTTAATGCAACCTTAACTATTCTTTCAATTTCTTGTTTTTTAAATTTCACTCGTAAATAATTCCTTTATCGGGCTTGATAAATCAAGCCTCTACAGTTTTGCATAGGGGTCGGATAAATGCGACTCTAAATTGAGCCCTAAATTATGTATTTTTTGCGACTTGTGACTTTTTATAGAAACTATGGCGGTAAAAAACTAAAACTTGTTTGACCCAGCTCCTGCGTACAGGAGCTGGGGAGTTTTTTAGTTTTAGGCATAGTTTCACGCGCCAAAGGCAAAAAGTCTCCGGAGCAAAAAAATACATTTTTAGGGCTCAATTATTTTCATTTTCATAATATTTTAGATAATTCTGCCAATTAAATGTTTTTTATCATAGCTGACAATTTCAATTTTTTTAAAAACAGATTTATTGTCTTCACAAGTTATCCCCTTCGGGGAAACTTCCATAGGGGCTCTAGTCATCAATTTCACAGGAAAATATTCTCTTGTATATCCGTAATTGTCTTTTTCTGCTACTATTTCCTTTATTTTTCCAACCGAAGCTGCAAAATGTTTTTCCCTTATTTCTTGGGAAAGTTTTTTAACTTGGTTCATCCTTTCTTTTTTTACTTTTTCTGGTACTTTCTTATTAAAATAATATGCAGAAGTTCCAGGTCTGTCTGAATATCTGAAGACATGTATCTTAACTGGTGAAAATCTTTTAATAAAATTGAGAGTATCTCTAAAATTTTTCTCGGTCTCACCGGGAAAACCTACCATAATATCAAAAGAAAAAACAACATCATCTAATATGTTCAGAGCTCTTTCAATGGACTCAATAACCTGTGCAATCCTGTAACTTCTTTTCATCTTCTCTAACACCATATCATTTGCGCTTTGCAGGGGAATATGAAAATGACGGCAGAACCGCGCATCCTGCTTCAGAGACTGTAAGATTATCTTTGTAAGGGACTCAGGTGGAACAGAACTGAAACGCCAGCGGAAATCAGCATTAGTTTCTTTTATCCTGTATATAAGTTCTAAAAGTTCAGGGTATTCGTTAAAATTTGTTGCGCAAATTACAAACTCCGGATGGTTTTTTGAAAGCATTTGCATTTCATGAGCTACATCTTCAATAGATTTTATAAAATACGGTTGTTTAAGTTTTTTTACAATACAGTAAGTACAGGCACCATTACATCCCTGCTGTATACTTATAAATGCCCGCGTATGCCCATAAAATTTATTTAATGAAACCTTGGGATTATTAAGATACATAAACTGTGTGTGCGTTTTTGCGCCTGCATGCTCAAACTGACTTAAATTATCCCTTACTGAACATCCCATTGCAAGTATTTCTTTTTCAGGATATGTTCTTTTAACTCTCCTTATATACTTTACACCGTCTTTTTCTGCCCTATGAGTAACAGAGCATGTGTTTATAATAACTACATCTGCGTCCTCTAAAGAAGTGGCAATTTTACCCATTTTGTTTAAATTCATTCTTACCTTACTTGCATCATACTGATTTATCCTGCACCCAAAATCCTTAATGTAAAATGTGAAGTTATTCATCCGTAAATACTTTTATCAAAATCCCCCCTTATTCCCCCTTTACTAAAGGGGGGTAGGGGGATTGGCAGAGAAGCAGTGATGCGCCTGCTATGCAGGCGGTTTCAACATCCATAACAAGTTTTCCTAAACTCCTGATTTTTATCCCGTTATCTCTGGCAAGTCTTACTTCCCGGTTATTAAATCCGCCTTCAGGGCCTATAAATACAGCCATTTTAATGCCCATGTCGTTTTTAGATATATATTTATTCTCTTTTTCTTCCCATAGAAGAATACCTGAATTAAATTTCCTTTCTGAAAAATCGTATAGTGCTTCTTCATAGCTTATAATTTCATTTACAGATGGGATACACTTTCTCCCGCAAAGTTCAGCCCCGTAGCGAGCCTTTTTCTTCCATCGTTCAATTACTTTTTTATCTTTTATCTTCTTAATTGTCCTTGAAGATATAAAAGGCACAAATTCTGAAATACCTGCCTGAGTACACTTAAATATTATATTTTCAAATTTTTTTCTTTTAGGGAGTGAAACATATAAAGTAACATCTCTAATTGGACGAAGTACCTTATATGTCCTGGTCTTTATCTTTACAACATAATTCTTTTTTGTAACATTAATAACTTCAGCTTTAAATTCATTAAATTTTTCATCCCCGATAAGTATTTCATCCCCTGCAAGAGCTTTTACGACCTGAAGATGATGATGATTGTCCCCTTTTATTTCAAGAACCTTTTCAATTGCGAGGGGTTCATCAACAAATATTTTAATCATTAAATATTTTGTTCCACCAGGAAGAATCGCTGTTTGTATTTCTATTAAGTTTAGCGTATTTACTTAATATTTCTTTTTGCTCACGGCTCAGGTTTTTAGGACGGGGAACTTTGACTTTTATTGTCACATACAGGTCGCCGCTGCCATAACTATTCAAATGAGGCATTCCTTCATTTTTAATTCTCAATTTTGTTCCAGGCTGTATGCCTTCAGGTATCACAACTTTTTTCCTACCATTTAAGGTATCAATTTCTTTTGTTGTGCCAAATATCGCTTCAGGATAGTCTATCATAACATCAGTTAAAAGATCATCTCCTTCCCGTATAATGGTGTTATGAGGTTTAATATTTATGACAACAAATATATCACCGCGCGGGCCATTATGTTTGCCTGCATTACCCTGACCGCTAATCCTCATTGTTGTTCCATTGTTAATTCCAGGAGGAATTTTTATTGAAATTGTATCCCGATTTGCCTGTAAACCTGTTCCCCTGCAATTAACACATGGATTTTTAATAATTTTGCCTTCTCCCTGACATCGCGGGCAGGTTCTTGTTATGCTGAAAAATCCCCCGCCGGATGCAATATTTCCTGTTCCATTACAATTAGGACATGTGGAATATGTGCCTCCACTGGCATCACAATCAGAACAGGGGTCCTGTCTTAAGATTTTTAACCTGACGTTTTTCCCTGAAGCAGCTTCTTGAAGTGTTATCTTGTGTTTGAGTTTAAGTGAACTTCCCTGATATACTCTTCTACGGGTGTCCCTGGTTGTTCTGAATCCGCCGCCAAAAAAATCTTCAAATATATCAGAAACATCATTGATATTAAAACCGCTGAATCCGGCGCCGGCGCCGGCGCCAACACCCATATCCATATCTACGCCCTGCTGACCGAACTGGTCATACCTTTTTCTCTTTTCAGGGTCGCTTAATGCTTCGTAAGCTACATTTATCTCTTTAAATTTTTCCTGCGCATTTTTATTGTCTTTATTTCTGTCAGGATGGTATTTTAAGGCAAGTTTACGGTATGCTTTTTTTATTTCTTCCGGAGAAGCATTACTGGAAACCCCTAAAAGCTGGTAATAATCCTGTGGATTCAAATCTTAATCTCCTAGTCTCACTTACTATCCCCATCTTCAACCTCGTAATCAGCATCAACTACATTTTCCTGACTGCTGTCTCCAGCGCTTTTTTTCTCACCTTCAGGAGCAGAGGGCTGCTCGGGTTCGGGTTGTTCGGGCTGCTCGGGTTCGGGTTGTTCGGGCTGCTCGGGCCCGGGTTGTTGAGCCTGTGACTGTTGATAGATAAACTGAGCCATTTTCTGTGATGAATTAGACAGAGTCTCAAATGCCTTATCCATATCTTCTTTGTTTTCAGATTCTAATTTTTTCTTAGCATCATCTATGTCTTTCTGAATATCAGCTTTTACTTTATCCTTTATCTTATCTCCATGCTCCTTTAATGATTTCTCTACAGTGTAAATAAGGCTTTCTAACTTGTTTTTTGATTCAATCAGTTCTTTCTTTTTTTTATCTTCTTCCTCATGCTCCCTGGCTTCTTTTATTAATCTTTCAACTTCATCGTCGGATAATCCGCTTGGAGATTTAATGGTAATTGACTGTTCCTTTCCTGTTCCCTGATCCTTTGCTTGCACATGCATTATGCCGTCCGCATCAATATCAAATGAAACCTCAATCTGCGGGATACCTCTCGGGGCAGGGGGGATACCTGTAAGTTCAAATTGTCCTAACGATTTATTATCTTTAGCCATCTGTCTTTCACCCTGAAGAACATGTACTGTTACTGATGGCTGGTTGTCAACCGCAGTGGAGAAAACCTTGCTTTTTTTAGTCGGGATTGTAGTGTTACGGTCAATGATAGGTGTGAGGACACCGCCGAGTGTCTCAACACCGAGTGTAAGCGGTGTGACATCTAAAAGCAGTATATCTTTAACCTCGCCGCCTAAAACTCCTGCCTGAATTGCAGCGCCTGCAGCAACAACCTCGTCAGGATTAATCCCGCCATGCGGTTCTTTGCCAAAAAGTTCTTTTACTCTTTGTTGAACCAGTGGCATCCTTGTCTGTCCGCCTACAAGTATTACTTCATTTATATCACCTTCTGTAAGTTTTGCGTCTTTAAGAGCCTGCCTGCACGGACCGACAGTTTTTTCAATAAGGTCGCTTACGAGTGATTCCAACTTGGCGCGGGTCAATGTCATACTTAAATGTTTTGGCCCACTGCTGTCAGCAGTAACATATGGAAGATTTATCTCGGTAGTTGTAGCTGTAGAGAGTTCGCATTTTGCTTTTTCAGCTCCTTCCCTTAATCGTTGAATTGCCTGTTTATCGCCTGAGAGATCTATACCCTGATCTTTTTTAAATTCCTGGATTATCCAGCTGATAATTCTCTGATCAAAATCATCTCCGCCAAGATGTGTATCGCCATTTGTAGAAAGAACTTCTATTATATTTGTTTCTTCTTCTGCGCCTCCCTGCAATATTGAAATATCAAATGTCCCGCCGCCGAGATCAAAAACAACTATTTTCACATCCTTTTTCTTCTGTAAACCATAAGCTAATGCGGCAGCCGTAGGCTCATTTATAATTCTCATTACATCTAAACCGGCTACTTTACCTGACTCCATTGTAGCTTTGCGTTGTGAATCGTTAAAATATGCAGGAACAGTTATCACTGCATCAGTTATTTTAGTATTTAAATAATCTTCAGCATCTTTCCTGAGCTTTTGCAGAATCTTAGCAGAAATTTCCGGCGGTGAATGATCCCTTCCCATAATATTGACCCTGACATCTCCATTTGCAGCTTTAGTCAACTCATATGGCACATGTTTTTTGTCTTCGCTTATTGTTTGAGAATCAAGCTTGCGCCCCATAAATCTCTTTACGGAAAAAACAGTATTTTTGGCGTTTGTTACTGCCTGTCTTTTTGCAATCTGTCCAACAAGCTCTTCTCCGTCTTTTGTAAAAGCTACAACAGAAGGGGTTGTCCTGTTACCTTCAGCATTGGCAATAATTTCAGGTTTACCGCCTTCTATAACTGCCATACATGAATTTGTTGTTCCTAAGTCTATTCCTAATATAGCCATATCTACCTCCTTATTTTTCTTCCTTTTTTTTGCCTACGACTACCATAGCCGGCCGTAGTACCTCATCATTCCAGTAAAAACCCTGTTGAAGAACCTCAATAATAGATTCATCTTTTATATCGTCATCAGTTTCACGAAAACCTACAGCATGGTGAAAATTGTGATCAAACTTTTTACCTTCAGCTTCCATTACTTTCAAACCTCTTAACTTTAGAATATTAAAAAAATCCTTTTTTATTAATTTTAATCCCTTAAAATCAATATCCCTATAATCCAGCGCTTTTTGGAGATTATCTAATACAACTAAAAGATCATGAGCAAGTTTTTTTTCACCATATTTAAAATTATCAGCAGATTGTTTCTCCATTCTTTTTCTGTAATTTTCAAATTCAGCTTTTAACCTTTTTAACTGGTCAAGGTACATATCCTCACCTTCTTCTTTTTCTTTGAGTTTATTTTTTAATTCTTCTATTTCTTCTTCTAATTTTTTTTCTTTTTTATCTTCTTCATTATTCATGATTTTCTTCCCTTGATATTTTTATATTCTTTCTTAAATAAGTTGGAGATATCGTCTGAAAGTTAAAGTGAAAATGAGTTCAGAAAATGTGTTTTGAGTGACTTCAGTACTTTTAGCAAATGATATGATGTTTCCAATGGAAGAAACTCAAACTTGTTTGAGACTGACTCATAGAGTCAGGCGAGTTTTTGAGTTTCAGGCATATTATTTGCGGCCGTAAGGCAAAAGTACTGCGGAACGAACAAATACATTTTT
>JAIVZN010000094.1:0-7973 GCA_048634875.1 Deltaproteobacteria bacterium | reverse complement strand
ATCAAATAGCTCATAAAATTCAAAAAGATAATTTTTCATCTCCATTTTTTTTACAGAAAACCAGGAACCTCTTAAGACTACCCTGGGACCTTAGTATAAAAGGCGGAGGAACTAAAAAGTATGAGTCACCCAGTTATTATATGATAGGTGCTATTTTTCTTGCTTTTATTCCATTAATCTTTTTTATTAACGATAAAAACAAAATAACAATTTATAAACTTTTATTATTTTCACTTATATCTTATATCTTTTGGGGACTCACAGCATCACCAAAAATTAAATATTTTATACCTGCAGTCCCTGCTTTAAGTATAGTTGCTGGCTATGCAATTATAAAAACTGATGAAATAAATAAGTATATAGGAAAAATATTTTTATCAATATTCATATATTTAATAATTATTAACTTTTTATTTATGATTCCATTTGCACATTATGCCTACAAGCCTCTTTCCATTTTAACAGGCAGTTTATCTAAAGATGAATATCTTTCTTCTTCTAAACCGGGGTATCCATATCCATCTTACAATGTTTATAGATTCATAAATAAAAATCTTCCTCAAAATACAAAAGTACTAATATTTGGTGATGCCAAGTGTCTCTACATTAAGAAAAAATTTATTACATTTGATGTAGCTGGACAAAATCCTCTAATTGAATATATAAGAGAAGCAAAAGAAAGCAAAGAAAATTTTCACACCTTATTAAAAGAAAAAGAATTCACTCATATTGTCGTGAATATGGGAGAAGCAATAAGAACCGCTGGACGCGGCACCTTATATTTTTCTAAACAGGATTTTGAAATACTTGATGAATTCTGGGAAAAATATGTTAAAGAAATATATAAATCCAATGGAGTATATCTTTTTGAAATATTATCTGAAGAAGCATCTAAGAAACCACATGCAGTACCTGTAAATACTGTAAAAGCAACATATAGAAACTACAACTTTAACAATGCAGTAAATCACATTAAAAGCAAAAATTGGAATGAGGCGCTTGAAAAACTCAATGAATTATTAGATAAAAATGTTTTAGACCATCAGATTTTTTATTTAACAAGTGTTTGTTATTATTATAAAGGAGAACATGAAAATTCAAAAAAATATGTTAATATGGCATATAAAATTAAACAAGATGCAGAATATAAAAAGTTATTAGATGTTTTGAATAAAAAATGAATAAGATAAAAAAATTTAAAGGGATTAGATATAATCCTGATAAGGTAAAAATTGAAAATTGTGTTGCCCCGCCCTACGATGTGTTCAACTATGGTGATGCAACAGATACACGGTTAAGAAAAAATCCGCATAATATTGTTCATATACAAAAACCATCGGGCCCCGGCGATAGTAAATATGAAAATGCCAATAAAATAACTCAAGAATTCATTTCTAATGAAATTTTTACAAAGGAAAAAAAAGAAGGGACATATATTTTAAAACAAACATGGAATAACTCATCCAGAACAGGCATAATTGCGCGGGTATTGCTTGACGATACATATACTAAAATAAGGCCTCATGAGAAAACAAAGCCAGGACCGATTGAAGACAGGTTAAAACTCACAAAATCCACAGGTTTAAATATAGGTTCTATCTTTGTGGTTTTTGAAGACAATAATAATATAATTTCAAGATTAATAAATGATGAAATCTGTAAAGCAAAAAATTTATACAATTTCAGGTTTCCTTCTTCAATTCAAAATGAGTTATATTTTTCCGATAATCCCGAAATTTCTTCTTTAATAGAAGAAAAAACACTATATATTGCAGATGGCCACCATAGATACCGGACAATGTTAGACTTTAGAAATTATATGCGAAAAAATCAAAAAGCTGCAAATACTGAAAACAAATTTGATTATACAATGATGTATATAGTTCCTCATTCACAGTTGTTAATACTGCCATACCATAGATTAATTAAAAACATTGAAACAAAATTAATTGATAATTTATTAGATAAAGTTAACTGCAAATTTAGAATTGAAAAAACTGACGGAAATATTGTAACACCGCATAAAGGTTCTTTAGGCATGTATTATAAAGATAACTATTATATACTCACACCACAGGAAAAACCGGAAATTCTTGATGTGGAATTATTACATCGTTGTATACTTGAACCTTATTTAGAATTAAATGAAGAAAAAATCAAAAGAGGTGATTTTGTACATTATATATCCGGAGATAAAAATATTACAGAAATTTTAAAAACAGGAAAATACCAGGCGGGATTTATTTTAAATCCGCCTGCATTTGAAAATATAATGAATATCTCAAATGCAGGAAAAACAATGCCGCGAAAATCAACTTACTTTTATCCAAAAGTCCCTTCTGGAATTGTCCTATACGAAACAGGATAGACCATCCTACTTATTCTTATTTTTGTTTCTCAACTTCATGTCCTTCTATTTTCTGATTCTCAACTTTCCATCTTTATAAACACAAAAATTATTTGGAAGTTTGTCAGAATACCTGTCTAAAATCTTTTTTATTATTTTGACCTTTTCCTGTGATGTTGCTTCTTCAAGTCTTAATAATAATACGCCTGCATGACAAAGTCCGGAATTATAAACTAATTCTCCGAAATCTTTATCCATTGTAATAACCATGCGATTCTCAGATTCTGCTAATTTTAGTACCTCTTTATCAGACATACAAGGGTCTATACTTCTTATAGTTTTTATATTATATTCCTGAATTTGAAGCCAGTCCTCTACCTTTTTACTGACTCCAACATCAACTATAAACTTCAACTTCTCTGGTATCATACTTATGCAGTTTTACTGAGGTCAAAAACCCGCTCTTCACTAACCAACTCAGTAGCATGATATAAAATTGCTTGGATATCTTCAGGTTCTAATTCTGGATAGTCCTCAAGCAGTTGTTGGGTAGTAATTCCATCTGCTAAAGCCTGTAAAATCTGTTCAACAGTAATCCTTAAACCCCTGATAGTTGGTTTACCAGTCATTACATTAGGATTAGTAGTAATTCTTTTGGCTAATTGTTGTTTTTCCACTCGAACCTCCTTACAAATGTAACAATTTCGGAAAATATTTGAATTTTACTCTTTTTTAATGTCTTGATCTTGCTGTATTTTAACATATTCCCTAAAAAACGCAACCAGTAATAACCAGTATGACATTAGGGGCAATCGCATACCCGACTTCAACAGTCATAATAAACTTAGTTGTCTGTCTTCTTTTTTTTCTTTTTTCCTGTATTCTATTTTTGATAACTCTATCAGTTCTTTTTCTATACTGCTGAGATAAGGACTTCTATCTAAACAATATTCTCTGCCAAGAATAAATCTCTTTTTTGCATGAGAAAGAAATAAAAACTTTTCTGCACGGGTCATTCCAACATAAAGAAGCCGTCTTTCTTCATCAAAATCAGACTTCTGATTCTCAAAGAGAGAGTAAGGCAGCAACCCGTTTTCACAGCCGACTATAAAAACACACTTAAACTCAAGCCCTTTCACAGCATGAAGAGTTGCTACAGTTACATTTTCCACATCCGGCTTATAAGTATCAACGCCTGTGCCTAAGGCTGCAAACTTCAGGAATTCTTCTAAATTATTTCCGAAATCTCCTGCTAAATCAATTAGTTTTTTAAATAAAATTTCGTCTTCCAATTTCTCATTACTGAAATACTTATCAATAATTGCAGTAATTGCTTCCTTTATAGATTCCCCTTTGATTAAATCATTAAATTCCGCAAACTCTGATTTACTGATTATCTTTTTTTCTATTAACTTATCTTTTAAGAAACTGTTTTTAGGATTTGACTTCAATTTCAGCAGGTCAATAATGAACCTCACAGGTGCCTGTTTAAAAAACGGCAGGTCTCCAATTGTCTGATATGGAATGCTGTGGTCGTCTAATGCCTTCTGGACAGCAGGCATCTGTGATTTTATTCTACAAAGGATTACAAAATCAGAAAGACTTTTAATTTCCTGTTCCTGGTTGCCTTCTGTTATCCGGCTGTCTATGGAAAAAAATCTCAAACCGCCTATCATCTTTTCTATGGTTCTTGCAACAAATTCCGCTTCACTCCTGTCAGTGCTGTTCTCAACAATTTTTACTCTAACTCCTTCCTGAATACCTTCTAACATTCCTTCTTCTGTTCCAATAACCCCGTCCGATACTCTTAAAATATAATCAGAGCACCGGTAGCTTTTTTTAAGTTTATAAACAGTGGAGGAAGGATAATCATCAATAAATTCTCTGATGAATTTTACATCAGCTCCGCGGAAACCGTAAATTGCCTGATTAGGATCTCCAATCACATATAAATTCGGATTGTTCTCAGGCATCAGCTTTTTAATCATCTGATACTGTGCAAAATTTATATCCTGGTATTCATCTATCATAATCCACCGGTATCTTTTTCTGTAATGAGAAAGTATTTCCGTCTTTACAGGTTGATATACTAAATCGTCAAGATCAAAGACATTTAATTCCCTTAAAATTATTTCATACCTTTTGAAGATTTCATCTTCTATATCATCCGGAGATTTTAAATTCTGCTTGGCATCAGATATTGCATTACAAATTTTTTTAACCTGCTTTTTTTCACAGCCCACATACTTGAGTAATATCTGAACTCTATCATCTTCATCAATGATAGAAAAATTCTTATTCTGTCCATATTCTTTTAAAATGGAAAGTCCAAGCGCATGGAATGTAGAAATCTGTAACTTTGAAATAACATCTTTATTATTCAGTAAACCTGTCAATCGCTCTTTCATTTCATTAGCTGCCTTATTTGTAAAAGTTACAGCTAAAATACTTTCAGGATTTACACCTCTTGTTTGAATCAGATTTGCTATTCTGTATGTGAGCACCTGCGTTTTGCCTGTACCCGGCCCTGCAATAATCAGCGCAGGGCCAAGGAAATGATCTGCTGCTTTCTGCTGCCCGGGATTAAGGACTTTAACAATACTCTCTGCCTTTCCTTTAATTGATAGAGTCTGAGTCTCTATCAATTGTTTGTATTCTTTAATATCAAATTTTTTTTGGACCCGGACATGTTTTTTCTGTGTAAAATCCTTAAATAATGTCTCCTCCCGGCCAAAAGATTTTACTTCATTTTCCTGAAAAACCTTTATCTGTCCATACTCTCCATCAAATCCTTCTTTAATATAAATCTCCCTGTTTCTCATTCGTCTTATAGCCTCAGCGAGTATATCATTTCCTGTTTTCTTTATTTCTTTAACAGGCAAATCAAGAAGTATAGCAAATTCTGAACCTGCTTTTTGTATTAATAAATTATACGCATGTGCGACCTTTTTAGAATTCGGGCCGACTCCTGTAATTTCAGATAAAATTTCTTTCAGCGGGATAAGAGAATGAAAAGATGTCCGGTTTTTTATATCCTGCATGTCATCTCTGTCTGATAGCTGCACTATACGGTTCATCACTCCAACAGTGACCTTTTTACCGCATACAGGGCATATCTCATTATTTTTTAGCGTTTCTACAGGATCCCAGCTAATGCCGCATTTTCTGTGCCCGTCATAGTGGTATTTTCCCTCCTGTGGAAAAAATTCCAATGTGCCTGGGAAATGCTCCTTATCACTGCTTTTTATTGCCTGAATAATGGCGTCGTAGGAAAGTTCAGTATTAAAAATATTAGCTTCTCTCCCTAACTTTTCAGGTGAATGAGCATCAGAATTGGAAATAAGTGTATATCTATCTAAAAAACTGCACATCCGGTTCATCGTAGGGTCAGAAGAAAGCCCTGTTTCCACAGCAAAAATATGTTCTGTAAGATCGCCGTAACACTCCTCAATGGAATCAAAACCTGATTTATCCCCGAGCGCAGAGAACCACGGGGTCCATATGTGCGCCGGCACAAAGAAAATATTATCTGAAGAGTTAAGCGCTATTTCTAATAAATTTCTTGAATCAAGCCCTAATATAGGTCTTCCGTCAGAATTTATATTGCCTATTTTGGAAAGTTCATGCTGAATATTCCGGACAGTTGCGAAATCAGGAGCGAATATAAGATTATGTACTTTACGCACTTTTCCATATTTCTTATAAATACTGCTTATCTCAGAAGTGAGTAAGAATCGGACATCATTATAATTCTGCAGTTCGTGTGAGAGTTTATATTTATTTTTTAATCTGAAAAGCCCCTGCTCAGCAGGCTCAAGTTTTTCTTCCAGTTCTTCCAGCCATTTAGGATGTGTAAAATCGCCTGTTCCGACAACTCTTATCCCTTTAATCCCTGCCCATAAATCTATATACTCAGGAATAAGACTCTTACTTGTTGCAATTGAATAATGCGAATGTATGTGAAAATCACCAATAAATTTAGCCATTCGGTCGCTCCCTCATATTAATCAGATTATACGAAAAACACCTATCAAAAGCAATCAAAATCAATCGCCTTGTTGACAAGTTATGTTATAAAAAATAAAATCATATATCACTCTATGAATAAAGAAAATAAAAATCTAAATATTTCACTTGAAAGATATAATTTACAGATAAATGAATATCTTAATAATTCAAACAGATGGAATGAAAAAATTGTTTACACTGTGTCCAATTCATTATCTGAGGAATTTGTTGCAATAACATTTGGCAGAGATATTCATTTACATAAATTCATCCAGACAGTTGATTTTCTTCAGGATACAGGACATCTTATTCCGTCGATTGTCAATGTTTTTCATGATGAAAACACAGCTCTGTGTCAGGATATGGGAGGTGTTCCTCTGAATGAATACTTAATTTTAAACCCCGCGCATTCTAAAGAAGCAATACAAAATGTAATTAATCTTCTTACTAAACTGAATCTTTTAAAAGAGAAAGAAGCTCCCTTTAGAATCCCGCTTATTGTAAAAAAAGGGATTAAGCTGTCAGAGTCTTTTCCGAAACATATTAATTTTATACCTCACACCGCAAGAATTGTGCCTGAACTATTTAAAAGTAAAATAGAATTTAAGTATGGTTGCGGTATTTTAGATCCCCATATTTTAAACTTTCGCATACTGGAAAATAATACAGGAAAATTAAACGCCTTCTTTACTGATTTTGACGACTGGAGTGAATATGTAAATTATTACTGGTCCCTTGGATATTTATTTTCAACTGTAAGATGGATAAAGAAAGAAGCTTTTTATCTTGCCAGTAATGTTGAACAACTTATCATTTCTTATATTAGAAGTGTAGATATAAAATCGGAATTTATGTTCTACTTAGGAGTTCTTTCCAGTTATCTTGGTTATAGAAATATAATATTAGCTTCAGTTGCAGGAAAACCTGCCAAAGAATGTGAAAAACAAAAAATAATAATAACCGCTCTGGATAAAACTATAGGATTTTTAGGAAATAAAATACTACAATGATTAAGGGCGTTATTTTTGATTTAGATGGAGTTGTTGTTAATACTGTTCCAATTCATTTTAAGGCATGGAAGAGAATGTTCAATGAATATGGAAAGGAATTTACATTTCAGGATTATAAAGAGAAAGTAGACGGTATTCCAAGAATAGATGGAACAAAAGCAATTCTCACTGATCTAAATGAAGAAAAAATCAATGAAGCTGCCCGGAAAAAACAAAACTATTTCAGGCAGGTACTTGACAGTGATGAAATTCCTATTTATCAATCAACAGTAAATTTCATTCATGAACTTAAGGATAGGAATATTCCAAGAGCTGTAATTTCTTCAAGTAAGAATTGTACCCATATACTTAAAAAAACTAATATCTATAACCTTTTAAATTCAGTAATTGACGGCAGCAAAATAACAAAAGGCAAACCGGATCCACAGATATTTCTGATGGCGGCAGATGCTCTAAATATTGCGCCTGAAAACTGCCTTGTTTTTGAAGATGCGGTTTTAGGAGTAAAAGCAGCAAAAAATGCCGGAATGTACTGTGTTGGTATAGACAGATACAGCAATCCCCGCAGGTTAAATGAAGCAGATCTTATTATTACAGATGTATCAGAT
>JAIVZN010000093.1:0-8033 GCA_048634875.1 Deltaproteobacteria bacterium | reverse complement strand
AAAAGGAGTGAAAAATGAGAAATAGCAAAATGTTATTAATGCTGCTGCTGAGAAAAAGTATCGCGATGTATTTATTGGCGGGTTTGATTTTTGCATTCGGTTGTGAAAAGAAAAAAGTAGTAAAAAATGGAGATACAGTTAAAATTGTGTTTACTGCTACACTGGATAACGGGACGATAGTTGATAAAGCAACAGAAGATAATCCCATGGAATTTACCATAGGTGCACAACAGGCTATACCTGCTTTGGATAAAGGTATTAACGGGATGAAAAAAAATGAAGTAAAAAGGTTCATTGCTAAACCTGAAGACACATTTGGTTTAAGAGATGAAAATAAGATAGGAGAATTGCCCAAGACCGCTTTTCCTGCAGATTATGAATATTCGATAGGAAGAGTAGCAAAAATAAAAGATAATGATGGTAAAATAATGAAAGGGCTGATAGTCGCTATAGGTGATGATAGTATTAAGATTGATTTAAATCACCCTCTGGCAGGACAAAACATTACTTTTGAAGTAAAAGTTATTGAAATCAGTAATAAATGAACTGAGTCGCATTTTCTGCAAATTTAGCATTTCTAAGATATAGTTTTACCAAAAATTACTTCAACCAAAATTTTCTTTAGATATGTTTTATGCTTGAAATTGGAAGGATACAATATTATACTTATATGTGTTAAAAAGGTAAATAAGCGGGGATAAAGGATTGGCATAATATATGAAAGGCAAATCAATATTATTTATTTTGGTTATTGTTGTGGTAAGTACGGCAATGAGTAAAAATGATTTAGATAAGAAAAAAGGTGATCAGATGGATGAATCTAAAAACAGCATTTTTAATTATAGTAGTGAATATATAATAAAATATAACAAGGTGTTAAATTTGGATGGAATGACTTTAGATGAAATTAAAAAGGTAAGAAAATATTTGGTTAAAGAATATGAAAATATAAATATATTCCCGGATAATTATATACCCGATAAAAATATTTATAATGGAATTTCATCTGGCAAAAACTGGACTCGGGACGCGGAATACTATATATCACGGCCATATAATTTGATTATTTTAAGTTATGCCGGATATGCCACGCCCATAAATAAAGGTCCTTTTGAGAATAAAGAAATAAAATATGCAGATAGAGCAATTAATGAAATATATGAGGGTGAAGATGCAGAAAAATGGTATGACCGATTATATCTCTATGGAGACAAGCCCGACGGTGTTTTTAGGATTAACACAACAAATGCCCATGATGCCGGATATAAATATGCCAGTGTTGATCAGGAAAAATCAAAAAATATTGATTTTAACTGGAATAATACAAAAAACAATATTGTAAATGAAGTATATGACAAATCCGGATTTTATCACTTGGGAAAAAATGGCAATAATTTAAGCCCAAAGAATCGGAAGGAATGGCTTAGAATTGAAAGTAGAAATGAAGAAACATGTATATATGTCAAATTATGGAGAGATAGGCCTGAAGATATTATAAGCCAACAAGAAGATATTGCCTATGTAATACGTGTTATCCCATAAGCTAGTAAGATCAATAAAGTCAAAAATACCAATGGTTTAATTTTAAACATCCTCCAGATATCGCTTCCAAATCTTGTGTCCGGTCACCCGCGAGATCCCGAATTCTCTGCACAGCGGCGCCATTTTCTCATCATATAAAAGACGGCCTATAAATTTCATCCTCTCATCCAAAACACTGGTCTCCTTCCACGGCATAGCTTTTCCTCCTTATGGTTAAGATATGCCATAGTATAGCTTAAAGTGTAAACCATGTGCCCGGAATGAACTGTAAAGGATGTGACCGGTATATACCATAGTGTGGCGGAGAGGGTGGGAGTCGAACCCACGGACCCCTTTGACAGAGTCACTCGATTTCCAATCGAGCCGATTCGGCCACTCTCGCACCTCTCCATTAACAAATCTTAGGTTCTTAAAAATCCAACATAAATAAGAAAGAACCTAATCTTATTTCAAGCCTACTTTAATGTTATCTGAACTTCCGTAAATTCTGAAACCTATTTCCTTGCCATAGATTCTGGGATAAACCGCAAAATTCATCTCATTTCCCCATTTATAGTATCCCTTACCCCAGCCTTCTATATCGCCGCCTTTTGCATTAAGAGCATTTATTTTTACTTTTGTATTATCAATAGAAATATCAATGTTTACTTCTTCCAGCTTAAGCGAATCTTTCTTAATCCCGGAGATTTTATGGTATAATTTTAAAAGTTCTTTGATATTTTTTAACTTAAGTCCGCTTATAGTTGATTTACCAGTAAATTCTGTTAACTCATTAATAGTTTTAAGTTTTCCCCTGAAATTAAGATTTCCATCTGCAATATATTTTTTTATAGATTTGAATCTCTTTGACAGCTCCTTTAAGTCTATTGATTCTCCCACAATATTTACATCAATATCTTTCGTGTTAGAAATTGTACCTGTGCCGGAAATAGATGCGCCCAACAATTCAACAATATACCAGTTAATATCATAAGAAACAGATTTGCGCAATATGCCTCCCCTGAACCTTAAATTTTCTCCTACAGGCTTTTGATATAAATCCCTGTATTTTATCCCGCACGGCGATAAATCAAGATGCCAGCTTAAATATAAATTTTTTAATTGTTTCTCTATATTTCCTTTAAGAAGCGGTTCTCCTGAGATTTCAATCTTCTCGGAAATAATTTCCATTGGAAATTCTTTAAAATTATAAGTAAAATTCAGTTCAGGAGCAGTTAATACATTTTTAATTTTACCATTTAAAATTGCTTTTCCGCCATAGCCTGAAATTTCTAACATTTGAATTTCAGCGGTATTTTTAGGAATATCAATCGTACCTGCTAAATTAATTTCTTTAAAATTAGATTGGTCAATACCGCATTTTAATTTTATTTCAAGTAAACCATTTACAGAATTTTTAATGTTAAGCTGCAGGTTGTTTATGTAAATTTCCGGCAACAGAAAATTAATCCTGCCGTCAATCAACTCAAGTGTGTCTATCTCAAAAAAAATTCCTTTACCTATGGATAATACATTAACTTTCTGCTTAAATAATTCAGCTAAATTTATATTCAGGCCATGAATAAGGTTGATTTCCGGAGATTTTACCTGTATTTCTTTAAAGACAAATTTTTTTTTAAGAAGGGGCAAAATTCTAAATTTAACTTTAACTTTTTTACATACAACATAATGCTGTAGCTTTTTTTCATTGTCTTCTCTAAAATCAATCCTTATATTTTTAAGTACTAATTTCCCGAATTTTAGTTTTGCATCTTCAATACTTACATTTCTGTTTAAAGTATTTTCCATTAATTGCCGGAAGGAATTTTTAAGACGCTTTGGAGAAGTAACTACTTTAAAAGCAAGATAAATACCGCTAAAAACCAGTAAAATACAGACTACTGCGCCTATTAAGATTTTCCTGATTATTTTTTTATCTTTCTTCTTCATTGATAATGACGGTTACAGATGTTCCATATGATACCTTTTTTCCTGCCTGCGGATACTGTTTTAAAATTATTCCAAATCTTCTTTCAATGTCGGTTCTTCTCTTCACATGTCCTAACACAAGACTTTTATCGGACAGGAGCTTTCGGGCAGCAGCAAGACTTTTTCCAGTTATGTTTGGGACTGCTGTCAGCTTTTTCCCTTTTGAAAGAGCGAGATTTACAGAACTATTACATTTTACTGCTTCTCCGGGAGGAGGAGAGGATGAAACAACTTTATTTATTTCTTCATCTGAATAGACATAACTTACAGTATTTAAAGTTAATGATAAGGATTCTAACATTTTTGTTGCTGCATTCAGGGATAGTCCCTTTAAGTCAGGAACATATACAACAGGATGCCCTTTACTTAAAACTACTTTTACTTCAGGAATTCTTGTCTTTGAAAGTCCTGCCGGATTCTGCGATATAATTACATTTTCAGGATACTCATCAGAATAAGCCCTGTCAGATATTTTCAGGGACATATTTTTTATACGACAGATAATTTCAGCAGTATCTTTGTTCAGCCCTTTTAAATCCGGAATTTTATAAGTTGGAATTATTTCATTCCATGGAATAACTTCCATTTGATTTAAAAAGAGTAATGTGAATGTTATAATAAAGCTGGTTAAAATGTATACTATAAATTTTTTCATGTGTAAATAAACTCCTTATCTTAAAATCATTTGTATAGGCAAAGCTTGCTTTGTTTTTTATCTTAGCCGAGCAAGCTCGGCCACTACATTTTTATTCTCATTTTAAAATTATTATTTCAACTCTTCTGTTAGCTGCCTGGCCTGCCCGTGTTCTATTTGACGCAATAGGTTTTTCTTCTCCACAGCCAATAACAGTTATTCTTTTCATATCTATACCATGGTTAACTATGTAATCTCTTACTGCAGTTGCTCTTTCCATAGATACCTTCTTGTTAACAGCTTTACTTCCGACGCTGTCTGTGTGACCTTCAATTAAAACTTTATTTTCTTGATAAGCATTTAAAACTCTTATCACTTCATCAAGTGATTCATAACTTGCAGTTTTAAGTTCAGATTTATCAGCGCCAAAAAGAACTTTTGAAGTAAGGTTTATCTTAAGACCCCTGTCTTCTTCTGATACTTTTATTATTTTTGTTACAATTTTTTTAGCAGTATTTACAGTAATTTTCTTTTTAGGAGGCGCATTTACATTTCCTGCTATATCTAAAGCCTGCGCCATAAATATATAATCGCCGTCATGAACAAACTCTTCATAATGATCGTCTTTTCCATTCCAGATAATTTCAGCAACCGCTTTTTCTCCAATAAACTCCTTTACTTTTTTACCTGAGGCATTAAATATCTTGAATTTATACGAATCAAACATATTATTATCCGAACCTTTAATAGAAATCTTAAGACTGTCATTTTTCCCGTCACCATCCGGCGAAAATTCATCAGTAGAATAAATAACTTCAAATACAGGCGGTGTTCCGTCAACAATAATATTTACTTTATTAGATTTGTATTTTTTACCTTCAGGTTCAGCTATAAGCTGTATTGTATAGTTACCATCTAAAACTATCTGTTCGTCATCCCCTTTTCCGTTCCATGAAAATTCATTCACTTTGCCAGCACCTTCCATGGTTTTTACCTTTAAGTTATATGAATCTATTATTTCTATTTTCCATTTACTGACATTTTTTATATCAGCCCAGTCAACTGTAATAATTAACTGACCTACTTCCGGAGAAAATATTGCAGCAGGCGCTTTTATAGTAATCTTTTTTATTATTTTAGGTTTAGAGCTAAATCTATAGCCTAGTCCAATCCTGTGAGTATATCCCATTTCACCATAAGGAACCCAGGCATAATCAAGAAGGAGGCCTTTAATATTTATTCCTATACCAGCAGAAAAATTTGCAGGAAAACTTAACTGATTTTCCATATTATTGTACTGATAACCGGCTCTTATTGAAAATTGGTTATAAGCAGTATGTTCTATTCCAAATCCTATTTCTAATTCCTTATAATCCATATACTTTGCTCCAAGCGCAAAGGTAAGGTCAACTTCTCCCTTCATTAATTTTAAAGTATGCGATACTCCGCCTGATATAAAAAAAGGTAAATATTCCGAGGTTCTGCGGTAAGAAACAGGCGTGGAGATATTATGAACCGATAATCCGCAAACAGTATTTTTAAACGGATACCCGCATATGCCTAAATCAGCGCCAATACCCTGAGCGGAAATATCGGCAAGGCTGCTTTGAATACCCTTTAAATTCACCCCCAAAGATAGAGTATCCGTAACAGGAAGCCCGTATCCTATATTGACAGCAATATCATAATTCATGAATGTATCTCCGGGTTCCCCCTCTCTGATTTCCTGCATTTTATCTGTTGCGTAATATCTGGCTATAAAAGATAAGCTGCCCTTTCCTGCGCGAGGCTCAAGATAAGCAATGGAATCATACATAATATCAGATAACATAATCCCATGATGAGCCTTTATTTCCCTCTCTTTTATCAACCCCGGCATAGCAGGATTAAATAAAGAGGAATTTGCGCCTTTTAAAATTCCGTAGTATGCAACACCTGCTCCTGCTCCGCGGGGTGAAGGGGAAATATTCATCCATTCACATATATCTGAAAATCTTCCGCCAAAAACTCCAGGATGAACAAGTAAAATTATTATTACAATTAATTCTACTATTTTATAAAACATACTTTTACTGTCTTATAGACATCTCCTGCCCTTAAATGAACTATATATGTGCCGCTCCCGACAGCGCTTCCTGTATCATCTTTTCCGTTCCAGTACTCAGTGTGAATAACTCCTGATAATTTAATTTCACCATCTATTAATACTCTAACTAATCTGCCGCTTACAGTATAAATTCCAAGAAATATTTCTTCGTCAATCTCTCCGGGGATATTGTATCTTATCTTTGTTATCTCGCCTCCATAAAAAGGATTATTCCAGTCAATCTTTAAATCAATTTTTCCTTCATCTATATCTATGGCAGGTTGGACAGTTTTAAATGCAACAGTATCTGACCACCCGCTGTAAGTTCCTATGGAATCCATAACTCTTATCCTTAAATAATAAGTTTTTTCAGGCTGTAATTCAGATAGAGAAGCAGGATAATTTACCCTGAAAACATCTTCTTCAACTAATTCCGTAAAATCTGCAATTGTTGTATTATTGGTATCTGTAATTTCTATGTTAACTGCTTTCTGGATATCGCTGCTGTCATCATCTTCAAATGACCAGGAAAACACAGGAGTCCTGTCAACAACAACTACATCGTTGTTTTCAGTCTTTCCGTCAATTTTTATATTTGCCCTTGTAATCTTGGAGGGAGCAGTATTGCTTGCTATTTTCCCTGAACCGTCAAACCTTATACCCATGTATGTATCAATAACAATATCATCACCATCATCGGATTTTTCTTCTACAGTGCTCTTTAATGAAACACAATCTATTATACCGTCAGATGTTCCGTTGCCTAAAGTTCCTCCTGTTGCCCCGGCATTTTCAAATAATGCAACTGTAAAATTAACTGTCCTGCTCTTATAAGCATCAGCGCTACCTATATCTGAAAAAGGTATACCTGCTTCAAAAAATCCTGTTGAAGATGCTATAACCCTGTAAATTGCCAGCTCTCCTTCCCAGCCTTTTTGTATAGTGCCTGCACTGAGAGTTTTATACCATCTTATATCAGAATTATTTGTATAAACAGTCTTTGTTGACGGGGTAGGTTGGTATAATGACCATAAATTTTCCCAGTACGCATCTTTAGAAACTTCTTCATTTCTTACATCATTAAAATCCATAAACATATAACTTCCCTCATCAGCATAACTTATTGCTATCTGGAGCATTGGTGTGACATAATCTGTTGTGCCTAATTTTAGGTTTTCAAACTTTGCAAGAAAATATAGATTGGTTCCATTGCTTTTCACTCTAAATTCTGTGAGGTCTGGTTTACCTGTTTTACTTTGATCCCCGGTTTTATCTTTCCATATCCATTCGTTTAGAGAGTCTGTACTTTTAACTATAACAGAATTTGTAGAAATAACAGTAAGCTCCGATGCACTAATCCAGTCATTGTCATCTCCATCAATAGACATTGCCATTAATTTTAATGGGAGCAATAAAATTGAAAATATTAATAAATATTTTTTCATTTCTTGTTAATTATAATATTTTAATAAAATAATATCAAAATTGAATTTATGTTTTACAAAGATTTTACATAATATTCAAGGGAATTTCACATAGATGCAGTATACTAATAGTGAAATGATTAAAGAAAAATGGCAAAGAAAAAAAAGGAGCAAATAAAATGAAAAAATTATTTATTGAAGAATTAGAGAAAAGGAGAAGCACATCTTCTTTATTTGTGTCTCCACCTGTTGTTGGAGAAGGAGAAGTAACAGAGGGCTATAAAGGGGAATTTAAAAAACCAAGAGACGATGGTGCAGTAACCATGGCAATTGGTGAGGGTAACCCTGTTAAACCAAGAGGCGGTGCAGTAACCATGGC
>JAIVZN010000092.1:0-8236 GCA_048634875.1 Deltaproteobacteria bacterium | reverse complement strand
CTCTACTTTTATCGGTATAAGATTAAACTCTACATCTTTATACTTCTCCTTTAATATATTCTCACTTTCCTTAATTATCTCCTCTCCTAACATTCCTTTTGTCGCTATACTGCCGCCTAATATATAATTCACGGTCCCTTTTACTGCTTCCTTATCTTTTTCCGGCCAGGCCGCATCTTGTCTCCACTTCTCTATATCTCCCTCATATATTTTTATTATTACTTCTGCTTGCATTAAACCTAAAAACCTTACTAACTGCCAGGCTACTTCCTTTACCTCTTCATCTCCTATCTCACCATCTAATATGTCACTCAACAGCTTACCGCCGCGTTCTCCTAACCTACCGAATATTTCTTCCTCTAAGGCGATATCTATCTTCTTCATTATTTCTTTAACCGCTCTGCCCGAATATACATCTTCTGCCATTCCACCCAATTTTATCTCCACCTCTTTCCCTTTCACCAGGAATTTTTTTACTATTCCACGTTTAATAACCATGTCAAAAAATTGTCCATCTGTAAGATATTCTATGTTCCCATCCTCTGAAATCGTTGCAAATCCTCCTCCCAATCCTGTGCCAGGCCCTATATACGCTACCTTACCGCCCTTTAATAATTTCCCTTCCTCTTTATTCATTAAATCCGCCAGTCCAAAACCCATCTGTGCTATTGCATCATTATTCACATATACCCTCATATCCAAACCCTTGGCTTTCAATGCTTCTCTTACTAGTTCTCCTGGTGATACCCTGTCAAAATCTTCCGGTTTCTTACCTAAATTTGGTGCCGTCATCGGTGCTATTATCCTTTTTTCTCCCTCTTCTATAAATCTTCCAGGTGACCCTATACCTACTAATGGTAATACTTTTATTCCTCCTCTCTCAACAGATTCTTTTACTTCCTCTATTTCTTCCGCTAATTTCTTATAAAAATTCTCAGGCTCCATTTTCTCGGTTTTGATTTTCTTTGTTTCAAACACCTTTCCAATATTCCCTTCATTATCTATCTCTACCACTGATATCATAATCTTCGTACCGCCTATATCGATTCCTATAATCCCTCTTTGAGTAATTTCGGCCTTTTTGGGAACTTTAGCAATGCGAGCTCTTAAATCAGATAAAGCAAGCCCTGCATTACCAATTACATCTGCCAATCGCTCTGATAATGTGCGAGGCTCAGCCTTTATCTCCTCCCCATCTCCCGCTGCAGCTTCTCCTGCTCTTGAATCTGCAACTATTTCTTTCTGCTCATCAACTTTTGCTTTTGCTTTTGCATTTGCCTGTTGATGATACTGTTTCTCTAATTGTCGGGCATCTTCTATATGTTCGCTTATCCATTTTCTTAAAATATCTCTTAACTCGCTTCGTTTCTCCAAATTTAACTCATTCCAATTAATATCTTTATCTTTATCCATGCCAGCTAATTCCAAAGCCTTCTCTTGCCACAGCTTCAGTTCTATAGCTTCATGCAATATCAAGGCATCATTATACGCGCCTCCGACAACATATATGGCATTACGTCTAATCCCTGCGTACCCGTACTGTTCCTTGAGATATTTGATATCTTCTTTTGTAATTTCAAGATTATTCGCTTTATTATCTTTATTAAATTTTTTAAAAAGAGAGTTTTCATCATTAACTCCATACACCTTTAGGGCAAGATCATACATATTTTTAATACTTTCATCACCAAGAATATCAACCCGCTGTCCTTCAATATTTTCATCATATTTCTTGCCCAAATTCTTTACATATGCTAAATCAACAATGGTATTGAGCACACGGTGATTTGCAGCCTTTAATCCAATATCAGCTATATTAATATCAGGGAAAAGTTCGTCCCAGAGAGGATCTGCAATTAATCCATTGATATCTTCTCTCGAGATATCTAATTCCAGAATAACATCCTCTCTTCTATGGAGTAGGTTCTTAAAGTCATCTTTCCAGGCATAACTAACTGTGTCCTTAACAATTTCACCTTTAACTAAAAATTCTTTCCACTCAGAAAGCACTTCTTTTACAGTCCCTATATCTTCACCAGAAAAGTCTGCTAATAATTTACTTGATATTGCTTTCTCTGCCTCAGCCAGAATATATATGATTTTTCTTTTTTCAGGTCTTAATTCTTTAAGTCTATTGACAATATGTTCCTTTGGTTCCTCAACAACTTCAGTGACTTCTTCTTCAATAAATGGTACTCCAGGTTCAGCTTCTTTTGAAATATGCTCGTTTGCATAACTATCTCCCATCAATATTACATAGGGCAATTCATCTAAGCGAACTCGGCCTTCTTCAATAAAAAAGGTTTCAATTAGTTGTGGACTAACTTCTATTCTGTTATCAAATTGCCTTTCAACTTCTTCTTTTATATTTCCAACTACACTACGGAACTTTTCATAATCGACTTTATCAATTTCGCCTGAAAAGACAACCACTATATCAACATCGCTATCTGGCCTCGCTTCCCCTCGGGCCACACTTCCTCGAACAAGAACTGTCTCAATTTTCTCACAGCCTGCAGACTTTAATGTTTCTAAGTTTTTCAATATTTCATCCTTAAAAACAACTGCCGCATTCAGCCCTAATTTTGTATAAAGTGTAGTATCTAATTGCTCAATATCGCCTTTATCTACAGCTTCTTGAAGTACTGTCTCAATACCCCTCTCTTCATCTTCTTCGGATAACCCTTTAACAACTTTAAATTCTCTTGCTTCCTGGCTTTTTAAAAACTCATCTGCTAATTCTGAAGTAAACCTGTATCTGACACTAACATCCTCTTCAAGCATCATCTTTATTCTTTCAGCAAATTTTACTCCGTCTTCAAAATTGTCAAAATCTACCATAACCCGGCCTCCAAACTCAGCAGCAAAAGAATCTTTAACTAATGCTTCCATAAGCTTGGTAGCAATACCTTTAAGTTGTCTCTTTTCACCTCTATTCCAGGGAGCAATTTCAATATGAGATAAATACATAAATTGCTCTCCTTCTTCTCCGTCTTCATAATATCTCATCAATCCTTCAATTCTCTCTTTGCCTTCAAAAGTTGTTACAAACTTATAAACTTTGGCATTATCCTTTTTCATTTTAGGTGTGGGATTAAAAATTATATTATTCCAGTGAAGATCTCCATCAGCAAAAACTATTTCAGGATAATCAAAATTTTTCTTAGAAAATTCAAACCACTCATTTATCATTTTCTTATCTTCATTTGTTACGGATTCAATTTTCCACCCTTCTCCCTGAGCAAGAACTTTTGCAGGTTCTTTAACAACTTCAGCTTCGTCTACAACTGGTACTTTGACTTCTGTTACTTCTTCTTCTACTTTTGCTACTTTGCTTATTCTAACAGGACCTCTTTCTCTTGTTAATAAGTATAAACCTGCCAGACTGGCAAGAGATCCAACAGCAGCAGGGATAAACAGACCGGTGGACAATAATGATACTGCTATACCGATTCCAATTATGCCTGCTCCAATAATTACCCTATGTCGTGAAATAAAATCTCTAATGTTAAATCTCTTTACTTCTGGTCGCGCAGCAATTTTTCCTATGAGTAAAGCAGTAAGTTTCTCGTAAGCTTCTTCATTTGTTTTTTCCGGCAGTGGTTTAACTTTCACAGTTATGTATTTTGTCTGCCTTTTACCTTTCTCATCCCGCAAAATTTCAAAGGATCCTTCGCCTCTTGCAGCATTGGCAACTTCTTTTGAATACCCTTTAAGAATATTTAGTTTCCAGTCTTTACTTTTAATTAATTTTTTTAAATATTTGTTCAAGTCTTTCTCGAATTCTCCTGAATCTTTAGCAAAATCAGATGAATTTAATATTTTAATAACTAATGCCTCATCATAAATATAATATTTATTTTCCATTTCAATTAATTTTAGATTTTTAAACTTACTTCTTATGAGTTGTGCATAACTGCTTTCAATTTCACCTAAAGGATCAATACCTGCTAAAATTGCTTTTACCTCGATAGGTAATTCATCAAGAACCGGCTCTTCTTTTATAATTCCCACCTTATTCTCAACATTTCTCCAGAACCAATCCTGAGCTACAGTTTCTGCTTCCTTTTGAGGGACTGAACGAACTTTACCATTTTTTAAACCTGTTACTAACTTTTCCCCATTTAAATTTAAGAAAAACAGTACTTCGCCTTGATGGTCAATTACATCTTCTACATTAAAAGCAAATTTTATCTTTTTCTCTGCATTGTATTTTCCAACCCATTTTATGAAAAATTCCTGAAACTCCTTACCTATATTTTCCTCTCTTAATCCTTCTTCCTTTAACTCCTCAATTACCAGAGCGAATGCCTTTACAACAATCCTCTTTAAGAACCACTTTCTGAAGAAAAATGATTTCAGAGCAAGCTTGACAAGTAGATCATCATAACTTAGAAACTGTTTACCCATGAGAAGCTCATAATACATCCTGGTAACTTCTTCTGTATGAGATGTTACTCTTGGTGTTATTACAGCATAGGGAATCTTTTTTTCTTTAAGCTTCTTTGCTATACCTTTTGTGTGAAATCCACCTGTAACCATTATCAGGTTTTCATCACTCTTACCTCGTTTAACAAAATTCCTGACAAACTCTTCATCTCTCTTACAGGCTATATTATAAAAATTACCCATTTCATCTATATAAGGCTTTAATGTCAAAAGAAGGCTGTCTATGGTAAGAATTTCTTTTTGATGCATAGAAATCAGCGAATTAAACTTCTTTTCAAAGTCTTCAGCTTTCTCATAGAATTCATCAAGCTCATCCCTTGTGATTTGATTTAAGAGGAATTTTATTAAAGCCTGAATATAATCCATTACAAATAATAAATCCTTTTCAGTTTCATTCCTGCACAGTCCATAAGCTATTGTTTCTATCACTTTATTTTCCGCTTTTAATAATTTGTGAGTATTAATTTCTCTTGAAAGCTGTACGCTTTCTATATACCTGCGTAAATTAGAGTAACTTTTATCTGAGTAAATTATTTTGGTCATTTTATTCTGGATTGATTCCGGAGTGCGGAAAAAGTTTTTAAATCTCTTATAAGTTATGGAAACTTTAGATTCATTCTCATAATCTAAATCTAAAGTTCCAAGAAGTTTGCGGTATTCTTTTTCAATTTCTCTATCATCAAGGCTATTCTGTCTTTCAGTAAGTACAATATATTTAGCATACTCCCCGGATATTCCCCCTATGGACTTATTTACTTCTTTTGCCCATTGTTTCAGATATTTTTGAAAAATATATGAAGATAACTTTTTCTGTTTATAAAGTATAAAATGGGCCCTGAATTTTTTTACTTCAGTTGAAAACATCTTATCTTCAATTATTTTCAGCAGGTATTTTATCCTCTGCAGATATTCTATAATCTGAGGCCTGTGATTTAATGAGGAAAGCAGTAAATTTTTGTCAGTTTCATAAAGTTCTTCACTTTCTATTCCTACAAGAGGAGGAGGACTCTTTTTTAACGAAGCAAACTCTTCAGGTCCTGTTACAAGACCTTTTCTCATAAAGTAATTTAATACATTTACTTTTATTCTTTCATCCTGAATAGTTGATACGATAGAAGTGTCAATCTCAGTTGCGCTTGGATTTCCTTCTACGCCAATCTTACTAATTTTATAATTTTCATCTATATAATTTAAAATGTCTTTTATATTTTTCTGGACTTCATAGTTAGCATGTAAATCCTGAATGAGAATAACTAAAGGATGTGAACTGCGAGGTTCGTATCTTTCTACTACCTGCCCGTATTCAAATGGTATGTCTATCACCTGAGGATGAACAAAATCAGCTTTCCCGGATATATATACCCTTGCATAGGTATAATCCTTAAATACAAATACAAATATGAAGGATACTACTAATATCCAGCTAACAATCTTAATGTATATACTATTTAGTAACTTCATCACATATCATAAAAAAAACCCGCATTCTGTTCATTAACAAAATGCGGGTTTTTTCTTGAGGCATATAATGCCCACCCATACATATTAATAGGATTTATATCATACTCATCTGATCTATTTAAGATACATTTTTGCAGCGGAGTTAAAAATTTCAGTCTCCACCATAGGTAAAATTTTATATCAGGCGGCAGGAAAATCCTATTATCCCTATTAAAAGTCTTTTTAAACCCAATACATATACCTGCAAACACCATTATCAAAAGTATTAAAAAGAACTTTTCATTAGATACTAACATGGTACTCAATATGAGAAACAAAAGCTTTAAAGTTTTATTACTCTGTTCTTTTTTATTAACAGGAACAGTTTCTGCCTTATCTTCAGCAGAAGAAACATCCTTAATAAAATCATTTACTTCTAAGATTGCTATGCTGGGATAAACAAAAGCAGTCTTTAATAATGAAATGGCGCAATTAATACTTTTCTGAAACTGAAATGTTCCTAAGAAGGTACAACTCAAAATAATCAAACCTACTGCTATTGACAGTATTTGTTTCTTTTTCACATTTTTCATAATTATAAAATAATCTTTTCCTAACATTAGTATACTAATAAATTGTAAAATTTATGTGAAAAGAATGTAAAATTTATGTGAAATCTTCATTTTATCCAGATATAACATACAAATTTGGGGAATTCATCCATAAAAAAACGGTTCACTTTTAAAACTTAACTAACAAGCTCCTACACAGGCAGGATAACTTTTCCTCCAACGCTCCTACGAGGACGCTCCTACAAGGACTTGAAAAATAATTAAATTTGTGTTAAATTACATATTGAAAGTTATAAATGATACAGCTTACAACGCAAATGGCTCGTAGGAATGTGCTGTTGGTAGGTGCACTATATTTTGCAATACTTTATACTTTCTCCTGCATAGTAAGACTCCTCATGGAGATTGTTGAGAATACTAAAAGATAATAACCAAGCCGCCTTACCATTTTAAAGAAGGCAAAGGTTCTGTTATGGCTGAATATAAAGCTTTAAAGATATATTTAAAACAAATTCATCATATACCCACCTTAACAGAAAAGGAAAGGAAGAAATATTTTCTTAAAATCAAGAAAAAAGGCAAAGATTCAGAAAAAGCCCGCCTGAAGATAATCCAGGACAACTTATCTTTAGTTGTAAATTTAGCTAAAAAATATTACCATCCTGGTATGCAAATAGAATTTCTTGACTTTATTGAAGAAGGAAATATTGGACTGATTAAAGCAGTCGAGAAATACGATTCTTCAAAGGGATTTCAATTTTCAACTTATGCTTCATGGTGGATTGAAAAGCACTTTCAAAAAGCATTTTTTAAATCCAAAAATATAATTCAGCTTCCAGAAAGGACACAAATACATTTAAAAAAGATTGAAAATATAACCAGGCAATTATTGTATCAAACAGGTCGCTCTCCTGATATTAAAGAACTATCTAAAAAAATAAATCTATCCATTGCCGAGATACGCAAAGTTCTACATACAGCAATGAAAATAAAAAATGTAATACCGCTTGATTACTTTTTAGATAATGAGCAAACAATTAGATTAGAAGATATGATTTCAACAGATGAAATTTCTGTTGAAGAAATAAACAGAAAAAAAATGGTAAAAAAATTAATGAGCCATTTAACGGATAAAGAAAAAATAATACTGAATTACCGTTTTGCTTTAGATAATACTGAAAGATTACCGTTTGATAAAATTGCAAAAAAATTAAAATTAACTATGAAAAATGTATATGATATTTATGAGTCAGCAATTAAAAAATTAAAAAGAATTGCAAAAATTGAATTTGGCGAGGCCTACCTCCACTTTAACGAATAACATTTTTTTATTGAAAAATAACCTTTTATAATTTCTTATGTTGAACCAAGCAGGCTCAAGAAATTGTTAAGATTCGGTATTATACCATCTTCTTCAGAACTGCCTCCTTCGCCTGCCAGTGCAATTATCTGCCTGTTTATCTCTTCCAGACTTGCCCCCGGATTTAATATTTTCAATTCCCGAAACAGCTCTCTGCCTACCGGTACCATGCGTTCTATTTTGCCTTTATTATAGCTGCATTTTAGGTCTTTTTGTTTTTTTAATATTTTAAAAGCTGTTTTTGGGAATACCCCATCTTCTTTGTCATGGACTAAATCCCGAAACTTATCTGCCAAATCTTCAAGTTCTTCATAGGCTCTTTTAGACCGCTCTGTTTTGGGAAGAATCATGGAAATAGCTTCAAATAATTCTTCCCTTTCTGGAAACGGCTTTGCTTTGTTAAATAGATCGGAAG
>JAIVZN010000091.1:0-8272 GCA_048634875.1 Deltaproteobacteria bacterium | reverse complement strand
CCTTCAGCATAAATAGTATCAAAAGCAAGTGAGGATTTACCTGACCCCGACACCCCGGAAATTACAATAAACTTATTTCTGGGAAGTTTTATATCAATATTCTTTAAATTGTGAACCCTCGCACCTCTTATATCTATGTATTGTTTCATTTTACAATGTATGTATTTTTCACAAACTTTTTGTTTTTCTTAGGATAATCTGTATTATAGTGGAGTCCACGGGACTCTTTTCTCTTTGCAGCGCTTTTTATGATAATCTTAGCTACTTCAACAAGATTCCTCATTTCAACTAAATCAGGTGTTATTAAATAATTCCAGTAGTAATAATCTACTTCCTTCTCAATTATTTTTAACCTTTTCAGCGCTTCCTGCAACCTGTGATTTGTTCTGATGACCCCTACATAATTCCACATCAATCTTCTTAGCGCCATCCAGTTATGTTCGATAAACACCTGTTCACCCGGCAGGCGATTGCCAGTATATGTCCATGGTTTTATATCTGCAATTCTTACATTTTTTATATGTAAAGGAATTTTTTGAGCTGAACGGTACCCGAAAACAAGTGCTTCAAGAAGCGAATTTGATGCTAAACGGTTTGCCCCGTGAAGTCCTGTATGCGAACACTCTCCTATAGCAATTAAACCATCAATTCCTGTAAATCCGGAATCATCTACATGAATCCCTCCTGAGCAGTAATGAGCCGCGGGAACAACAGGTATATTCTCTTTAGTAATATCAATCCCGATAGATTTTAACTTTTTGTATGTAGACGGGAATCTTCTTTTAATAAATTCTGCCGATTTATAGTTATGTATATCAAGATACAGACACTTGACTCCTTCCTTTTTCATTTCACTATCTATTGCCCTGGAAACTATGTCGCGCGGAGCCAGTTCTTTTCGTTTATCATACTTTCCCATAAACATTTCACCCTTTGAATTTACAAGACGGGCGCCTTCTCCGCGCATGGTTTCTGTAATTAAAAAGGATTCCTCTATGGTAGAATATAAACATGTAGGATGAAACTGTATAAATTCCATATTAGCTATTCTCGCGCCTATTCTATACGCGAGAGCAATTCCGTCACCTGTAGCTATATCCGGGTTTGAAGTATATAAATAGACCTTTCCGCATCCGCCTGTTGCAAGAACTACAATCTTTGCAAGAAAAGTCTTCACCTTAAGAGTCCTGTTATCTAAAACATATGCTCCCCTGCATCTTCCTTCTATTACAATTAAATTTATAACTGTATTGTGTGGAAATATTTTAATATTTTTTGAACTTTTGGCATTTGCCAGCAGCTTATTTTCCACTTCCTCGCCTGTCCTGTCCTCATGGTGCAGTATTCTTCTTTTTGAATGCCCGCCTTCCCTCGCAAGTTCAGGTGTAATATTTCCTCCTGTAAATTCCACACCCCACTTTTTTAAATCTTCTATCCTTTTAGGAGCATCTTTTATAACCATCTCTACTATTTTTTTATCACACAGGCCATCCCCTGCAATAAGGGTATCAGATATATGTTCTTTAAAGGAATCTCCAATAGCTGTAACGCAGGCAATACCTCCCTGGGCTTTAAAAGTTGAGGAATCCTCAGGTGCGGATTTTGTAACCATGTTTATTTTAAATTTCTTATCTAAAAACAGAGAGAGAGAAAGGCCTGCTACGCCTGTACCTATTATTAAAATATCGCTTTTCATTAACTTACTTCAAGCATCCTGTTTAAGGCAATGGATGCTTTCCCGATAATTTCTTTAGAGATATTTATCTCCGGCGAAAGGTTTTGCATTGATTTAATTACTTTATCAATAGTTATTTTTTTCATATCATTACATATTATATTTTTCCTTACAGGGATAAATTCTCTATCAGGGAACTGCTTCTTCAACGGATAAATCATTCCCTGCTCAGTTCCAACTAAAAAAACTTTAGAGGAATCATTTTTCACCACCTCAAACATCCCTCCTGTTGAAGCAACATAATTTGCGAGCTCAAGAACATCTCTGCTGCACTCAGGGTGAGCCATGAATACTGCTTCCGGGTACATGGCTAAAGTTTTTTTCACTTCATCTACTCTGATGCTGTCATGAACATAACAGAAACCCGGCATAAGTATTATATTTTTATCAACTTTTGTAGAAACATAGTGCCCGAGGTTTCTGTCAGGAATAAAAATAACATTATTTTCTTTTATTGAACTGACCACTTTAACAGCATTACCGGAGGTGCAGCAAATATCGCTTTCAGCTTTAACATCTGCGGTTGTATTTACATATGTAACTACAGGAACGCCTGGATAACTTTTTTTAAAATCCTTTAAATCCCCGGCAGTAACCATATTTGCCATGGGACATGTAGCGCCTTTTTCAGGTAAAATAACTTTTTTATCCGGAGATAGAACTTTTGCAGTTTCTGCCATAAAATCCACCCCGCAAAAAATTATTACATCTCTATCCGTTGCAGCAGCTTTCCTTGATAGTTCTAACGAATCTCCTGTGAAATCAGCAATATCCTGTATCTCAGGAGGCTGATAATTGTGCACAAGAATTACAGCATGTATCTCTTTCTTCAAGCTGTTTATAACTTCTAATTTACTCTCCATTCCCAATTCTTTACCCAATCTCCTAGTCTCCTAATCTCCAATTTTTATCACTATATTATCAATTAACCTTGCTTTTCCTACCCACACCGCAGTTGCAATAACTACATTACCTTTGATAATATCTACATGTTTTAAACTGCATGCATCATAAACTCCGGCATAATCAATTTTACATTCAGGGATATTTTCTTTAATGATACTTTTTATTTTCTCATTTATTAATCTTGCTTCTTTTATTCCCTTTTTTATGAGTTTTTCACATTCTTTTAATTCCCTGTATATACAGGGAGCCTGACATCTCCCGGCTTCACTTAAATATTGGTTTCTTGAAGATACAGCTAACCCGTCTTTTTCTCTTACAGTCGGGCACATAACAAGTTTTAAATCAAAATTCAAATCCCCGACCATTCTTTCAATTACCCTGTACTGCTGGTAATCTTTCTGTCCAAGGTATACCCTGTGAGGGTTTATAATATTAAAAAATTTTGCTACAACAGTGGCTACGCCTTCAAAATGCCCCGGCCTGTACTTACCGCACATAGTTTCAGTAATATCGCTGACTTTAACAGTTATTGAGTGTTCCTTATGGTACATAACTGAAACTTCAGGATAAAACACAGCGTCAACTCCGGTATTTTCACACAGTTCTTTGTCCTTCTCAAAATTTTCAGGATAAGAATCATAATCTTCACCCGGGCCAAACTGAGTTGGATTAACAAAAATTGAAATAATTACAAAATCGTTTTCTTCTTTAGCAGTTTTTATAAGCTCGGCATGTGCAATGTGGAGAGCGCCCATAGTCGGCACAAAACCAAGAGATTTTCTTTCAGCTCTTATAGCGTTTGCCCACTTCCGGCTTTCTGATATATCTTTAAAAACTTTCATCTTCTGATGGGAATTTTCCTTTTCTTACATCTTCAGCATATTCATTAAAAGCTTTTAATATATCTTCCCCTAAGTGGGCATATCTTCTTGCAAATTTAGGCTTAAATTCAGGATTTATTCCCAACATATCATTAACAACAAGTATCTGACCATCGCAGTAAGAACCTGCGCCAATACCAATAGTCGGGATGGAAATTTCTCTTGTAATAGTTTTTGCAAGTTCTGCCGGAATGCATTCAAGTACAAGAGCAAAAATTCCTGCACTTTCAAGAATCTTTGCTTCAGCTATCATATTATCTCTCTCATGTGAAACTTTTCCCTGTACTTTATACCCTCCCATTTTATGCACAGCCTGCGGAGTTAAACCAAGGTGTCCCATAACAGGCACATTATTATCCATAAGAAACTTTGTTGTTTCAGCAACTGTCCTGCCTCCTTCTAACTTGACTGCCTCGGCGCCTCCTTCTTTAATCAGCCTTCCTGCTGCGCGGAGTGTTTCATTTTTTGAAATATTAAAACTCATAAATGGCATGTCTGTAACAAGAAGAGCTTCAGGATGTGAGCGGTTTACCGCTTTAGTATGATGAATCATTTCATCAACAGTTACAGGTATTGTATTTTCATAACCTAATTCAACCATACCAACAGAATCGCCTGTAAGTATAATATCAATATCTGATTTTACCATTAATTCAGCCATTGAATATGAGTAGCAGGTCAGCGCTACTATCTTCTGCCCATTTTTCTTCATTTCCTTTAATTTCGTTGTTGTTATTTTAACCATCTAAATACCTTTTGTTTATTTTCACCCGTAAATAAAACTCCTTTTGTGAGCAAAGCTCACGTCCGTTTCTCTAATCAGGCTTGATAAATCAAGCCACTACATTAGCCGAACAAGCTCGGTCACTACACTTTCAACTTTCAACCTTCCACTTTCCACTATATTACTATATCCGCTTTAAAACTCTGTCCGTTTTTTAACTTTACTCCCATGAACTCTGCAATAGTCTGTCCGCAATCCGAGAAAGTCCCTCGTGTGCCGAGATTGACACCTGTCTTTATGTTTTTACCATAAACAAGGAGAGGCACATACTCGCGGGTATGGTCAGTATGAACTGTGTGAGTTGGATCGCAGCCGTGATCAGCAGTAAATATCACTAAATCATCATCAGCTAAATTCTCTAAAATTTCAGGGATTCTCTTATCTAATTCTTCTAACGCATCTCTATAACCTTCAGCATTCCTGCGGTGACCGTAAACTGAATCAAATTCAACAAGATTAACAAAAATAAGCCCTCTTTCGCCTCTATACTTTTTTATTGCCCTCAGAGTTCTGTCTATTCCATCCATATTATTATCAGTATGAATCTCCTCCGTTAAACCCTGATGGGCAAATATGTCGCCAATCTTTCCCACCCCGCAAACTACAAATCCTTTTTTTTTCAATATATCAAGAAGGGTCTCGCCAGCAGGCTTTATAGAAAAATCTTTCCTGGCAGCATTATTTCTTTCAAACTTTCCTGCTTTTTTTATAAAAGGCCTGGCAATTACCCTTGCTACAGAATGTTTACCTTTAAGAATTTTTCTTGCAGCAAGGCAGTATTCGTAGAGTTTTTTTAGAGGTATTATATCTTCACAGGCTGCAATCTGAAACACAGAATCTGCTGAAGTATAAACTATAGGATAACCTGTTCTGAGATGTTCATCGCCTAACTCCTTAATAATCACTGTGCCTGATGCAGGATAGTTCCCCAGTGTCTTTAAGCCGATTTTTTCTTCAAACTCCTTAATTAAATCTTCAGGAAACCCCCCGGGATATACAGGGAAATTAAAATTCAATTTGACACCCGCTATTTCCCAGTGGCCTGTTGTGGTGTCTTTACCCGGTGAACCCTCCATCATCCTGCCGTAAGAACCTATTATTTTATCCACTTTACAGCCAATATCGGCGATATGCCCCATACCTAAAACACAAAGGTTTGGAATATTTAATTGGCCGGTTTGCTGATAGATATGCTCTAATGTATTTACTTTATCATCATTAAATTGACGCGCATCCGGCATATATCCCACACCGACACTATCCAGCACTATTAAGATTACCCTGTTAATCAAAAAGGTCTACAATCTCCATTTTTCTTACATCTACCAGGCCCCTGTCTGTTATCTTTAACTGAGGTATTACAGGAAGACACAAAAATGAGAGAATAAAAAAAGGATTTTCAGGCTTGGCACCCATAGAGCGGGCTATATTAATAAGTCTCTGTAGTTTTTTATTAACTTTTTCAACAGGAAATTCACTCATCAAACCTGCTATAGGAAGCTGAAGACTGTCTATTATCCTGCCATTTTTTACTATAACAAGTCCGCCGCCAATCTTGACTATTTCCACACATGCAGCCATTATATCCTCATCTGAGGTGCCTGTTGAAACAATATTATGAGAATCGTGCGCAACCGAGCTGGCTATTGCCCCTTCTCTGAGCCCCATGCCATTAATCATTCCAATACCTGTATTGCCGCTTGCGCGGTGCCTGTCAACAACACATATTTTCAGTAAATCCCGTTCAGTGTCTGATACAAGATAACCATTTTTAGAAGGAGTCCTGAATTTTTTATATTCTGTGACAATCTGAGACGGCACAAGTTTTATTGTCTTTATTTTATCTTTTTCAGCTTTTATCATAAAATCTGAAAGTTTCAGCCATCTTACATTAATTGAGCCCCTGATGTGTATATCTCTCGGCTTGCAATCCAGTTCCTTTAATTTACCGTTTTCTGCAACTAATTTACCACTTTTAAATACCATAATAGGTTTTTGGGATTTAAATGATGACAGTACCTGCATATCCGCCTCATAACCCGGGGCTATTGCGCCTCTATCGGATAGATTAAAATATCTTGCAGTGTTAATCGTTGCCATTTTAACTGCTGTAACAGGGTCAAGACCTGCATCACACGCTTTTTTCACTATATAATTCATATGCCCTTCATTTAAAAGGTCTTCCGGCGACCTGTCATCAGAAACAAATGAAAAATTGTTTGAATTACCTGCATTTACAAGAGGAAGAAGAGCCGTTAAATTTTTTGTAGCAGTGCCTTCCCTTATCATTATGTGCATGCCTTTTCTGAGCTTCTCCCTTGCTTCCTCTAAAGTTGTACATTCATGGTCGCTTTTAATGCCTACGGAAATATACGCAGACAGTTCTTTGCCTCTCAGTCCAGGTGCGTGTCCGTCAATTTTCTTTACAGATACAACCTTTATTTTATCAAGCACATCTTTTTCACCTTTAACCACTCCTGAAAAATTCATCATCTCCCCTAATCCAACAACCCATTTTTCGTTCAGATATGGGAAAATGTCACCGGCAGAAATGGTCGCTCCCGAAGTTTCAAAATTTGTTGCAGGCACGCAACTTGGCATTGTAAAGTAAACTTCAAGAGGCTGATATTTTGAAGAATCAAGCATATATTTAATACCATCCAATCCTAAGACATTGGCAATTTCATGGGGATCTGCTATAACCGATGTGGTTCCAAGCGGAACAACAACCCTGGCAAATTCAGATACGGTTATCATTGAACTTTCTATATGGATATGTCCGTCTATATATCCAGGCAGTAAAAGCTTATTTTTTAAATCAATTACCCTGTTAGCTTTATAATTTCCAAACCCGCAAATTTTCCCGTCAAACACAGCAACGCTGTCATTTACTATCTCTCCTGAGAGGACATTTACTACGCGCGCATTTTCTAACAGGAGGTCTGCTTTTTTTTTGCCCGATGCTACTTTTATAAACTCTTCAAGATTCATGTTATATTATGTAAGAGGCTAAGCCTCTTACATTTTTTTCTTAATCAACTCGTTTGCTTTGACAACAATATTTTCTGCCACTAACTCAAAATTTATCATAAGCTCCCACGGCGCCCCGCTCTCGCCAAACACATCCTCAATCCCGACCATATCCATAACAAGCGGAAAACTGTACTTCTTTGACATATTTATAACACCAGCGACAATATTTCCGAATCCTCCTACCTGATGTTCTTCACAGGTAATTATAGCATTGGTTTCCTCTGCCGCCCTTACAATAGTATCTGTATCTATAGGTTTTATTGTATGCACATCAATAATTCTAACCTCAATTCCACACTCTTCTTTTAATATATAAGCTGCCCTCATTGCTTCAGTGACCATTGGCCCGCAGGCAATTATTGTTATTTCCTCTCCTTCGGACTTATATTCTGAGCCAAACTGCCAGTCAAAAGCATCAATAAATTTATTTTTTATTCCCCTGTACCTGATTACATTTGCCATACCAAACTTAAAAGGAGTATCCTGGGTAGTAACTGAAGGAGTTGCCCCTCTTGCATATCTAACCATTGCAGGGCCGGCTAAATAAGCTATTGCCTTTGTTATTTTATAGGTTTCAGCAGAATCACACGGCACAGTAACAACCATATTCGGAATGTAATTCATAACTGCTATTTCTTCTAATGCCTGGTGTGTCGCGCCGTCAGGTCCTACTGAAATCCCACCATGCGCATTTGCAATCTTCACATTAAAATTATTATAACACACTGTTGTCCGTATCTGGTCCCACGCTCTTCCTGTTGCAAAGACCCCGTATGAACCGACAAAAGCTATCTTATCTTCCCTGGCTGTCTTCAGATCAGGATCAATATCTCCAATATCTACTGAACGTGGCACTATTACATCTTCGCACATCTCTTCGAATTTCTCACGATATTTTTGATCATTTGTGTGGTGGTAGCTCACAAAAACTTT
>JAIVZN010000090.1:0-8228 GCA_048634875.1 Deltaproteobacteria bacterium | reverse complement strand
GTATTTTTTCATAGCAGAAGATAATGAATTCCCTGATAATACTAAGGAAAATAGTTAATGATATAAAATCAGGGAATTCATTATCTTCTGCTATGAAAAAATACCCTAAAATTTTTAGTAATATTTTTGTTTCAATGATTAAAGCCGGTGAGGAGAGCGGAAAATTGGGAAAAGTTCTGTATGACCTTTCAGGGTATTTGGAAAGCGTAGAAAAATTGAAGAAACAGGTTAAGGCTGCCAGCGCTTATCCTATATTTGTAACAGGGTTCTTTATATTAACAATAGCCGGCCTGGTTTTGTTTCTTGTCCCGCGCTTTAAGAATATGTTTGCTGCTTTCGGAGCAGAACTTCCATTTCTTACTAAAATGGTTATGGGGGTCAGCGATACGGCAATAAAGAACTTTCACTGGATTGTGTTAATTTTAGCTGGAATAACAGCAGCGGCAGTTATGATATACCGCACTAAGAAGGGGCGGTATCAGGCAGATAAATTAAAGCTGAAGTTACCCATTTTTGGAAAAATTATGACTAAAGTAATTATAGCTCAGTTATTTCAGACATTAGCAACACTTATAAGAGGGGGGGTAGATGTAATAGCTTCATTAGAGATTGCATCTAAAGTAGTTAACAATCTTCAGATTGAACAAATTATCAGTGATATGAGAATTAAGATAATGGAGGGGTCAACTCTTTCTGCTGAAATGGATAAGTATCCTTTTTTTCCAAGAATGACTGTAAGAATGACATCAGTAGGCGAAAAAACAGGTAGAATGGAAGAGTTGTTTAATAGATTATCCGAATTCTATAATGATGAGGTAGATGCAACAGTTGCAGCGCTGAGTTCAATAATTGAACCTGTTTTAATTGTTCTTTTAGGAGGCGCGGTAGGGTTCTTTGTTATTGCTATGTATCTGCCTGTATTTAAGATGGCTACGGCTATGATGGGAGGTTAGAAGATGGAAGTTGGAAGTTGGAAGATGGAAGTTGCCGGGCTTGCCCGGCTGATAAGGAGGAGTTATGCTTAGGAAGATGAGAGGTTTTACATTAATTGAGTTAGTGGTGGTAATGGTAATTGTTGGTATCTTATCGGTTATTGCTGTACCATTGTATCGTGGTTTTACGCAAAGAGCAATGACAGCAGAAGGCAAAGCTTTAGTTGGCAGTATAGCAACTTCAGAGAAAGTATATTTAGCTGAACATGGCGTATATTGGGCAGTAGATTCAGGGTCTAATTATGATGACGTAATAGATATTGATTCCAGAGCGAATACTTATTTTCGCACTTATGGTGTTGAGGTAGTCGGTTCACATAGTGCTGGTACTGCTGCATTTACTGCTACAACTTCAGGTGTAGATCCAGGAGATGCAGCAGGAATTACAGTTGTGTTATATCAGAAATGGGATCAACCTCCTGTTGTAACTCCCTGATAAGTTATTAAGTTATGAGTGTTTAACTTATAATTTGTAACTTATAACTCGTAACTCATAACTTAGATTAGAGTTGTAGTGGCCGGGCTTGCTCGGCGTGATAGGAGATTAGGAGACTAAGAGATTGGGAGATTAGGGTTAGGGAAGAAAATATTCAATGAAGAATTCAGGTTATACACTAATAGAGATGGTATTAGCTATGGTAATTTTTTGTGTACTTATGCTTTGTAGTGCGCCATTTTTTGGTTTTGGTCATAAGCAGGTTTACAAGGCGGGGGAAACAGGTTATAGTCTGCAGTTAGCGAAAGATAAAATGGAAATTCTTAAAGCAGGTACATATGATGAAATACTTGTATCTTCTCATACTGTACATTATTATAAGGGGCTTACATATGACGCTTATTATGGAGCGGATGAAGTATATACAGTGGATGAACAATATAAAGTTGTGTATGTGACGGTAGCCTGGTCCGCGCAAGAGGTGAATTTACATACAATAATTTCACCATGAAGAAATGGAATCAATCAGGTTTTACATTTGTAGAACTTATTATTACTGTTGGCATAGCAGGGATTCTTTTTCTTAGTATAGGGACACTCTTATTTCATACCCATAAATCATGGTTAAGAGGAAGGGATTCCATAGAGTTGAGAAGTGATATCAGGTTTTGCCGGATGATGATGGAAAAGGAACTCCGAAAAGCAACGGGTATGGAAATAGATCCGGGTGAAATAACAATATGGGCGATTGATGGGACTACAGTAACATTTAGTTTAAATGGAACAGATATTGAATATAAAGTTACAGGTACTGGTATTGATGTAGATGGAGTTATTTTGAGGGATGTAACAAAGTTGATATTCAGTTATGTAGGCAGTAATGCGGCAAAAGTTAGTATTAAACAGGAAAAGGTAACCAATCAGGCCAGCGGCGCAGTGCTCATATCAGAGAGTGAATTTGTGGTAAGAAGCAGAAATAAGTAAATGGAGACTGGGAGACTAGGAGATTGGGAGATTAGGGTGGAGAAGAAAATGTTCAATGTAAAATGTAAAAATGTAAAAGTGAATAGTGGGTCAGCTCTTTTTTTGGTAATAATATTTGGTGTGATTTTAAGTCTTACAGGTACTGCATTTATTTATATGGCAGGAGAAGAAAGAATTTTCTCCAGGGCGCAGATTTACAGGGCAAAGGCGCTCTATTTAGCAGATGCCGGCCTTGAAAGGGCCAAGAGTTTGATTAGTATCGGGGCAGTCAATATATTTAGCAGAACTACGGCTTTTGAGCCCTTTGGAGAAGTTACACTGGATACTGACCCGTCATTTGCGCCGGGAACCTATAAGGTAAAAATAATCCCCGAAGGTGTTGTATCTGAAGAAAAGAAGTGGGAGAGGACATTTTTGGTAGTTTCTACAGGGACATCAGGAAATATATCTAAAACTGTAATGCTAAGAGCAAAGTTTGTTAATTTTGCGCATTATGCTTACTTCAGTGATAAAGAGTATGACCAGGACGGGGGTGTTACAGGACCCCCGGCTGTACCCTGGGATGAAAGGATCTGGTTTTACACTGGTGATAAATTTGATGGTCCTGTTCATTCAAATGATGAGATAAGTCTTTGCGGTTCTCCTGGTTTTAGTATAGTTGATGGTAAATATCAGGTTACTACAGCAAAAGATTTTTATTATTTTAACTGTAAGAGTAATAGACATAACGCCGGAACGGGCTCTCCTCTTGATCTTCCAAAGGAAAAATATCCTGCGGTAGAACCTATTGATATGTATGAAAGCTGGAATTTAACAAGACTCAAGGATGCGGCTATAGCGCACGGAAAGTATATCGATATACCGGGAAATACAACAATTGAGTTAAAAAAGAATAAATTAAAATATAACGGGGTACCTTGGGATATTCCCACCTCAAGCGCAGTAGTGTTTGTAACAGGTGATATCACAAGTTTATACACAAAAACGCCAGGTGAACATGGGCTAAAGAGATGGCTTACTATAGCTTCTTCAGGAACTATTTATATTACGGGTGATATAAAATATGCCGGAGTATCTCCTGATTATGAAGGTATGTTAGGATTAGTCGCAGGCAAGGATATTATCATCTCAGCAGATATGCCTCAGGAAAATTATGCTGTAGAGATTAATGCTATATTGATGACTTATAAAAGTTTCAGGGTAAAAGATTGGCAGACAAGGTTTGAACCGTCTTCTGACCCGGGTGACCCTAAACCGCCTGCTGGTATTTTGAATATATTTGGAGGGGTTATCCAGCGTATCAGAAAACCGGTTGGCAGGGGTTATGCATCAGCCTATGTAACAGACATGAAGTCCGGATATGCTAAGTCGCCTTATAAATATGATAATAGGGTATTAGATAATCCTCCTCCATATTTCCCCCAGACAATTATTTTTGAACCGGTTTCATGGGAAGAAAAACCTGTAAAGAAGTTGTAGATTGACAATTAATAAAACTAAGATATAATAGTAATTATATATTGTAGAATTTTATTAAGGAAGGAATGTAAATGATTGGTTTAGATATTGGCTCAAAATTTATTAAGATGTGCGAGGTGCAAAAGAAAGACGGTGAGTACCGTGTTGTTTCTGCAGTAATGGAACCTGTTCCTGAAAAGGGAGATATATCTCAAAAAATTAAGTCAATCTTTGAAAAAAATAAATTTTCTACTAAAACTACAGCTATTTCTGTGGGAGGAGATAAAGTTTTAGTGCATATGTTTGACTTTCCTAATTTATCCGATGAGGAGTTAAAAGGTGCAATAAGATTGGCGGCAGAACAGGAAGTCTCTTATGACCTTGATACAATTGATACTGATTTTCAGGTTATTCCATCCAAAAAGAAAAGTGAAAAGAAAGTATTATATGCTGCTGCGCCTAAGGAAATAGTAGACAGGAAGATTCAAATTGTCCAGAGCGCTAACTTAGACCCGATTATTATGGATATTGATAATTTAGCTTCAATAAATTGTTTCTTAACATTTTTTTCTGATGCTGTAGAGCAGACAGTTATGCTGGTGAATGTAGGTCATGTACAGACAAATATTTCTATTTTGCAGAATGGAAAATTAAAATTTGCAAAAAATATTAAATTTGGAGGAATAGATATTTCATTAAAAATAGAAAAAGAGCTTAAAGTTTCTTCTGAAGAGGCGGAAAAAATAAAAAAACTGCCTGAAGAGTGGCAGGCCAAAAGATTAAATATTAAAAATGTTTTAACAAAAAGCACCCCTGATTTGCTTGAAGCAATTTATAAATCAATTGAATACTGTAAGAGTCAAAAAATATTTTTGGAAGTTGACAGGATTTTTTTGACTGGCGGTACATCATGCTTAGAAGGATTAGAAAATTTTATTTCTGAAATTTTAGGTATTAAAATCCAAAATTGGAATCCTTTTCTGAATATAAAGGGAGAAAATAAAAAAGAATTAGGTCCGTTTATGGACATTGCCTTAGGCTTGTCAATTAGGGAAATAAGTGATAGGTGATAAGTTATAAATGATAAGTGATAAATTAACTTATAATTCATAACTTGTAACTTATAATTTTTTTATTATGTATGAGATAAATATTATTAGAGAAAAAATAATTTTAATAAAAGCAAAGAAAAAATTTTTGCATTATCTTCGAATTGCCGGCGCAGCAGGTTTATTAATACTTGCCGGACTTATATATAAATCTTATATGAGTTCTGTTAAGATTTCTGAGTATAAAAAAGAAAAAGCAATGGTTAATGCGGAAATCAATAGAATGATTGAAAGGTTCAATATTAATAAGTACAGGAAAGAGTGGACTAAATACTATCAGCAGGTATATCAAATTAAGGAAATTTTTAGTGAAAAGACTTTTTATGCAGTTAGATTACAGGAATTAGCAATGCTTTGTCCTGCTGAGATGTGTATTACAAGAATCAAGATAGATAAAAATAAAGAAACTATTAATTTAGAAATTGTTATGTTAGCTGATAAGAAGCAGGACTTTGACCAGTTTAAAGAGTTTGTTAACAAGATAGAAAAGAGTCCTTTTTTTAGTCATGGAGTAAAACTTATAACTCAAAAAAGAAGTAAAGTAAAAAGTAAATTAAAGGAAAAAGCTGCAAAGTTGTTTATAGTTTCAATACCTATTAAAGAAGATTTAAAATATGAAGAAACAAGAGATTAAAGAATATTGTCTGAAAACAGCAGGAATTGCAGGTGGAACATATTTATTAATATTAATTTTATTTATTTTTCTCATTGTCAGCCCGCAAGCTAAGAAGTTAACTAATTTAAGGAACGAAATTAAGAAGATGAAGAATACTTCCGAACAGTACCGGCAGTTTGATAAAGTTATTAAACTGTGTAGAAAATCAGAAAAAGAAGTTACAGATATAATTAATAATTTTAAAGGGTACCTGACTCCGGTTGAAGGGATAGAACAATCTTGTTTAGAGGAAATAAGTAAAACCGGTGACCAGGCAAAAATTGTTTTTGATAAAATTGACTCTGTTAAAACAATTTTAAAGACAGAAAGTGGATATAAAAAACAAGCATGGAAAGTTGATTTTTCCGGTAGTTTTCAGCAAATAGGGAAAGTTTTTTATCTTCTTGAGAATAATCCCATTTTCTTTGGAATAGAAAAGTTAGCTATTACAAGCGGCCTGGAAAAACCTGAACATAAAGTTAATATGTATGTATATACTGTTTTAATTTCTACTAAGATGCAGTTATCCCGGGAAATGGATATTTTTACTTTGCCTGAAATTACAAATAAGATTGCAAAAGATATAAAAAGAAAACAGGATATAATTAATATTCCATTTGAGGTTGAAAAGGACCCTCTTTTTTATGGAGATACAATTTTCCCGGTAAAGAGGGAGAAAGGGAAAAAAATATATAGACCAAGGCTATTTCTTAAAGGTATTACATGGGATAAGGATAAGCCGTTAGCTATTATAAATGGCAGGGTTTTAGGTGTGGGGGATGTTATCAAAGGGGCAAAAATAGTGAAGATTACAGAAACTTATGTAACATATAAATGGCGTTCGGAGTATTTTAAGTTGAGATTGAAAAAGAAGAGAATAAAATAAATGAATTGGAGACTGGGAGATTGTAGATTGGAGATTGAAAAAATAAAAGTCAACAAAACGGCAATTGATAAATTTAAAATTTGATGAGGAGAAAATATAAATGAAGAGGTTAATAATTTTTGTTATGGCGGGAGTGATATTAATTTCAGTTGTAGAACTTTCTACGGCTCAAGAAAAGTTAATTACATTGAGTTTTAAGGAAGTTCCTCTTGGAGCAGCGCTTGATATATTTAGCAGGAAAACCGGGCGTAAGTTTATTACAGATACTCGATTGGCTAATAAAAAAATTGTCTTAGATTTAAAGGAGGTTACTCCAGAGGAAGCTCTTAATGCATTGTTAGATACTTATGACTTATATTATGTACGCCAGAAAGATACGGATATATATACAATAAAAAGCAAGACAGAAGGCCGCATAGTAACAGTTTCCAAAGTGTTTTCATTAAATTATGCTGATGCTGTAGACCTGGTAAAGGTAATAAATATCAAGCTTTCCCGCGGTGGTAAAGTAACAGCAGATGAAAGAACTAACAGTTTAATTGTTAGTGATATGGCGGATAATATAGAAAAAATTGGTAGATTAATAAAAGAATTAGATAGCCCTACGCCGCAGGTGCTGCTTGAGTCCAGAATTGTAGAAATGAAAGTAAATTCTTCATTAAAATGGGGAGTTGATGTTGGTAGTATTTACAATACCAAGGAGTTCTGGAGCGACCCTCTTAGTGAGGAAAGATATTTAAAATTAGATGAGGAAAGAAACAAAGAATCTATACAACCTAAGGGAGGAGCTTTTAGCCAGGCATTTTCTCACGGGCTGCCTGCTTCCGGTAAATTTTCAGTGGCTATAATCCATAAAGATTATAGTATACAAGGATTTATTGAGGCTATGAAAGAAAGCGCTGATGCCAGGATTTTGTCAAATCCCAAATTGTTAGTTTTAAGTAATAAAGAGGCTACTATAAATATTGTAGATGAGATTCCCTATCAGGAGATGACGCAGGGTGAAGAAGGCAACCCTGTTGTTTCTACTGAATTTAAGGAGGTTGGTATAAAGTTAAAGGTAAAACCGCAGGTTAATAAGGATGATACAATAATTTTAAGTATTACCCCTGAACAGAGTTTTCGCACAGGTGAATCGTTAGGTGGTGTGCCGATTATTAAAACAAGTAAAGCAGATACAACTCTTATGCTTAGGGATGGAGAAACTGCAATAATTGGCGGCCTAATCAGGGAGACTGAGTCTCAAACTGAGTATAAGGTTCCGATATTAGGAGATATACCTATCTTAGGGTTTCTTTTCAAAAAACTGGACAAGACAAAAGAAAGAACAGAGCTTACCATTTTTATTACTGCTAATATTATAAAGTAAAAAGTGAGAAAAAAAATTAATATATTAATTATTGACGATGATTTTGCTTTAGCAGATGCTATAAAATTAGTTCTTGAGAATGAGGGTTACTATTCAGAAATTGCTAATGATAGTACCAGCGCGTTAGAATTAATAAAACAAAAGTTTTTTGATGTTTTACTTGTTGATTATAACCTTCCTGATATGCATGGACTTGATTTAGTTAAACACGCTCTCCAGATTTCCAGTAAATCCGTACCTATTTTAATTACAGGAATTAGTTCAATGGAATTAGCCCTGGATGGAATGCGTTTGGGTGTGCATGATTACTTGGTTAAACCTATTGACTATGATGAATTA
>JAIVZN010000089.1:0-8306 GCA_048634875.1 Deltaproteobacteria bacterium | reverse complement strand
TGGATTGTGGATTTTTTGTGACTGGCCAGGTCTGCCATGGAGGTAAGCCTGGAAATAGGACGTGTAATATAATGCGAAAGCCACAGGGTTAGAAAAAACCCCACAGCTCCAATAAGAATCAGGGTGAAGGCTGGATATATCTTTTGAATATCTTGCTAATGGGTGGCCTGAAAAATAAAAACCAAGAACTTCTTTCTCATTTATAAGCATTTCGTTTTCATGCCACTCGCGGTGGTCTTTTATTTCAACTTCCTGCGCATTATCCCCATCAATAACTTCAAAAAAAGTTTTCTGCCCTGTTTTAATATCTTTCTGATATGACGCAGCTTGAGATATTGCAGATTCAACTGCACAAAAAAGAGGACGGCGTCCAATTTTAAGAAAATCAAATGCGCCTGCCTTTATAAGACTTTCTAAAACTCTTTTGTTTACCTTCTGCAAATCAACTCTTGTGCAAAAATCGTAAAAAGTTTTAAATTCACCATCTTTATGCCGGGCATTAATTATTGATTCTATAGCGGTAATACCAACATTTTTAATTGCATTAAGTCCAAACCTTATCTCGCCTTCATTTTCTATTGTAAACCCTATATCCGAGGCAGAAACACCTGGCTTATTAATCTTTATACCCATGCGCTCGCATTCTGCCACATATTCTGCCACCTTATCCGTATTACCCATTTCTGAAGTCAACAAAGCACTCATATATTCAGCAGTAAAATTTGCTTTAAGATACGCTGTTTGATAAGCTAATGTTGCATATGCAGCGGAATGGCTTTTGTTAAAACCATATCCTCCAAATTTACTGAGAGTATCAAATATCTTCTCTGCTGTAAATTTTTTAATATTATTTTTTTCAGCACCACTTATAAAATCATCTTTCATACGATCGAGTGTCTCAGGAATTTTTTTTGACATTGCCTTGCGCATATCATCTGCCTGAGCAGGGCTGAAATCGGCAAGTTTCCTTGCCACCTGCATAACCTGTTCCTGATAGAGAATTACCCCGTAAGTATCCTTTAAAATGTCTTCAAGTGATTTATCAGGATATTTTATCTTCAAGGGATCTCTCTTGCGTTCAATAAATTCATCTGTCATTCCACTGGACATTACTCCCGGCCTGTATAATGCAACTAATGCAATGATATCCTCAAATCGCGATACGGCCAATTTTCTTAAAAGGTCCTGAAAACCTTTACTTTCAATCTGGAAAATACCTACTGACTCAGCATTTGAGAGGAGTTCAAAGGTCTTTCTGTCTTTTAAGTCAATACTCGCAATATCCAGATCAATTCCCTTTTGCTTTTTAATATTATTTTGAGCTATCTGAATCACCGTAAGAAACCTCAAACCTAAAAAATCCATTTTTAGGAGTCCGAGTTCAACAAGATCATCGCCCTCGTACTGGGTTACCTGACGATTATCACTGGAGATACCCCTTGGAACAAAATTAGACAGGACATCTTTTGCTATCACAACACCTGCGGCATGAACACCGGGCTGCCTTTTACATCCTTCAATTTTTCTGGCTATATCAAGCAATTGCTTAATTCTATCATCAGAATTATATACCTCTCTTAATTCACTAACATCTTCTATAGCCCTGTAAATTGTTGCGTCATATGGAATTATCTTTGCAATTTTATCTACAGTAGCGAGTGGAACATCAAGAACCCTTCCGGCATCTCTTACCGCGGCGCGCGCTTTTAGAGTTTGAAATGTTGCAATCTGTCCGACTCTGTCTTCTCCATATTTGTTCTTCACATAATCAATCACCTTATCCCTTCCTGTATCTGCAAAATCAATATCAAGATCAGGAAGTGTTTTTCTGTCCGGGTTTAGAAATCTTTCAAACAGCAGCCCGTATTTTAAAGGATCTACATTTGTAATACCAAGAAGATATGAGACAATACTGCCTGCACCGCTGCCGCGGCCAGGACCTACAGGAATATCATTTTCGCGCGCAAAATTTACAAAATCCCAGCATATAAGAAAATATCCGGCAAGGTCCTTGGAATTAATAACTTCAAGCTCTGTTTTAAGTCTTTCTTCTACCACTGACAGGCAAGATGCCTGTCCCACCATCCCACCAGATGCCTGTCCTACCGATTTACCGTATCTTTCTTTGATTCCTTCCCGGCAAAGTTTCTCTAAATATTGTTGCCTGGTAATATCTTCGGGAACTTCATATTCAGGTAAATAATTATTTCCAAATTCAATTGTTAAATTACATAACTCAGCTACAGCACGGGTATTTTCAACTGCTTCAGGATAATCTTTAAAAAGCTCCTTCATTTCATCCGGCGACTTCAAATAATATTCCTCGGTTGAAAACTTCAGATGAGTCGGGTCATCTATTTTTTTCCCCGTTCCTATACACATTAATATTTCCTGAGCATAGGCATCATCTTTGTTAATATAATGACAGTCATTGGTAGCAACACATTTTATCCCTGTTTTCTTAGATATTTCATAGAGACACTTATTTACCTTTTTTTGTTCAGGTAAGCCTGTATCCATCATCTCAAGATAAAAATGTCCTTCGCCGAATATTTCATTGTATTTTAATGCTTCCTCCTGGGCTCTATCAATTCTATTATCAAGTATTAATCTTGCTATTTTACCCTGAAGGCATCCTGATAAGGCAATTAAACCGTTACAGTGTCTCAGGATTAACTCCATGTCAATCCTGGGCCTATGATAAAAACCTTCCTTATATGCTAACTCATTTAACTTCATTAAATTTATATAACCTTCATAATTTCTAACAAGAAGTGTCATATGCAGATTGCCTTTGCTTTTATCTTTATGGGATGTTGGAGAAATGTAGAATTCACAACCTATAATAGGTTTAATGCCGCGAGATATACAGGTCTTATAGAATTTAATGGCACCACACATATTACCATGATCTGTGATTGCTAAAGCAGGCATTTTATACTCCTGAGCTTTTTCTATCAATGGTTCTATACGGCAGGCACCATCAAGAAATGAATAATCTGTATGAATATGGAGATGCACAAACCTTGAATGCTTCATATAAATCGTAAACCGTAAAGTGAAAATAATTTTACTTTTCTCAATTTACTCTTTACTTTTTACCCTTCACGCCAATTTCCCGAGGATATCATCAATCCTGGCAAAAAGGTTCTTAATATCTACCGGCTTGGTAATAAAATCACTGGCGCCTGCACTAAAACCTTTCACCTTTTTATCAATAGAACACACGCCTGTTACTAAAATTACAGGAATCGTTTTAATTTCCTCATTTATTTTCATTATTTTGCATAACTCAAATCCATCAATATCTGGAAGAGCAACATCTAAAACGATTATATCAGGATTTACTTCAACTGCCTTTTTCAGCCCATCTTCACCGTTATAAGCAAAATGGAAATCATAAGCTCTTCTAACAAAAATCTTTTTCATCATTGCCGATAAGCCTTTATTATCATCAATGAATAGAATTTTCCTCATGCTTACCTCCTAACTTGTTTGTTTCATTAAATAATAGCATACTTATTTTTCTAATATTTTTCCAACAATAAGACAGGTTTATTATTCAGGAATGGCTAAAATCAAACCCTTAACGACTCCCTTATTCTTAAGCACTTCTTTGTTTGCCTTAAAAATATCTTTCCAGCGGGAAGAATCTCCATAAATTTTTTCAGCAATAGAAGAAAGTGTATCACCTTCGGCAACTTCATATGTTTTTATTTTTTTTGTTTTTTTCTCTGTACCAGCTTTAATTTTTTCAATCTCTTTCCGGGCTTTCTCTGCTAATTCTCTTGCCTTTCTTTCTTCCTCAATCTTCTTTTCAGCAACAGCAAGAGAATTTTCCAGATTCCTGATTCTATCTTTTAAATTTTTAGACTCATCTGCCTTCTTTCCGGCATCAGCAATGGAAATTTCCAGTTCACTAATCCTCTCTTTTAAAATTCTGACCTCATCTTGTAATGCTTTTTCCCTCGCTCCTGGAACTGTCTTTACCTTCTTATCAGCATTACTCTTTTTTAAAGCAAAAATTTCTTTCACTACTCTTTTTCTCGCATTCTTTTCTTTTTCTGCCTTCTCCTCTGCTTTTTTTCTTGCGCTTTCAGTTTCCCTGATTCTCAAATCAGCTTCGGCAATGAAAGGCTCCAACTCACTAATCCTCTCTTTTAAAACTCTGACCTCATCAGTAGATGCTTTTTCCTTACATGTTTTATAGTATAACCCCGCAGCAATGAGAAGAAAAATAAAACTTATTAACACTAATTTTCTGGCAAAATTTATTAACCACAGTTTGACAGCTATTTTAAACCTTAGCCAGAAATAAACTTTATTTTTTTTCTCTTTAATTAAATTTACTTTTTTCATTCTTCTGTATCCCTCTGCAACTGAACAAAAAATGTCGCTCCCTTTCCAACTCCTTCACTTTCCGCCCAGATTTTACCGTCGTGTCTTTCAATAATTTGCTGACAGGCCGCTAAACCCAGACCGGTTCCTCTCGCTTTTGTAGAAAAGAAAGGAGTAAACATTTTTTCCATATTCTCCTGAGAAATTCCAGGCCCTGTGTCAGCAATAACAATCTGAATTATTCCATTAACTTCTCTTGTTTCAATGCGCAGTTCACCGCCATTTGTTTTTTCTTCCATAATTTCAAAACTATTCTTAATCAAATTTGCAAGAACCTGACGGATTTCATCTCTGTCTATATTTACTTCAGGTAAATTTTGCGCATATTTTTTGAATACTTTTACACTAACAGGACATGTTAAAATATTAAAACTTTCTTCAATGAGTACATTCAAATCTATAAATTTTCTTACAGGTTTTCTTCTTCTTGAAAAACCAAGCATATCTGCGCATATTTTTTCAATAGCCTCAATTTCTCTATCAAATAAACCAAGACAATCATTTATATCAGGATCATCATGAGGACTTACATCTCTTAAAACATATACAGAACTTTTCATAGCAGCAAGCGGATTCCTTATTTCATGCCCTACAACATTTGCCATTTGTCCAACTGCAGCTAAACGTTCTGACTCAACTAATTTTCCCTGGGTTTCTCTCAACTCGCGTGTTCTCACTTCAACCCTATCCTCTAACTCCTTATTCCATTTATCTAACTCTTTATTTGCTTCTTTTAATTCTCCTGTCATTTTTTTTAACGCTCCTGACATAAAAGCAAATTTCTCACCCAACTCTCCTATTTCATCCCTGCTCTGAATATCTATATTAGTATCAAAATCACCTGATGCTACTTTTTCTGTTTTCTCCTGAAGAATCCTTATTGGCTTAACAAGTCTATAAGAAAAGAATACTCCAATTAATATAGTAATAATTAAAGCGCCGATTAAAAAAATATTTACCTGTTCTTTCATTTTAGTTGCAGGTAGATACGCTTCACTTAATGGCTGTTGAACAATTACTCTCCAGCCTAATTTCTTTACTGGAACATAAGAGCCAAGAAACTCTTCATCCTGATATACAAACTCACATCCTCCTTCTTTCTCTCTTTCCAGCGCTCTGGAAACCAGAGGAATATTATTGAGATTTTTTACCTTTAATACTACCTTTTGATCAGGATGGGCAATTGGACTGCCTTTTTTATCAACTACAAAAGAAATTCCCCTTTCCCCAATTTTTATCTGGGCAATCAGATTGCTAAGCGCAATTAAATTTATCTCTGCAGCAAGAACCCCAACCGGTTTTCCAACATAAACTTCAATAGGAACTGAGATAAGAATAAAAGGATAATTTTCAGGAGAACGGTAAGGCTGAGAAACATACTCTCCTTTTTCAATAGCTTCTGTAAAAAGCTTACTTTTAGAATGATCAATCCCGGGATCTATTTCTATTTTTCCAAACCGCGGTATCCTTAACTTCGTCATACCTGAATCATCTATTACTGTAAGTTTCATAAAAGTAGGATAGGACTTCATAAGGTTTTCTAAAATTACTCTCTGTTTAGTTATATCCATTGCAACAAATTCTTTTGGTTTTTGAATCACAAACAGAATATTTTTTATATCTTTCAAAAAAGAATCAACAGTATCTGCTGAACGGCGGGCAATTTCAAGTTGAATCTTAAGACACTCTTTTTTCATTGACAACTGGCCAACCTGAAGCACTCTTATCCTAACTGCAAGTAGAGGAATAATTGCAAGACCTACAAATATAATAAGTAATTTGTATAATAATTTACCTTTTCTTTTTTTAGCCATTATTTCCCAATCTCCCAGTCTCCTAATCTCCTATTCTCAATTATATATAATACAGGGAAAAACTTTAAAAATCAAATTTTCACCTTCCGCTTTCAACTTTCAACTTCTTTCAACCCCAATCTCATAGTCTCCCAGTCTCCTAATCTCCTATTCTCTTTCCTTATAATTCTACTTAATAATAGTCATTTCTACCCTGCGGTTCTGCGCCATCCCGTCTTGAGTAGAAGGGTCAGCAACAGGTCTGTCAGCGCTAAAATACAATATATTTAAACGTTCAGTAGAAATATCATACTCCTTAATGAGATAGTCATAAATTACCTCTGCTCTTTTTTTAGAAATAATCTCTGCCTCATCTTCAAACATATCAGCATGGCCTTCAATATTCGCCTTCTGTAATGGAAAGACAATTAAGGTTTCAGCAATATGGTCAACAACTCGTATTGCTGACTGTTTTAATGTAAAATCATCTGCATCAAAAAGAACAATGCTCTTTAATGTAGTTTCTAATTCCATGGGTACTGCTTCTACTTCTTTCTCAACCTCTTTTTCTTCAACAGGTAACTCCCTGACAGGCAACTCCTCTGCTTTTGTTAATTCTTCTTGAACACTGCGCAGTTTTCTTTCTGTTAAACGCTGCTTTTCTTTAGCCTCATGAATTTCTTTCTCAAGTTCATTTTTCGCTGATACTGCCTCATCTCTTTTATATTTTTCTTCTTTAATAACTTCTCTTACTCTTTCAAGTTCAGTCTTTAATTCTCTTACTTTTTCATCTCGTTCAACTTCTTCCAGCGGAGGCACTCCAAATCTCATAGTAAGAGAAACCTGATGCGTTCCATAACTGCTTAAAATTCCTTTTAAAGGGTACTGGAAACTATAATCAAACTGGAAAATAGAGCTATATACATAAGTTCCCCCAATAGAAAGATTAACATACTCACGACTGCCTATACCAAGCCCACCACGGGCAGCAAATGTCTTATCCATGAACCATTTTTCAGCACCATTTGAAAACTTAATATCTCCTCTCTGTATAGAAAAATCTGATACCATATTAAAATCTTTCCTTTTATAAACATAACCAATTTTCATCCCCTGGTGAATCCTGTCTTTAGCAATAAAACCCATATCAGGCTGATTAATATCTTTAAAAAACACCGCAACAGAATGATAATTGCTAAAATCATACAGAAAACCTAAATCAATACTGAGAGCTGTTTTTGAATAACCATTTTTAAATACCGGATCACAGGCATTCTTAAGAACCCCTGTATCAAGATTTGCTGCATTTTCAGTATAAATTGTTTTCCCGTATCTTTTAGAAAGAATTTTTAAATTCAGGCCTGCTGAAAGATTTCCCTCACCAACTGGATTTAAAACTGTTTTAATAAAACCAGGTATTTTTTCACTTTCAATGGAATAATGAATTCTTTTTCCATATCCAATTATAAAACTGTTTTCCGAATAGTATTTACTTAATGTAAAATTTAACCAGCCTACTCCTATTGTTCCCCAATCTTTTGTTCCTCTACTGCCTTCTGCCTCCTGCCTTCTGCCTACTGTTTTTATTGGCTGTGTATAACCAATAAACGCATTCCCCAACTTAGAGTTATCATCAAGTCCCCAGTATAGTTTCTCATAATTCAAGCCAAATTCTTTCCATTTAACTTTACTTAAACACGCAGGGTTATAATATACAGCATATATATCTTCTGCTAATGCTGTATATGCATTCCCAAAACCAACAGGACGCGCGCCTATCCCCGTATCTTCAAAATGAGCATAAGAATGAGAGATTAAGAAAATAGAGATTAAAATATTAAGCAAGAAAATGCGTATCCTTAATTTCTTAATTTCTAAATCTCTTAATTTCTTAATCATTTTGCTATCACCACTGTTCCATTAATTACCTTGTTTTCAGGTCCGCTTATCTCAACCTGATAAATATATACCCCGCCTGAAGCAGCCTTTCCATTTGAATATTTACCATCCCATTTCAAAGAAACATTTTCACTGCTAAACGAACCGCTTTTTTCCATTCCTGCGACAAATGCTCCATGCAGATCATAAATCTTGCCACTGACATTCCCATCATAA
>JAIVZN010000088.1:0-8314 GCA_048634875.1 Deltaproteobacteria bacterium | reverse complement strand
ATACTTACCTTTCTATTTTGTACAAATAGGATATTATCATTTTGCTCCTACAGTTATAGACGATACTGTTGACAATACCTGCAAAATAATTATAGTGTCACTATATAAATTTAAACCCGGATTTTGCATTAGGAATGAAGAACCGAGACATGCGGAGCTGTTAAGAAAAATTATGCCTAAGCATGATTTTTTAGGAGGAGCACCCGAAGGGCAAAGATGCCATATAATACACAACAAAAAAGTGAAGTAATACTCGTAAGTATTGATGAGCTTTTTTGTGACGTAGAATGTGGCATATTTTTCGTCGAATTCCATTGTCTAATGCAAAATCCGGGTTTAACACAATGATTCCAACCAGAAAAATTTAGTGTGAAGTTATATCCCTGTTAATAAACCTTTACTTTCGCGGTCCCAAAAATGGAATAGATAAGTCTATAGGTAAAAGAATTGTTGAACTTTTTTCACGAGAAACCTCGGTAAGGGTTCTAAGATACCGCAACTGAATAGCGAGAGGCTCAGTCTTCATATTCTTTGCTGCTTCAACTAACTTTTCAGCTGCCTGACATTCTCCTTCAGCGTCAATAATCTTGGCGCGGCGTTCTCTCTCTGTCTCAGCCTGCTTAGCCATCGCCCTTTTCATCTCTTCTGGGAGTGCTACTTCTTTTATTTCCACTATAGGAACATTTACTCCCCATGGGACTGTCTGTTCATCTATAATCTCCTGTAACTTCCTGTTGATTTTATCCCTTTGAGACAATAATTCATCAAGGTCTGACTGCCCCAAAACACTACGCAAAGTAGTCTGAGCAATGAGATATGTGGACTGGTAATAACTTTGAATTTCTACCAATGCCTTACCAGGGTTTACTATCTTAAAATATACCACTGCATCAACTGTAGCCGGCACATTATCTTTGGTCATTATCTCCTGTCTGGGAACATCAATGGATACCAATCTAAGATCTACCCTTACCATTTTATCTATTAAAGGAATAATGAAAAATAATCCAGGACCCTTTACACCATGCATTCTTCCCAAACGAAATATAACTCCTCTCTCATATTCTTTCAATATTCTGATTGTAGAAGTTAAAATTACAACTACTCCCAGTACTTTTAATGCAAACCCTAAAAAATATTCCATTTTTCCTCCTTCAAATTAATACAACTACAATTTGCGCGATAAACCGCACCACTACAATTTTGATGAAAGTTTACTATGAAAGAACTGCTTTTGTCAAACTCACGATGGAAAAAATAATTTCCATAAGGTGTTAAATATAAACCATATTATACCCATAATAGAAGATATCATCATTAAAACTGACATAAGGCCAAAGAGTGAATATAAGTTTAATTTCAACCTGATAAGGTTTTGGAATCCCTTCTTTGTCAGATTCACTACACCAAAAAAATCAGCCAGTAACCAATAGCCATCGCCGGAAAATAAAGGGTTAAGAACAATTGACCAGCGTGTATACTGCATGAGCAAAAAAGGAGTTACAAAATATTCCAACCGCGGGTTTCCTATAACAAGAGCTATTGCCGCAGTATTAACAATCATGTCCGCTATACAGCCACTCGCATTGATCAGAAGTCTTATATTACGAGGTAAAGTCCACGCAGAGTGTGTATCAACATATACTGCTGGAAATATAAACAAAAAAGTAAACCCGAATTTTGGTTTAAAATATTTTTTGGCAATAAAATAATGTCCAATTTCATGAAAAAATACAGAAAACACAGCAATAGCGCCTATAAAAATTCCTTCATACCAGTATTTCAGCAGAAAAGTCCGTGCATGCAGACTGAAATAATCAGCTTGAATTATACCAAGAACAATAACCAGTAAAATGAATGGAGTTAAACTAATATCTTCCTGTTGTTTTGCTCTTATTATTTTCCCGTACTTTGGTTTAACTATTGCTTCTTCTTTTTCGAAACTGCCCAGAATTGACCATACTTCATTTTCCAATAGATGGTATTTTTTACAAACAGTATCAACACTTACACCACTATTTAATTCCAATATGATTCTCAGGGTTAATGAGTTAACATGAAAAAGATGACCCGAAGGAGGACGGACCCATATGGTTCCATCATCTAATGTTCCATATGCAAACCTGAAAGATAAATGATAATTTTTTCTTTTGAGAGGCGTATTTGAATTTTGACGCATTTTTAGGACTAACTTGTCAAATAATCAGCTAATCGTTCATCAATATGGTCTCCAATCTGCATTTGAAAACCAATAAACATTGGAGAAGGATTACATTCTAACAAAACAAATTCGCCATCGCGTTTTCTTTTTAAATCTACGCCGGTAAATTTCATTCCGCATAGATGCATTGCCTTAATACACATATTTGCTATATCATCCGGTAATTTAATCTTTTCAATACCTTCTTCATGCCCGCGATAATCTATTTCTTTTGTATAAATAATCCCAGCAGAAACCACTTCTTTATCAATTATATATACCCTTATGTTCTCACCTTCTATATACTCCTGGAACATTACAGGAGCATTATGCAATAAATTCAACCTCTCTTTGTTTAAATCCCTGACTAATAATTCTTTACATTCCGCTCCTCCGGCAACAGGTTTATAAATTATTTTATCAAACTTTTCTTGAAACTCAATGACTGCCTGAGGATTATTTGTTACCAGTGTTTCAGGGACAGGGATTCCATTATTTCTCAACAAAGATAATTGGTATGCCTTAATATAATGTAAATCAAATGATTCTATAGGATTGACTACCTGTTTTCCCTGTAATGATAGAGATCTTATCCATGAACTGAGAAGAGACTGTCTTTCCGTTTCTGCTGCATAATCACTATACCAGCCATCTAAATTAATTGGTTTACCTTCTTTTACTTCTTCTAAATCATAAGGCGGGTGACTATAAAAAACCGACCTTGCATAGAAACTTTTGATATCATCTATAAAATTACCCTGATATTTCACTTTGTTGTCAATAAGAGAAAGGGTAGCATCTTGAGGAAAGGCAACTGTGTCAATAATTAATACCTCTTCCCCCCGTTTTTTCAACACCCCTTTCATATGGAGAGTATGAAGCTCGTTTTCTGCTCCGATTATGGCTATTCTCATTAATTTTTATCTGGCAGCAAAATTGCCTGCCATTTGTGAGGCTGACCTAAGTATCTATCAATCTGGTTATTAGAACTTAACAGATAAATATTCTTGCCATCAACAGCCATTTTAAGAATTTTAGATTTTTTAAGAGCGATATCTTTCCATTGATGTGGTTTCATTAAATATTTATCAACTTCATTATGAGAATCTAAAATGCAAACATTTTCATCATCAGCTACAACCCGGGTTATTACCACCTTGTCACTGAAAGCAATTGTTCGCCATTGATGAGGTTTACCAAGATATTTATCAATCAGGTTGGCAGAATCACGGATATAAAGATTGTTTCCATCAGCAGACATTTCAAGAATCTTACTATGCGCGCTATAAGCAATAACATGCCATTTGTGAGGCTGACCCTGATATTTATATATCACATTAAAAAAATCAAGTAAATAAATATTATCATCTGATGCTTCAATATCAGTTATTTCTGCCAGGTCAGAATAGGCAATTGTCTGCCACTTATAAGGTGTTCCTAAATATTTATCAACTTGATTGTCAGATCTAAGAATATAAACATTCTTACCGGCAATAGATATATCTTTTATGGAAATATCTCCCAATGAGGCAATTTTTTCCCACTTATGCGGTCTCCCAAGATATCTATGAACTTGATTACTAATATCAACAATATAAAGGCCATCCCCATCAGCAGCCATCATTATTATTTCAACGGTTGGGTTAGCTACTATCTGCCAGCTATCTGGACTGCCTTCGTATTTACATATCTCGCTTTGATTATTTAAAAGATAGACATTGTTGTTACTTGCAACAATCTGAACTATTGGATAGTCTTTCACACCACAATAACCTGTGTTAGATAATATAAATAAAAATGATATTATAAGAATTAACTTTTTCATCTTATCTCCTTTTCCTCTTCCATCATTATTTTGAAAGCGCAATACATATTTTCACCAACAGAACCAGTAATAGAATAAGCAGTGTTTTTGCATCCAGCCTGGCATTTTATCCCATGAGGACATTGGTAACAATAACCTTTCAAGTCTTCTTTTTTAAAATTCCGATTATAGGAAAATGCATTTGGATCATACCAGAAATCTTTTAATTTTTTTTCACGGATATTGCCCTCAATAAATACAGGCTCTTGCAGGGAAAGACATCCCATTACATCTCCATTTGACCTTAATCCCAATGTTCTTAGTCCTGCGTGACAACCATACCACTCTCCACCTGGTCTAAGTTTTTGTTCCATGTAGGTATAGTAACCACAATCATCAGCGCCATCAATCTTATTTCCAAGCTTCTCTTTCTGTTCTACAATAAAATGAAGAAAAGACATATATTCCTTAGGAGTAATCATCATATCCTTAGTAAACCTTCCCCATGGGGTTGCCATCTGAAGCTGCCAGTGATAAACATTAAATTTAAAAATAGTCTCCTGTATTTCCGGCAATAGTTTTAGATTAAATTTACTTACTGTAGTAACTATTGATGCAAAAACTCCCTCATTCTTTAATACCTGAAGAGCTCTTAAAACATGTTTATAAGAACCTGGAGTCTGACGGAGATAATCGTGAACTTCTTCATTTCCATCAAGACTTAAACCTACATGAGTAAGTTTATTTAACTTAACTAATTTTGCTATTTTTTTTACTTTCTTTTCATCCAAAAGCCACCCATTACTAATAAAGGAAGGAATTATTCCTACCCGGGCTGCTTCCTGAGCTAAAATTTCCCAGTCTTTTCTTAAAAATGGCTCTCCTCCTGAAAAAACCACTCTTTTAGTACCTAATTCAGCTATCTGATGAACAAGGTCAACTGCCTCCTGAGTGTTCAATTCATCTAAAAGCTTTTTGTCTGGACTGGCACTTGATCCACAATGAATACATTTCATATTACAACGTAATGTAATTTCCCAGATTACTGTTTCAGGAATAAGTGTCTTAACCCATTCTTCTTTCTGTGAATATGTCAATTCTCCATTCATCTTAATTGTTTTAAAAAAATTATATCATAAAATCCTATTTATATCAACTTTATATCAACAAATTTATAGGAGCTGCAGGAGCAAAATGATGGGTAATTTTCCTGATTTGCTTTAAATAGAGAATTTTTTATATAATGCAGGTTATTAAGCAATTGTATTGGTGTAGTTTTTTCAAAAAATATTTTCTTATGGAGGCAATAAAATGAAATATCTATTTTTAAAAAAATCAGGTTATTCAGGATTCTTATTCTGTTTAATTCTGGTTTTTATTACTACCAATGGGTTTTCAGATGATTTAAAGGGAAATGAACATTACATTATTAAGCAAGAAAAAGGCAAAGTATATGTTGATTATGGAACAAAAAATGGCGTTTTTGAAGGAGAAAAATACCGGGTATACAAAATCGTGATAATAAGACATCCTGTCACCAGAAAATTATTAAAAAGCAAAGTAAAAATTGCCGCTTCAGTAAAAATTCTATCTTCAAGTGAAGAAGTATCCATAATTCATTTACAAGCAGAAAATATTAATATAGGAAGTCCCATTTTATTAGAAAAAATTAGTGATGAAAAAGGATTAATACACTATTCTATATCAAGAAGTAATGAAATTACTCTTCAAGGAAGATATGTTAATTATGACCGGAATGATTATTATCATCAAGAAGAACTGGGATATTCATATCATTTTTTTAATAAACCTTATAATATCAAGACCGGCATAGGTGGAATTAATGGCATCAGCTATAAGGATAATCCGGATGACAAAATTGATATAGCATTTTATTATGGATATGTTGAAGCTGAATTACAAGTTAAAATTTTTTCTTTTATTGAAAATATAAAAATAGGACCAACTAAAGAGGGAGTAAAAGTTGGTAATAGCGGAGCTCTTAGAGTTGGGGAGGAATTTAAAACTCATCTGCTTATAGGGTATTCTTTTTATCCAATATATGGAACAAACGGATTTTTGGAATTTAATCTTACTGCTACAAAAAGCATTTTTCCAATGCTTGCAGTTATTGTAGAAAAAATACCTGAAGAAGTTATAAGCTCTACTTTATTTTTAGCAGGAATAAATTTTCAGATTTCGGAAGATACTTATCTCAAGCCGGTTTTAGGTTTTGGCGGCAGAAGTACAACCCGGATGGGTTTTAATTTGAGTCTTAACACCAAATTTAATTTCTAATCACTTGTATAATAGAAGACTTGTGCTTTAACATAGAGGTGGAATAATGAAAAATTTAATTTTTCTGGTAATTATTAGTTGTGGTTTAACCCACAATATAATGGCATTGGAAAAAGGATATTTAGGTGATTTAGGGGTAGTTGTTGTTACACCGACAAGGGGTGAACATGAAATTGGGAAAATCGCAGGCAGAATAGATGTAATAACAAAAGAGGATATAAAAGAATTAAACGCAAAGACTGTAGATGAAGCGCTAAAAACTTCTTTAGGTATTGATTTTCAGGATACCGGTATGTTGGGACATAAAGTTACCCTGAATATGAGAGGAACTCAGGGAAAATACGGATGTCAGCAGGTTCTTATTCTTCAGGATGGCAGGCCGGTTAATGAAGAATATTTAGGCGATTTTGATTTCAGGCTACTACCAACAGAGAATATTGAAAGAATAGAGATAGTGCATGGCCCCGGTTCAGCATTATACGGCGAAAATGCCACCGGCGGTGTAATTAATATTATTACTAAAAACGGGAAAAAAGAAACTGTCAGGGAAATTCATACATCAATTGGCAGTTACAACAGTCAATGGTATAAAGCTGTATATGGCGCTGAAACAGGAAATTTTCATCATTTTACTACATTAGGATATGATTTAACTGATGGATATCTAAAGAACAGTAATGGAACCAATAATGATTGGAAGTCTTATTATTTCAGTGAGAAGATAGGCTGTAACCTTTCTGAGAATTCAGATATAACAGCTTCATTAGGTTATGCGGCAGGCATTGGAACTAAAGAAGACTTTGAAGAAAAACCAAGACGGGATTATGAGGATTTAGTTTATAAAGTAAACTGGAATCAGGAAAAGAAAGCAAAATTCTCAGCAAGAGTTTATAGAAATGGTTTTAATCAATCATACAAGTGGAAGTTTGGGTTTACCGGCGAATATGAGCAATTTACTTTAGGAGGACAAGTTCAGCAATCCTATCAATTTTCTAAATCTCAATTTATCACTGCAGGTATTGATTTTAAAACAGAAGATGTTTCTGTTTTAGAATTTTTTGGAAAAGTTGAAAATACAGTTAAAACCTCTGCATTTTATCTTCAGGATGAAATAGATATTACAAAAAATTTGAAGTTAACATTAGGCGGCAGGTATGATCATAATGATTGTTTTGGTGAGGAGTTATCTCCCAGGGTAAGCCTGCTCTATGCTCCAACTGAAAATACTTCATATTATGTTTCTTATGCAAAAGGATGGAGAGCTCCAAAGCCAACAGATTTATACCAGCCAAGAGTTACCCGTTCCTTTCCTTGGGGTAGTATGACATTTGAAGGAAATCCTGATTTAAAGCCTTCTACTAAATTAAACTATGAATTCGGGGTAAAACATATATTTTTTAAAAAAGTCTCCGGAGAAATATCTTTTTATAAAAGTGATACAGAAGATGAATGGGATTTCATGTTAGAATCCGACGGTATTTACAGGACAAATAATATTACTCAAATAGAGACTTACGGATATGAGGGGAAATTAGACTGGAAGGTTACAGAAAGTTTCAGCAGCAGGATAATTTATAATTATACTGAACCGAAGTACAAAAAGTATAAACCTGATCCGGCAATTGAAGGAAATATTTGCGAGGACATCAGTAAATATGCAGGCGTACTTGGATTAAGTTATAAAATAAAAGGACATATGTTCAATCTTAATATGAGACATGTTGGTCCAAGATTCACTAATCCGGAAAATGCCAATAAATTAAGTAGTTTTACAGTTTTAGATTTTAATATGAATGTTTCAATATGTAAAGGAATCACACTTTCAACAGGCATAAACAATTTTCTTGATGAAGAATATTATGAAACAGAGGACTATAAACAACCGGGCAGAACATTTTTTGCAGGACTAAGCGCTGGATTTTGATTTCTCTCTTTTTATTTAATACAACTTTTTAAAAGTAAAAGTTAAAATTATAAAAGGTTATTTTATTCGCTAAAATGCAAGTGACCTT
>JAIVZN010000087.1:0-8343 GCA_048634875.1 Deltaproteobacteria bacterium | reverse complement strand
AACCTGCACCCTTACAATCATAGTTGTCTTAGGAGTATCAATTTTTCTATATATTGCTGAAAAACAACTCCTGATTAAAGAATTGAAAGAAAATCAAAGTAACATTATACGAGGATTGTCGGAAGTAAGCAAAGAGTCGCTTATAACTTCAAATGAAATACTTCTCATAAACTATATCAATAAAATCAAGCAGACCAGGGGAATTGAATATGCCATGTCAACCACAACCAATGGTAAAATAAAGGCACATACAGATATTAATCTCCTCGGCAGCAAAATTATGAAATCTTTAAAAATAAAAACCTCTGCTTTAGAAGAACAAACTTATTTTAATGATAAAAATGAAGAAATTTCCGTTGTGTCCATGCCTGTAATTATTGATGGGAAAAGCAGAGGAATTATCTGGGTGGGATTTTCGCAAAACATTTTAAATAAAATAATAGATGAAACTTTGAGAAAAACCCGCAAAAGAATTCTCGCCGTAGCTTCGACAGGTTTAATTATAGGTATTTTTGGCGCAATAATTTTATCCTCTATGATGACAAAGCCGATTAAAAAGATGGCTTTAGGCGCAAAATCTATTGGACAGGGAAAACTTGATACAGTAATTAAAGTAAAAAGCAGGGACGAACTTGGAAACTTAGCTAAAGACCTTAACAAAATGGCAAAAAAACTTGCTGAACTTGACCAGATGAAACAGGATTTTGTTTCCAGTATAACACATGAATTCCGTTCGCCCCTCAATGCAATGGGAATACATTTTGACCTTCTTTTTAAGGGTCATCTCGGCGAGCTTAATGAAAAACAAAAAGAATCGCTTATTATATTAAAAAATAATTCATCCCGTCTTAGAATGTTTATTGATGACCTTTTAGATGTAGCTAAATTAGAAAGAGGAAAGATGGTCATTAACAGCAGTTTTTTCAATCTAACTTCAGTAATTAATGAAACATTTGATTTCTATAAAGTTCAGGCTGACCAGAAAGAGATAAAACTTCAAACTGAATTAAGTAATAGTTTGCCTGAAGTTTATGCTGACCAGGACAGGACGAGACAGGTATTAACTAATTTATTAAACAATGCTATAAAATTTACACCGGAAAATGGTAAAATAACAATAAATGCAAAATTAAAGGATAAAAGTTTTGTTGAGGTTTCAATAAAGGACACAGGAATGGGAATTCCTGAGGATCAACAGATGAGCATATTTGACAAATTTGAACAGGTTAAAGGCATCAGGAAAAAAGTTGTAGGACAGAAAGGAACAGGATTGGGGCTGGCAATCGTTAAAGGCATAGTTGAAGGGCAGGGCGGAAAAATATGGGTAGAATCAGAATCAGGCAAAGGCTCTACATTCTATTTTACAATTCCCACAAGAGAATAGAAAATGACTGAAGCCCGCATTTTAGTAGTTGATGATAGTATTGATGCCAGAAAAGGCCTTTCACTGTATTTGAATATAAAAGGATACAATATCACTGAGGCAGAAAGCGGGGAACAGGCAATAGAACTACTGAAAACAAATAGTTATAACCTTGTAGTCTCGGATTTAAAAATGCAAAACATTGACGGAATTGGTGTCTTAAAAGAAATAAAGAAACTTTACCCTCAAACCGATGTAATTATAATGACTGCTTATGCTTCAATTGAAACTGCAATTGGCTCAATGAAATTTGGTGCCTGCGATTACATATCCAAACCAATTAATATGGAAGAACTTAAACTTCTCATTGAAAGATGTCTGGAAAAACAGCGCCTGGTTGCTGAAGTTGGCGGATTAAAAGAAATAGTAAATCTATATGAAGTAAGCAAAGGACTGAATTCAGTTATGGATTTAGAAAAATTGCTTGAGCTTATTATAAAATTAGCTGCCGACACTCTCGATGCGGAAGGCGGTTCAATAATGTTATTAGATGAAAAGGCTGACAACTTAATCGCAAAGGCAGCAGCAGGAAAAAGAGCAAATATAGTTTTAGGGAAAAAACTTAAAATCGGAGAACGCATAGCCGGTTATGCCACAGAGAAGGGGCTTACTGTAAAAATTGAAGGGTCAATAAAGGATGACACGAGATTTAGCCATCTTGAAAGATTTGATGGAGTAAGTTCAGGGATAACTGTCCCGTTGATGAGAAAAAAGAAGCTGCTTGGAGTTATTAATTTAAACCGCTCTACACAGGAAAAAGGCTTTTCCAAGAATGACACTAAACTTCTTACTATCTTTGCTACCCAAGCAACTATTGCAATTGAAAACTCATATCTCTTTAATGATATTCAGCATGAAAAAGAAAAATTAAATACAATCTTCAGTGAAATGGGAAGCGGCGCTATAATTACTGATGAACATTTAAGAATAACCATTATTAATCAAGAAGCCAAAAATTTTTTTGACCTTACAGGCAACAACTGTTCAGGTAAATATTTTGCTGACTGTATAAAAGACTTTAAGCCTTCAATTTCTCTAAATGAACTTGGAAAGAATAGGGAGAAGGTAATAATGAATTTTGACCTTGTAAAGAAGAAAGGAAACTTTCTTTTCCTTTCTGTTTCTGCAAGTAAAATCAGGGATAAAAATTATGTTTTAGTATTACGGAATATCACTGAAGAAAAAAAGGAAGAAATGGTAAAGAAAAACTTTATCAGGCTCATGTCACATAAACTAAAAACTCCATTAACTTCCATTTTTGGCTTCATTTCCGCATTACGAGTTAAAGAAACTGAAAGAAAACTAAATGATACAGAAAAAAATTCGCTTAAGGTTATAGAAATAGAATCGCTTCACCTCTCTTCGCTTGTAGATAAGTTACTCAGGTTTACTCTTTTAGAAACAGAATCACTGGTACTGAACAAAACCACAGAAAATTTAGCTGACATTTTAAAAACTGTGATTAAATCATTAGACCTTCTTATTTGGAGCAGTAAGGTAAAAATTAATATTTCCAGAGAAATTAATACCCTTCCAAATATTTTTGTAGATAAGGAGAAGATACAGGAAGTTATTGAAAATTTAGTAGAAAATGCCATAAAATTCAATGAAAGCGATGTAATAGGTGGAAAAGAAACAAGAGTAGATATAAGCGGGCATTTAACAGACAACGATTTCATTCAGGTAGAGATAACTGATAATGGTCCCGGGATACCTGCTGAGGAACATGAGAAGATATTTGAGAAATTCCAGCAACTTGAGAAATATTTTGTTGGCCAGGTTGATGGAGCAGGGCTTGGCCTTCCGCTTGCCAGAAGAATAATAGAATCGCACGGCGGCAAGGTCTGGGTGGAAAAGGTGACCGACACTGGCTGTAAGGTTATATTAACGCTACCAACTAAAACTGAATAATCATTCGCCTTTGCGAAATATGCTATATGTTTCTTATTAGTTCTATAATGAAATGTTTTAGCTGTTTTCCGATTTGGGCTGAAGATAATGCTGGGAGCAGATTATAAAGATTTAACAAATTCTTAAGATAACTCTGTCTTAATGAGAGTGATTTTATTTCCGATAATGAAAAAGTACTGATTATTGCCTTTAATGCGGTAATCGCAAAATTAATGCTCATATCAGTTCCGGTCAGAAAAGATATTAAAAAATCTTCGCTGAGGTTGTTCATTTCTCCAATTGCTTTATTAAGCATCGGATTAGTAAATTTGGAAAGTAAATCAGAGATTAACAGGTGAATCTCAATTGCCGGTATTTTATGGCCAAGAATCTCTTTTTTGTAATCCGCCATAGTCATTTTATCTTCTAAGTACTGAACGATAAAATTAGCTAGAATTTCAGATTCATCAAGACAGCGGTTAAATGAAAATCCAGATGATGGAAGTGGAGTATTACAACTGTCGCCAATACATAGAAAATTATCAGTATTTATACTTTTTTGGTTACCCAGAGGGATATTTCCCTTTTTTGTGTCAAATATTCTACCGCGTATATTTTTCATCTTAATATAGCGCTTCAATTTTTCAGTCTTTTCCTTAATATTATTCTCTGTAAGAGAAGAGAAAAAAAAGATTCCAATCATTATTCTGTCATTTTCAAGCGGGACTATCCAAAAGTAATCTGTTCCAGGAATATATGAATCAAAAAGAATCATTTTATTATCGTTCTTATTGGTGACATTTTCAAGGAAAATCGCCAGACAGCCCATATCAAGTATATCGTTGCTTAAGCCGTTGCTTTTTAATATTTCTGAATTTTTTCCCATAGCATCGACAGCTAATTTCGCATTATAAGAATTTTTTGTTGTGTTAATAATAATAATTTTATCTATTTGGTTAAGGGAATAATTAACAAAAAGTTCCTTCTCTTTTATTACAGTGCCGTTACTAACAGCTTTCTGTGCAAGTAATTCAAGCGCTTTTTTTCATAAATGGGATAAATAAAATCTTTATTTTTAAAGTAGTAGCTGTTTCCAAGGTAGCAGGAAAAAATAATATCTGAAAAATAGTTTCTTATGCAATCTTGCAGTTTATATTTTTCTAAAATGTAAGCAAATGTAAGCCAGGTTTTTTGTGTTTCTGTAATTTTCTTTTCTTCAAGAAGAAGAACAGAAATTCCTTTCATAGAAAGATTTATTGCACTTCCAAGGCCTGCCGGCCCACCCCCCAGGATAATGACATCATATTGATAATTGGTTTTTAAAGAATTTCCCATATAATAAATTATTAATCAGCAATAATTATACAATTAATTTTAACAAACAAAAACAATTATACAAAGAAATTTAAAAATAATAAAATTGCTTTTTAAACTTGACAAACAAAAAATATTAATTATAATTGCAATTGAGACACAATTGCAATGAAAAATTACAAGAATACATTTATAGAATTTTTGAAAACCAAAGAACTAAAATTTACTCCGGAAAGAGAATATATTTTAAATGCGGTATTTTCTATTCACAGGCATTTTGATGTTGACAAATTATATCAACTGCTCAAAGAACAGGGGAAAAATGTTTCCTACGCAACAATTTACCGGGTAATACCACTGTTAATTGAAAGTCGTTTGATTCAAGAAAGTTTGCGCTGTATGGGAAAAGTTAACTATGAACACATCTTTGGACATAAACATCATGATCATCTTGTCTGTATTAACTGTGGTAAAGTTATTGAATTTAATGAAGAACAAATAGAAAAGCTGCAACAGGAAGTATGCAGGAAATATGGATTCAAGCCTGTTGAACATCATTTAGGCATAAAGGGATATTGTAAAAAATGTAAACCCTGAAAATTTTTTATATGTTTATTGCAATTGAGTCGCAATTGCAAATAATAAATTAAGAAAAAATTAAATATGGAAATTAATCCAAAAAGAAACATAGAGCAACCAATTTTAAATGAGATAAACCAGGCTATCCAGCAAATAAATTATGGAGAAATAGTCATAACAATACATGATTCAAAGATTGTTCAGATTGAAAAAAGAGAAAAGAAAAGGTTTTCAATAAAGGAGGGTGATGCTTATGGAAAAAAATAAGCGACTGCACAAGCGGAGCAAAAAAGAGCACAAGTTTACAAAATATTTAAGACTTGTGACTTATGCACTAAAAATAATGCTGACCGGTCAACCGGCTGTATAAAAAAAGGAGATCTGAAAAAATGTTTAGTAAAAGAAAATTAGTAATTATGCTGGTCGGGATGATGGGTTTGGGAATGGTTCAAGTTTCAAAGGCGCAGGAAGAGGCATTTGAACTTGAAGAGGTGGTAATTACAGGGACAAAAACAGAGAGAAGGTTAAAAGATGTTCCTGTTCGGACAGAAATTATAACAGCAAGAGAGATAGAAGAAAAAGGAGCAAAAAATCTTTATGAGGCGCTGGAAGGAGTCCCTGGAATAAGGGTTGAATATCAGTGTTCTTACTGCCACTTCTCAATTGTAAGGATGCAGGGGATGGCAGCAGGCCATGTTCAGGTTTTAATTGATGGGCAGCCCATATTCAGCGGTCTTGCGGGAGTTTATGGATTGGATCAGATACCTGCTGCAAATATTGAAAGAATAGAGATTGTTAAAGGTGCTGGTTCTGCTCTTTATGGCGCTTCTGCAATTGCAGGTGTAATAAATATTATCACTAAAAAACCTGAGAAAGAACCACAGGTTGAAGTAAGTGCAAGTTTTGGGGAACACAAAACAAACAGTTATACAATATCTGCCTCAAGAAGAGTGGAGAATATGGATATAATGGTTACAGCGCAGAAACATGCAGTAGATGAAATATTCGTAGATGATGAAGACAAAGCACAGATAGATGATGGTGTCCGATTTTCAGACAGGGTCAGGTCTGATAATACAGCTCTTGGAGCAAGAATAAATTTCTATGATTTGTCAGGTGATGATAAGCTCACCTTTACAGGAAGGACCCTGAATGAAGCAAGAAGAGGTGGGGAGGAAAAAGGTGTTATGGAAAATCCTTTTGCTGAAGGTTCAGAGCATATTCACACCACAAGGAATGAAATAACTGCTGGCTACGAAAAGGAGTTCAGCGCCGGAAATAGCGCAGCAATAAATCTTGCCTATTGCACCCATAATAGAAATGCAACAAACGATACCTTTGTAGGTGATTATATGGGAACTCACGGCGACGATTACCCGCCTTCCAATCTGCTGAGCCCTTATCTCGCTGATGAGAACATCATTGTGGCAGATTTAAGTTACAGACATCCTTTTGGAAACCATAATCTGCTTGCAGGAGTTCAATATTCCTACAACAAATTAGAAGAAGCAGGAATGTATGTAGAAATTGAATCTTCTACAGCCTACAAAGCAGAGAGTGAAAAACATGCTGATGATTATGGAATATATCTGCAGGATGAGTTTAAACCAACAGATAAGCTGGAATTAGTTTTAGGAGTAAGATATGATGAGCACCATTCTGAGGATTCTTTTGCGGGAAGTGGTGACACTGCCTATACAGATGTTGCTCTTAAATATGATGAAACTGCAATTAATCCAAGGTTTGCAGTGAAATATGAAGTTAATCCTGAAGTTATTTTAAGAGCAAGTGTCGGAACAGGTTTCAGGGTTCCTTATGGTTTCAGTGAAGATTTGCATCTGTGCAGCGGCTCTCCAAGGGTCTATAAACCCAGCGGATTGGAACCTGAGAAATCTATGAGTTACAACTTTGGCATTGACCATCCACAAGAAAACTACAATGTGAGTTTGAATTTCTTCCGCACAAATCTTGAAAAGAAAATTGATTTTGCTGATGCTGATGAGGATATTGCAGCAAAAGGATATGATTTTGTATGGGAAAATATTGGAGATGCATATACTCAAGGTGTGGAACTTGGTATAAGATTGGCTATGGTTAAGGACTTTGATATGGATTTGAATTTCACCTATACAGATGCTCAGTATAAAGATAAAAGAGATGACTGGGAAGAGTTTGCAGGCGGTAAATATTATGATGACAGTATTTACATATCAAGGGTTCCTCAAACAACAGGAGGTATAAAGTTAGCATACAGCCCTCAAGATTGGAATCTTGTTTTTGACACAAATTACACAGGAGAAATGTATATTGATTATGCTGAAGTTGAAGATGAAGAGGAGATAAAACACACGGATGCATTTGTGGTCTGCAATGCAAAGATTTCAAGAGAGATTTCAGAAGGAGTTAAGTTATTTGCCGGAGCAAAAAACCTGTTTGATTACATTCAGGATGACAAAAGACCTGGTGATGCAGCTTTTATGTGGGCTCCTTATACAGGAAGGATGGTTTATGGCGGAATGGAAGTTAAGTTTTAACTATTAGAACAACTTGTCGGGGAAAGGCAAAAATGCCTTTCCCCATAGAAAGATTGGAGAGAAATATATGTGCAGAAAAAATGTTGATATTAGCTTGAACGAAGGATTGAATCTCCTAAATTGCATGCGAGTAGTTCAGCTTATTTCTAATTTCAAAGTAAACGTTCTTCTCAAAAATGGAAGTCAGTCAGCAGATGCTCAAAGTATCATAGAATTATTGACATTAGGAGTAACAAGAGGAGATAGAATTGAAGTAATAGCTCAAGGTGAAGATGAAAGGAAAACAGTTTTGGAATTAGAGAGCTTATTGACAGAAGTGAAGTGACTGAAAGTAGATGAGTATTTTTACAAAGCCGCTTTTCTGGATAAGTATTTATTTAATAGGATATATGATAGTAACAATAACGGTGACTTTTCGCAAAATATTAACAGGAGTGGAAAACAAAATACCAAAACTATTTGTGAGAATTTTCATTTTAATGACTTTTATAGCGCCAGCAGTTGCTTTACCATTTACTGAAGAGCCCAAGTTAGCAATTCCAACACCTGTTGCTTTAACCTGCGGAATAATTCTTTTAGTTATAAATTTTATCCTCAAAATAT
>JAIVZN010000086.1:0-8297 GCA_048634875.1 Deltaproteobacteria bacterium | reverse complement strand
GGTGTTGAATTATACACAGGATTATCAATAAATGACGATTTCCAAACAAGCTGATCCCCTACATTTATCCCTAAGTTATGTGAGATTAGTTTTTCAGAATCTGGTTGGGCTTCAGATTGTGGAAATTGATTACAAAACATATTGGCAAGAAAGAAAATTAGAAGTAATTTCCGGAAATTAACTCCTTTAGATGAACACTCCATCAATATGAAAACAAAAGAAATAATTAATAACCATTGAGGTAAATTGTTTGAACTTTTTTATCAAGAAATCCTTTTCCTAATGCCATGTGAATAATATTAAATTTTACTAGACAATCGAATGGCGAAATTAATAAGAATGTAAAAATTAGAGTGCTGCAAGCAAATAGATTAGGGGGTAATAAGACTGGACCATCTAATTAGACTGAGAGTGTCTTGAATAAACGTATAGTGGGTCGACTATAATATTTTATATAGTACTCAAGTTGTAGATTCTTGTAGAAAAATGATATTGCTTACATAATTTTTAATCCTATCAGTATAATATATATTTGATGATAAATCATCGGGTAAAAACCCGTCAAAAAAAATATCAAAACTTTTTAACCCATAGTGTAATGCTGTTTGAATTTCTTCAATTAGAGAGGCTTTTTTACTTGCAAAGGTGTATTTTCTTTTGATAATAGTAGGCTCACAAACTACAAATAATTCTTCGCCAATTTCGTCTGATTTAAAAAAATCTGGTATTTTAAATTTCCTTTCTTTATTCAAAGGTTTCCCGTTATAATTCTTAAAAAGAACAATAAAATAGTATCCAGAATCTGCAAGTAATTTATTGAAATATTTATTGACTTCGTTATCATATGTTAATTTTAATTTAAACCCTTTTTGACTGTAGTCATTGGGATTATCAATATAGTTCCCACCTAATTCTTCGGCATTACGTTTTAAAAAACTTTCGATGTGATCAGATAACCAAAACTTTATTGGAACTTTTATCGGTACTGGGCCTACTTGATTGCCAAATCTAATTTCTACTTCACCCAAAAGTTTATTCCTGATACCACTTCTTTTTATTTCTTCGTAAATAAAATTTGCTACTTCCATTAAGATTATTCTTCGTTTCATTTTATCTTGTGTCTCAATAAATGGAAGACCAATTTTTTGTTTTGAATCCTTTGGTTTTATTGAAGAATAATTTTTTATAGCCATTTCATAGTCGGGATCTAATTTCATTGCTTTCCATAGTTCAAAAATAGCCTTTTTCATTTCCCCTCTTGTTATATACTCTTCTCCCTTATAATTATATTCAATAGCTTTTATGGAGTCGGTTTGTATCTGACTGTATAAATTTTCTCTCTTAGGCTGCTGCTCTATAGAAAGAACCTTAAACATTTTAATTGTAAGTTCTTCTTCTAACTTAGAAAAATCATTTAAATCTCCAGTCATATTGACAGAACTGATTATTGAGGCATCTCCTACATCGACAAATTTAACATTTATGTTAATTATTGGATCATTAACAACATAACTTCCTATAATTATCACTTTTGCACCTATTATATTGCCTATTTTCACAGCAGTTGTCTCATTTATTATTCCTGTTAATTGTAGTTGTTGTTCTTTTAGGATTTCTTCTAATCTATTCCTTAATACAACTTTATATACATTACTAGCAGAGATATTAGTTATCAAAACATCTGCTAATAAATTCTGTAGCCATGAGTATGTTTGATTATTTTTCAGATTGTTAAATTTTAATATTGATAACGGGATACCCTTTTCTATATTTGCGGTTTTGATAGTTTCTTCTATCGAGTATGTTTCAATACTGATTTCCTTTGGTGCAACACACCCACAAAGCATAACAATAAGACAATAAATAATGATATTTCTATTCATATTCTTTCTTATTAATAACATATTTGCTTTGAGTTTACAACTTAAATTTGACAAAATAAAAAATAAATGCAATAGTACCTTCAGTAATAATAACATAAAGAGATTTTATTCAGGAAATAATGAATTATATTGAAAGATTAAAGATTCCCTTCTACCTTTTAAAACTATTCAAGACAAAATCTGATAAGAAATTAGTCTAATCCATTAATAGTATCTTTTCTAGGTTATCTGATGATATTGAAGGTCAATATCACCAGTATGTCTGAAAGGCAAAATTAAAGGCATTATTACAAAAAAAAACGGTTTGCATATAGACCAAAAGGGAAAGACCTATAGGCAGACAAATGAAAATGGAGGAATTAAAATGGAGACTACAAAATTGTATGTCGGAAATCTCAGCTATTCTGTAACTGAAAGCAAGTTAGAAGAAATGTTTTCAGCTCATGGAAATGTCAAGTCCGTAAGCTTGATTACGGATAGCGAAACTGGTCGTTCAAAGGGTTTTGCATTTATCGAAATGTCAAATCCGTCTGAATCACAAAAAGCTATAGATGCTTTTAATGAAAAAGAAGTTGAAGGCCGTTCGTTAAAAGTCAATGAGGCCCGTCCCAAGCCGCAAGGCAATAGAGATGGCAACAGAAGAGACAGGGGTTTTAGAAGAAGTTACTAAGTTTTAAAGTTTGGCATAAGTCATCCTTTAAATAAGAGCGTGTGGGGTCTGCTTAGCCTATTATGAGCGAAGCAGACCGGCCGTTCTGTTAAAACTTATTAGTTTATCTTTTTTACGTTTACTGCTTTTTTCCCCTTGTCTCCTTCTGCCGAGTCGAACTCAACTGCGTCCCCTTCATTTAATATTCCGGATACGATATCATTTCTGTGAACAAAGAGATCCTTGCTTTTGTCTTCCGGCTCTATAAAGCCAAAATTCTTACTTTGATTAAAAAATTTTACTGTACCTTTCAAAACACTAGCCTCCTTTTTAGCTATACTTAGAAAAAACCTCAGATTTTTTCTATCAATAAAAACATCCTGTAAAAGCTATTATTATATCAAATAATAAATTGAAATCAAAATATCATGAAACGAATTAAAAAGACCGCGGAGTCAAATTATCCTACCATCCGTAAGTATGGAATACTCGGGTGCTGTACTTATTATTGTAATTAGTTACTTACTGAGCACAAAACAACATGAAAAGCAGAATAAATCTGAGTAGGCAGACTTCGAAAGTCATTGCCAGCCGATTATTACATTTGCAACTGCTCTTGGTTCAGGTGAGAGTGTATACACATTTTTTTCATACTTATGATTATATGGACAAATATTCAACACTTTGTTATTTACTACAAGAGTGCTACTTCCGCCTGGATCAAAACCCATAGCAGTAATTACTCCTTTTGATAGAAGAATTTCTGCCATATCGTCATGAGTTGCGCCGACTGATTCCCTTATTCTACCATTTACTGTCAGCACAATGAGGTTACCGTCCCTATCAAGTCCGGCCCCTATTTTAGGCCCGCGCATATCCAGAAAATCAAGCCGGGCTGCTTGTGTCCTGATAGAATTTTCAGTCTTCCATCCTTCTAACTGCATATCTATACAAACTTTACCATTATCTATAAGCATAGGGCCGGCTTCAAGCGCGTATTCAACATCGTTCCAGAAATGAAGTTTGAAAGTCGCTTCTTTTTCCACACTATCCCATCCCTTCGGGCATAATTTTTTGGGGAATGAAAATGTTAATCCTACCGGCAGGATCATGATGTCTTCATCTTTTTTAGTATGGATTATATCTTTTATAACATTGCCTGAAAAACGATAGACAACTCTTCCATCGCGTTTAATATATTTATCAGGATACATAAGGTCATAAAAACAGGGTTTATCTCCGGGGTCAGAAAGGTTGTAATTATCTTTTGTAAAAATAATTTCTTTGTTTGAATCAAGCACAGTAATCCCTTCCCGACAGTTTACACGCTCTATTTTTAGAGTTCCATCATTGCAGATGCCAAAAGCAGGCTTATTGAAAAGAGGAGGCGATAAAACTTTCTTCTTTGATATAACCATTCCAAGCGGCGCACCGATATATGATTCGGGAATCCCTAGTTTGCCGACAAGTTCAGCATTTAATATATAACCGCCATTCCATGCAATTTTAGGTCTTTTACCTTTTTTCTTATAAAAAGTCTCACAAAACTTGAGAACTGTCTTTGTCTCATTATTTTCATTAACCATGACACCGAATTTCCATTGTTTTCTAGCTTTTTTTATTGAAATTTTTGCCATAGCACCTGACCAGGGCAAACCATCATTGTAAATTCCCATAATCTGTGACATTGAAATATCTTTTTTCCTTTCTTCGTCAGAAATAAATGATTTCAAAACAGTCATTACAGGTGAACCATTTGTTTGAGCATCTTGCTTGAGAATTTCAAGGATCTTTTCCTCACCATATTCTTTTGACAGTTTTTTAAAAAGAGGACCCTTCAGCGCATCGCTAAAATCCTTAGCGGTCTGCATTGGAGTCGGATAAGCAAGACAGGTTCTCAGGCCCGCTGGAACCCACTCAAGATAACCGCTCCCTGTAGGGATTCCCATTATCTTTGAAGCCAACAAATCTCTTACCTGCCCGATATGAAACGTTTCAATATCTATAATATCAGTCATCATTGCAGAATGGTCTCCGCTTGCAATAATAAAACCGTTTCTTTCTTTTACGTCTCTTAAGGCTCTTAAAGCTTCATTTCCCAGCTGATTGAAATGAACTCCAACCGTTACCTGGTTACTCGCAATTATTTTACATACTCCATATTCAAATAAAAGTTTAAGCTCCGAGCTTGCAGAACTTGCAATATAACTTTTTAATGCATCAGCAGTAACTGATACTCCGATAGGGATGTTATGCTTGATTATGTATATCGGAGCGAGGTCTTTTGCAGATTCAAGATGCTTAACATTAAGTTTTTCTTCCGTCTTTAATCCAAGTCGGCGGCGTACAGGCTGGAGAACAAAAAGTTCCATTTCATAATTTGTATAATTGCCTGCAAATAATGCTATCGGAACATTCTGAGCCAGTCTTCTTTTTAATCTCTTTCTATGGTCTATGACTAGCTCAAAACTTTTTGTAAGTTGAAGTATTGCAAGGTTAAAATCAATTAAAAGACTGACCTCCTTTACAAAATTTATATTTGGCGGCGGCGCTGCGATTTTATTAAAAAGCAGTACAATAACACCGGTAAGTTCCTGGAAAGTAAGTTCTCTGTATGGATAAAAATCTTTATTTCTATGCCTGTAATCCAGCGAATGGTCAACCCTGATAGCAACCTCCCCGGTTTTATATAGAAACAAATTATCTACTGTATTATAGAATTTATGGATTTTTTCGCTTGAAAGCGGAGCAAGGTCAATGTTCTACTTAACAAGATTCCTTGCAAATTCCATTGCCATTCCGCGAAACCGCTGTTCTTCCACTCTGAAATAACTGGGGTCTATTAATGATTTGAGATATATCATAAACCGCATCTTTCCATACCCGGGAAGATACCGGCGGTTCTTTGTATTAAGTATGTATTTCAGGTCTTCATTATCTTTTTCGGTAATTTTATTATTTTCCTCTATAGCCCGTATTGTCAGCTCCATATTATCCGCATTATCACAAACCTGAAGAAATAACCTGTATAATATATCTTCAATGTGTTCCTTCATTAAATCGAGACCATACCGGTTTTCAATTACTTTCCTGTTATGCTCGGATTCCAACATATAATCCTGGGGGTAAAGTATCCGGTCTACAACTTTATTTATAACTTCTCCTCCGATATTATCATCTACGAACTCAATTACTTTTAAGCGTTCTTCAGATGCAAGGTGCTCTCCAATCACATAGGAAAACACATACTCGGGGGAATATCTGCGTGTAAAGATTGGTGTTCCGCAGGCAGACGATTCTATTATGGGCAGCCCTCTCCCTTCTGTTTCGCTTGGAAGCATAACAATAGAGGCAATATTATAAAGTTCCGGAATTGATAAGTGGTCTTTATATCTTTCTTTAAATGCTGGCTTGTCTAATTCACTCAAGACAAATCCGAGGAATATCCGGTTTCTATATCTTGAGTCTATTTGAGATAATGTTTCTTCAAATAAGTGCAGTAGCTTTTCTGCATAATTTAAGTGCCCTGTCGCAATCGGCCCGGTTACAAGCAGAGTCAATTTTAATTTTTTATCATTGTCAAAGGCTCTTGAGAACATTTTATTTTCAAACATCTTTTTTATCAGAGTAAAATTTATTTCTATCTTTTTGCGCGATATTATTCTGGTAGGCTGTAGAAATATAAAATTATCATCTATAAATTCTATTAAAGAAAGTTTCCTGCAGTCACCCACAAAAACAGGGGATGGCCTGCCTCCTGATAACATTTTTTTTGAGATTACTTTATCTGCTTTATAAGGTATAATATGCTTTTTCCCTTTACTGAAAATATCGAATAACTGTTCAAATACGCCTATTAATTTTCGTTTACTGATGCTTCTATAAGTTTCTATGTCGATGGCTGTACCTATCTCTGTTACATTAGCAGGATTATGCCCGTATATTTCGATAAGTTTTTCAGACTGGCCTTTATTAATGTTTACCTGCATCCAGGAACGCGATTCCCACGGATAAAACATCTCAATTAAAGAAAAAACTTCTCCGATATGAGAATTATGAAAAAAATGGTCTCTTGGACCAGGTCTTAAATTTTTAGTTATTATATCGATTTTACTGTTTCCGCCTTCCCAGTAAAAATCGTGATTATTGTTTATAACAGGTATGCCCATAAACTCAGAAATAAATACTGCTGCAAGAGCAAGAGATACATTCCCGGGGTTAGAACAAACATTAGCCAGAAACAGAAGTCTTATATCATTATCTTCAATATATTTACCGAGTTTCTCTGTTATATTCAGAACTTCGTCCCAAAAATTCAGTATTAAACTATTATAAGATTCACTTCCCCTCTCAAGGTCTTTAAGGAAAAAATCCTCATAATATTTCCAATCGTTAAACTCGGTAATTTCGGGAATCTCGTACCTTTTGAAAGAAGTGTCTGTAAAATCCTCACCAATATCACGAAAATCTCCGCATATAAAATGTATAGGTATATCTTTAAGAATTTTCCTGAATATTCTTACATATTTAAGAACTTCAAAGGTTACTCCGGAAACTGCATAAGTAAAAGTAATAAATGCAACACCACTGGAAATCTGTTCTTTGAATCTATCGAATTCATCCGGCTTGAATGTATCTACCGGCGGAATGCTTCTATTTTCTCTTATCCTGTCAATATAGAGCCCAAGGTCAAACCAGGTCTCTATCTTCTCGGATTTGAGTGCCGACAGCATCTCTTCTACTCTTCCCATAAATCCTCCTTTTTAGGAATACAATAAGAATAAATCATTTTCTTTATCTAATTAGCTCATAATTTTTCGTCTACTTTGTGCCTTCGCATATCGGGGATATTTATTTTTATAGTTTCATCTATAAACAATTCAGTTAATTTTTCTTCCAATACTTCGAAAGAAAAATGCTTTTTACCCAATTCAAAATTATATTCAGTAATTTCATTCCTTAATTTATAATTATATATTATCTCACAAATCTCACTTACTGCTTCATCTGTCAAGATATTATCTTCAATCATTACTATTTTAAAACCCTTAGAACCTATGTCAGGCCAAAACACCGGTTTGTAATTGTTTACGAAGATAGGACATTTTGCTAATACTGCTTCAATAAATGCATTTCCAAATCCTTCATATTTACTAAAATATGTACATGCCCTTGCGGATGCGTAAGCATCAGATAGAGAATATATCTTTTTCCCTATAGTAGATTTCTCCCTTTTACTAAGTATCCTGTTACGAGAAAAGAATACCCTGTCATTGAGTCCTTTATCCTTTATAAGTTGTACAAGCTCCTTATAATAACCAAATCTTTCATCATCCGCATAACTTCCGGTAATTATCAATTTAACTTTCTTATCTTTAATCCGTTCAATAAGTTCTATTGCAGTCTCAATTCCTTTTCGTCGTACAATTCTTGTAGCTTGAAATATTGGAATATCGTCTTCTTTCAAACCAATATCATCAAGCATATACCTATTATATCCATCCATTTCCGCATAACGTTTATTGAAATCCATTACGTTAGGAACAAGAACTGATTCAATACCAAATTTTTCCTTTAATATATTTTTTGAATAGCTATTTATTACTGCATGTTTGACATTCGGGGCAATAAGCGGAAATGTACCATGAACAAGATCATTTATTTCCCTATGTGGTGATTCATACCTTTCTCCCCTTTCCCAGTAAAAATCATGATCATGACACACTACCTTAATATTTGTGTTTTTAACAACTTTTTTTATACCC
>JAIVZN010000085.1:0-8518 GCA_048634875.1 Deltaproteobacteria bacterium | reverse complement strand
TATTATCAAGTCCTGAATGCCCGATCTCTAAACCGCGGAGGCCCTTCTGCAAAGCCTCTTTAAATGTCCTGCCAATAGCCATAGTCTCGCCAACCGATTTCATTGATATACCTAAAACATCTTTTGCTTCGGGAAATTTCTCAAAGGTAAATCTGGGAATTTTTACCACGCAGTAATCTATTGTTGGCTCAAAGGAAGCAGGAGTTTCTTTTGTAATGTCATTTCTTATCTCATCAAGGGTATAACCAACTGCAAGTTTTGCTGCAAATTTTGCTATAGGAAAACCTGTTGCCTTACTGGCAAGGGCTGAACTCCTTGACACTCGAGGATTCATCTCAATAACCACCATTCTGCCATCTTTTGGATTTACTGCAAACTGGATATTTGAACCACCTGTTTCAACCCCTATCTCTCTTATTATCGCAATCGCCGCATCTCTCATCTTCTGGTATTCCCTGTCCGTTAAGGTCTGAGCAGGTGCAATGGTGATTGAATCGCCAGTGTGAATGCCCATCGGGTCAAAATTTTCTATAGAGCAAACTATAACCACATTATCTTTTGAATCTCTCATTACCTCTAACTCATACTCTTTCCAGCCTAAAACAGACTCTTCAATGAGAATCTCATTAATCATACTGCTTTTTAAACCTAAATCAGCTATTTTTTCAAACTCCTCTTCGGTTTCTGCTATACCACCGCCTGTTCCGCCAATAATAAAGCTTGGCCTGATAATAACAGGAAATCCTATTTTTTTGAGGGTATCTTTTGCCTGCTCCATGTTGCAGGCTAAGGCACTCTCAGGCAAATCTAACCCTATTCTTTTCATCGCCTTTTTAAAATACCCTCTATCCTCAGCCTTTTTTATGGCATCGTAATTTGCGCCAATCATCTTTACCTTATATCTATCCAGAATCCCTTTCTCGGCTGCTTTTATAGCTGTATTTAGGCCGGTTTGTCCGCCTAATGTAGGAAGAAGCGCATCCGGCCTTTCTTTTTCAATAATTTTTTCTAACACTTCAGGTGTAATGGGTTCAATATAGGTTGCATCAGCTATCTCCGGGTCAGTCATAATTGTTGCCGGATTAGAATTAATAAGCACAACCTCAAACCCTTCTTCCTTTAAAGCCCTGCAGGCCTGTGTTCCGGAATAATCAAATTCGCAGGCCTGACTTATTATAATGGGACCTGAACCAATGATTAAAATTTTATGGATATCAGTCCGCTTAGGCATGGCGTTGTTTCATCACTCCAACAAATTCTTTAAATAAATAGTTTGCGTCGTGAGGGCCAGGAGAGGCCTCGGGATGAAATTGCACCGAAAATATAGGAAGTTTTTTGTGTCTTATTCCTTCTACGGTATGGTCATTGAGATTAATATGAGTAATTTCGATGTCTTCTTTATTCAAAGAATCTATAGCTACGCAAAATCCATGGTTCTGAACTGTTATAGCAATTTTACCGGTTTTTAAATCTTTTACAGGATGATTTCCGCCATGATGGCCAAATTTAAGTTTATAGGTTCTTCCCCCAAAGGCTAATCCCAGTATCTGGTGACCCAGGCAAATACCAAAAATTGGCAATTTTCCTATCAATTTTCTCACAGTTTCAACTGTATAAGGCACACCTTGAGGATCTCCCGGCCCATTGGAAAGCAATATGCCATCCGGCTTCATCTTTAAAATTTCTTCAGAAGTAGTCTTTGCCGGAACAACAATCACCTGGCAGGCACATTTTACTAACTCTCTTAAAATATTAAACTTAACCCCGCAGTCAATAACCACAACTTTGTATTTACCTTCTCCATTCCAATTTTGAATTCTATCAGTTGTAACTTCTTTCACTAAATCTCTGCCAATCAAACAGGGAGAAGCCTTTGCCTTTTCAACCAAACTTGTTTCATTTAAATCTTCTGTAGAAATAACTGCCTTCATTGCTCCCTGTAATCTAATGTGTCGGGTAAGTGCGCGTGTATCTATACCTTCCATCCCCAAAATATCAGTCTCTCTAAGATAGGTATCTAAGTTTTTCTGTGAACGCCAGTTACTGGCAATACGGCTACATTCTTTAACCACAAAACCTTCCACAAATGGTCTTCGGGATTCAACATCCTCTCTATTTACTCCGTAGTTGCCAATAAGGGGATAGGTCATAACAACAATTTGACCTTTATAGGAAGGATCGGTAAGAATTTCCTGATAACCGGCCATACTGGTATTGAAGACTACTTCGCCGAATCTAATTCCATTTGCGCCAAAAGAATATCCTTCAAAGATTTTCCCATCTTCCAAGACTATTTTTGCTTTCTTTAGTTGCTTCATTTATGGAGTGTCGCTACTGTACTTATCTTTTTGTTTTACAAATATATGCTTTGGCATTTATCTGCCTTTTTCTAATATATTCTTTGATAATCCTTTAGGCAATTTCGTTGGATATTCGCCGGTAAAACACGCTGTGCAAAATTCTTCTTGCGATAGAAACATAGATTCAAGCATACCCTCTATGCTCAAATATTTCAAACTATCTAATCCAATAAAATCCTTTATTTCCTCAATTGTGTGCTTTGAGGCAATTAATTCTTTTTTAGTAGGAAAATCTATTCCATAGAAACATGGAAACTTTAAAGGCGGGCAGCTTACACGCATATGCATTTCTTTTGCCCCTGCCTCCCGTAATGTTTTCACCTTAATTCGGCTGGTTGTTCCCCTAACAATAGAGTCTTCTATGATAACTATGCGTTTATCTTTAAGAGCATCTTTTATAGGATTAAGTTTTATTTTTACTCTAAAATCCCGAATAAATTGAGAGGGTTGAATAAAGGTTCTGCCTATATAGTGGTTTCTTATCATACCTACCTCATATGGAATTTTAGAGCTTTGAGCAAAACCTACTGCTGCATAATTGCCTGAATCCGGAATAGGCATAACAAAATCACAATCCACGGGGCATTCACGAGCAAGTTGACAGCCTAACCGCTTGCGTGTTAGATACACATTTTTGCCAAATATATTGCTATCAGGCCTTGCAAAATAGATATATTCAAAGATACATAATGCGTGTCTTGTCTTAGGAAATGGCTTTATTGATTCTAATTTACCTTTGCTAATAAATACAACTTCGCCTGGCTCAATTTCTCTAATATATTTGGCTTGGATTAAATCTAAAGCACAGGTTTCACTGGCTAAAACATATGCGCCATCCAGCTTTCCCAAACAGAGGGGCCTAAATCCATAAGAGTCTCTTACTCCAATTAGTAAATCATTTAACATTATGACCAGAGAATACGCGCCTTCCAATTGAGATAGCGCTTCAACAAGACTCGATTGTACATCTTTCTTCTTTGACTTTACTAAAAGATGAGCGATTATTTCAGAGTCCATCGTAGTTTGAAAAATAGAGCCTTCGCCTTCCAACGCCTCGCGTAATTTTAGAGTATTTATAAGATTGCCGTTATGAGCGATAGCAATGAGGCCTCTTCGGAAATTAACTAAAAATGGCTGGATATTTTTTGCAATACTTGCGCCAGTGGTTGAATAACGAACATGGCCACAAGCTAAATCACCACTTAAAGATTTTATAATTCTTTCATCGAAGACATCGCCAACCAGCCCCATACCTTTATGAGAACTTACCTTTTTCCCATTATAAGCAACTATACCTGCGCTTTCTTCGCCGCGATGCTGCTGGGCATAGAGACCTAAATATGTAAGTCTAGCCGCATCTTTATGTCCAATAACTCCAAATATTCCACACATAACTTATAATATCCTCACCAATTTATTGCCTATTTGGCGATACTTCCATAATAAAAAAAAAGACGCTCTACTTTTACAAGTGAACGCCTTTGTTCCTTTAATAAACCAAAATTTTGTATTAGCAAAATTCAAATTTAATTGCACTATATCATAACTTTATAAATTTGTCAAAATTTATTTGTTAGCTTTTCGTTCAACAAAATTGCTTCTGCAATTTCCTTTTTTGATTTACGGGTATTCATGCTTAGCTTCTGTATCTTTTTAAATGCCGCACTTTCAGTTAAATTTTGCCTCTTCATCAGTATTCCTTTTGCCTGTTCAACAAGTTTACGAGTTTCCAGTTCCTCCTGTATAACTTTGGTCTTTACCATTAGTTCAGCATTTTCAATAACTATGGCTGCCTGATTGGCAACTGTAGTGAGAACATTTATTTCTTTTTTTGTAAATTTATGAGGTGTATCAGTATAAATATCAATTGCTCCAATTACTTTTCCCTTTACATTTAAAGGAACACACAAAAGCGAACATAACCCTTCTTTTTTAGCTATAGCCTTGTATTTATAAAGCCTGCTTTTTGCAATATCATGTATTGCCATTGGCTTGTTGTCTTTAACTACTCTTCCGGCAACACCTTCACCTATTTTTAAATTAGGCTTTTTAATATACTGCTGGCTGATACTCTGTGTGGCGCGAATAATAAGTTCCTGTTTTTTCTCATCTATTAACATCAGAGAACATATCTTTGATTTCATTACCTCCGCAGTAACTGTTACAATCAAACTTAAAATATCTTCTAAATAAAGCTCTGAGGAAATTGCCTGACTTATTTTCAGCAACCCTCTGATTATTTCTTCTTCTTTTTTTCCTGGCATAATAATTTACTATACAAATTTTTCACAGGCTCTTTTTACTATTTCGGCTATATCTTTTCTGTCCTGCTCACTTATTTTGGCAAACATTTTTAACTTTCTTTTTGGAAATGAAAAATCATTATTCCGTATTATATTGATAAGCTTATTTATCTCTCTGGGGCTCAATTCAAAATTTCTGTCAATTGAATTGTATGCCCTTTCATAGGATTTTAGAAACTGAAGTTCTTTTTTTAATTCCGTTTTCAGGGTCTTTTCAAAGGTAGAAAATAAATATTCTACGATCTTTGTATAATCAAAATAGATATATATGTCCCTGGTATAGTTTAACACCTTGACCCTTTCCCTGGTGTCTATTGTATATGATACTTTCTTCATAGCCGGAACTGAAAATGTCTCAAGAGATTTATCATATTCATCCGGATGGCTTAGCATGCTTGCGGATACAGGAACAACAACATTTTCAGGAACATAACCAGACGATGCCAGTATACTGTGGATTAAATATCTGTGTATACGGCCATTGCCATCAGAAAATGGGTGCATAAACACAAAACCGTACGAAATGACTGCTGCCCTCACCAGCGGGTCAATATGCGATGTCGCCATTCTTTGGTTTGCTTTCAGCAGACCTTCCATCAATCCATCAAGGTCGCCAGGTTTTGGTGATATGAAATGAATTATTGGCTTCCTTTCATAATAACTTCCGATATAATTCTGGCATTTCCTGTAATCATGGTCAACATTTTCAGTTTTTAGCACTATCTCGTTCTGAAGGGATATCAGCATTTCCTTATCCACTGTCTTTATCTTACCAGCATATCTCAAAAGTTCCGTAAACCTGTTAATCTTTCTCAGAGTTGGTCTCTCTCTTTCTATCTCATAGGAAGATTTTGTTTCTTTTGTATACAGATAATTACTTGCTTTTCTAAGAAGTTCTTCACCGGCATCTTTTATAATTTTATCTGTTTCGCCGGACAGGTTCTTTCTAATCATCTCTTTAATCTTTCCGTTTTTCCTGAGAACAGGGTTAAAATCCCTGTTTCCCAGAAAATTATCGTTTATCCTGTATTTCTTAACCTTAACAGAATCTGCGGTAAAGTACTTTTCAGGTTCGAGTATATCTACATACCCACCTACCATTTTCGCTTTTATATTCAATCTCCTGCAGATAAGATATTCATACAGAAAATAAAGTTTTTTTGCATATTTTCCGGAAATATTATTGGAAATATATTTCTGAAGTTCGCTGGCTTTTATATTACTGAAAACCTGCTTGATAAAGAATAAATCAATGGTTTCATTCTTTAATATGAAAACTATATTAGATATGTCATTATCTTTAATCTTGTACTTATAATTCAAAATACGAAGATTCAGTTCTCTTACACTGTCAGTTCTATCATTCTGTTTATCCGAAATGCAGGAAATCTCACTGATTAATGGTGGCTCAATAGAGTATTTATCTATGAAATAGGAATAGCCGGCAAGCTTATATACACTTTTTAACTGTTTTACTGAAAAATACACTTATTAATCCCTTTCTATTAATATATGCCCCTATTGATTATATATGATTAGTATTTATTCCTTTTAATAATATAGATAACATATTATGCTTTTTAGTAATATAATATACTTTTTAGTAAAAATCAAGGACACTTTACTATTTCTTCTTCTTTTCTTCCTGGCATAATAAAATAAGATACAAATATTTTTAAAAATTTCAACTATATTGTGGTGGGATTGTTATTGTGTGATGTGTGGTGCGGAATATTTTACTGAATCAATTTCTTCTTTTATTAATTTAATCTTTCCTGTTATGGTGACTCTGTTTTTATTTTATCTTTTGATGGCATTTCCGGTACTTTCGGGCCAGTTATTCCAGGCATCTTCGGGGCTGTTATTCCAGGCATTTTTGGCCCTGCTATGCTTGGTATTTTTGGGCCTGTCATTCCTGGCATTCTTGGGCCTGTTATCCCTGGCATTTTTGGCCTTGTCATTCCCGGTATTTTTGGCCCTGTCATTCCTGGCATTTTTGGTCTTGTCATTCCTGGCATTTTTGGCCTTGTTATTCCTGGCATTTTTGGTCTTGTTATTCCTGGCATTTTTGGGCCTGCTATTCCTGCTCCTGGTTTTTGTTTACCCTTTGATTTTTCTGCTTTCTTACAACCAGAAATAAAAAAAATAAATAAACTGACTACCCCAAAAACAACTATATTTCTCATAAATCACACCTCCATTTACTACTGCAAATACTTATGATTTATAATAACACTTTATTTGTTTAAATACAACTCTCTCTCTCTTAAAATTTGGAAATAGGAAGAGACATCATAACCCCCTGGAGAGAAAGTATAGATTAACAAAATTATTATGTATTGAAAGAAATAGATGGAAAAGGCTTGAAGAATTAGTAAATTCCAATAAGCGAACTTGGAAAAGAATAGAAAAGGAATTAACTAATAAAAAAACAGAAATAATTAATGCTGAATATGAAAGAGAAAGTCTTCGTGTAACAATGTCGACATGGTATCACGGGCAGTTTACAAATATAAAGACCAGAAACTGCACTGAAGAACAATTATGGGGAGATTTAACAATAGAACAGCGAATGAAACTTAAGAGGATTTTGGAGGAATGATTTAAAAAAGTAGGCTCATGAATTAAAATACTCTCTGTCAAAGGAGGTATTTAACCATGAGCCCATATAAATATTACGATATTATGAGAAATAGTAAAGACAATCGTCAATTAAGGTACCAGATGATAGTATATGCCGATAAATACGGTATAAAGCCAGCTGTAAGGCATTTTAAAACGACAAGGAATACAGTGAGAAAGTGGCAGAGACGCTTTAAAGAACTTGGATACAGGTGAATAACTGAATTATCCAGAAGACCTTACAACTCACCAAATGCCACATCAAAGGAAGAACAGAATAAGCTTGTTAAACTGAAAGCTAAATACAAACGCATGGGAGCTGATCAGATTAAATTTATTGAGAAATTGCCTCAAAGTCCTAAGACTATTAGAAAAGTATGGAGAGAAAATGGTATCTCTTCAAGAAGAAGGCGCAAGAAATATATTATCAAGCAGAATCTCAGAAATGTTAAAAAGGAATATGCTCTTTTTCAGCAAGTCATGGAAGATACCAAAGACTTAATAGATATACCGGAATACTGGACCCAAATGAAAACTCATAACTTATTTAAAGTACAATATACCTTCAGAGATGTTACAACCGGCCTAATGTTTCTCGGGTTTGCCGACCAAAGATCGCTAACATATTCAGCCTTATTTGCCAAGTACATTAATCATCACCTGCAAAAATATAGAGCGGATTTATCCAAAACTATCCGTCAGTCAGACAACGGCTCAGAATATGTAGGTAGCTGGCAGGCTAAATCTGACAGTATTTACACAAAAGAAATAGAAAAGGTTAAAGGACAGGTACATTCAACCATATTCCCGGGCGCCCACAGAATGCAGGCTGATGTTGAAACTGTACATAATTTAATAGAGATGGAATTCTATGAAATAGAGAAATTCTATTCCATACAAAACTTTATGGATAAGGCATATTCGTATCAGCTTTATTTTAATCTGGAAAGGCCTAATTCATACAAGGAATTCAAGACTCCATGGCAGTTGACTAAAGAAAAAGTTCCCACTTTGGATATCAGGATTGCAATGATTCCGCCGGTTGATCTTTGCAAATTACTTAAAAATAATCTATTTTTGTTTTCAGGGGGTCACGATGTCTATTCCGTTCCCTCTCTCTCTTAAAATTATTATTGAGTAATTTTGTATCAATATTTCAAAAAATATTATGTTGAACCAAGTAGACTTAAGAAGTTGTTAAGATTGGGTATTATACTATCCTCATCAGAACCG
>JAIVZN010000084.1:0-8659 GCA_048634875.1 Deltaproteobacteria bacterium | reverse complement strand
CCCTATTCCCTCTCCTAAAACAGCAACCAAACTTCCACTTAAAGTCCTTTTAGTTATACCGGTTTGAGGATATAAATTAATATTTTTTTCTATACTTATAATTAACGGCCGTTAATAATATCTAACGAATGTTTTTAATTGACAATAAATAATTAATCTTATACTGTTTTGAAGCTTCTTTTAAATAATTCAAATCTTCAAGAACTTTACGTCTTATTAGAACACGTTGATACCAATCATGAATTTTACACATCTCAGCAGGAACAAATTTGTATACAACGAACCTATCTCTTCTACATTTTCTGGTTATGGTTAAGTCTTCAACAAAGCTAAAAATAACATCGTCCCTTTTCGTGTTTTTATATACGTATTCACAAATATTATTCAGCGATTTATCTTCTCTTTCCAACAAATAATCCTTTAGATGCACAGCATTCGGAATCCCTGCTTTGGAAAGAAACAATATAGATAGTATAATTATATATAAATTCATAATTATAATGGTACTCATTTCAGTTGTCCCGCTTGCTGTTGTAGGCATAAGGATGGTTGATGTAAACAAGTTTGCGCTGGAAAGTTCCATTCGCCATAACCACATCACAACTGCAAGATTTTTAGCGCAGGGGATTGATGACTTTATAGAAGCTCTCAGGGAAAAACTCCTTTTTCTTATTTCGTCGCAGTCAATTCAGACACTTGATTTTAAGGGTAAGCAGGCGCTTATACAGGCTTTAATTTCGTCGTCTGATTATTTTATAACTGTATCCATTGTAAATTCCCGCGGAGAAGAATTTGTAAAAACATACCATCCTGATTATTTAAAAGAAACGGAAATAAAAAATATATTTGATACTGAATTATTTCAGAATGCAAGGAGCGGACCTGCTATAAGTGAAATTTACCGGAAGAATTCCGATCCCAGAATGGATATTATATATCCTTTTGGTAAAGAATATATCTTTATAACCGCCACTTTTAAAAAACTCTGGGATGATATAAAAAATGTTAGAATAGGTAAAGAATCACTTGCATTTCTTGTAGATGGTAATGGAAAAATATTAGCCCACCCCGTGACGAAAATGGAAGAAAAACATTATAATATTCCACCTGTGGAAGCTGTTCTAACAAGGGCAAGTTTAGGAAGCATGGAATATGAATACAATGGTAATAAAATGGTTGGTGCATATGCTCCTGTTGAAAGCATGGGCTGGGGAATTGTAACTGAACAGCCTTATCGGTTTGCCTATGAGTCTGCGTTAAAGATGAAAAAGAATGCATATAGATGGATAATCATTGCAGTTATATTTGCAGTTTTAATTGCGTATCTTTTAGCAGGGGGGCTTTCCAAGCCAATATTAAAATTAGTTGAAGCTTCAAAACTGGTAGCAGCGGGAAATTTTAATAATACCGTTAAAATTAAAACAAGAGATGAACTTCAAACACTATCTCATACATTCAATGATATGGTCAAGTCATTAAAAAAATATGATGAAATGCAGGTAGATAAGATTATTGCAGAAAGAACAAAGACAGAGTCAATTGTTTTTTCAATAGAGGATGGTATAATCCTTACTGATTATGAAGGAAAAATAATGTTAGTTAATAACCGCGCAAGAGAACTGCTTGATATGGAAGAACAACCGGAAGAAGGCAGCGATATTTTTAATTATATAAAGAGTAAAGAGTTAATAAAGGCATTTAAAGGCGTAAAGGAAACAGAAATAGATCTTTCTACAGATAAAAGTAAAAAAATAATAAAGGCAATTACAGAAGATGTTACAACCATAAAAGGGAAAAAATTAGGAGAAATGCGCATAATAAGGGACATAACTTTAGAAAAAGAAATTGAAGAAATAAAAGAGAGGTTTTTACAATCCATTACACATGACTTAAAAAATCCTCTTGCAGCAATTATAGGATTGTCAGATTTATTAAAAAGATTGAGAGGGGATAATATTATAGATGTAGAAAAAAAATACTTTAAAGTATTAAAAATTGAAGCAGAACGGTTAATGGGAATGATAAGCGATATATTAAATTTAGCAAAATTAGAAGCAGGTAAAATGGATATTGTCAAGAAAGATTTTAATTTTTCCATGATGATAGAGGGAATAAAGGACGCCTTTAATGCCGAAGCGCAAAATTCAGGCATAGAACTTATAACTGATTTACCTGAGGAGCCGATTGTAATTACAGCAGATGAGAAACTGCTGAAAAGGGTGGTAATTAATTTACTTGGTAATTCTTTAAAATATACTCCTAAAGGCGGCACCATAAAAATAGAGAGCAGAAAACAGAGGGCAGAGGGTAAAAATTTTGCCCGGGTGGCAGTTATTGATACAGGAGAGGGTATGCCGAGCGAGATGTGCGAAAAGATATTTGACAGATTTCAGCAGATTAAAGGACAATCTAAAGGAGGTACTGGAATCGGGTTAAATGTATCTAAAGAGATAATTGAAGCTCACGGAGGTAAAATATGGGCGGAATCCGAAATTGGTAAAGGCTCTAAATTTAAATTTGAGATTCCTGCAAATTAGCTGTTTATAGGAAAAAATTTCAACACAAATTTCTTTTCTTCTTCCATATTTTTCACTGTTCCGTTTAACCTGACTAATTTTAATATAAACAGGATCTTTGAAAAAAGCGGATTTGGGGTGTAGCCCATATTTTTTAATTCTTCGCCATTAATTGCAGGTTTTACATCTTTTAGGTCACTTAAATAAAAAATAATTTTTTTTCTCACCTCATCATTATTACAGATAGATATTACATAAAACAAAACCTCTATATTTAAAAAATATAATGCTTTATATATCCTCGGTAAGGTAAGTTTCCTCTTTAGTAAGTTTATAATTCTATTTGCATATTTTTTTGATTGTAAATAATATGACATAAAATTTTGGGAGAAATGAAATTCTTTCAGGACCATTTTACCTTCTTCTATCTCAAGTTCAGAAATCATCATCATAAGTATAATTAGCCATTTCTTCTCCTGCCAGAGTTTTTCATAAATCTGTGGAATTTCAAAAGATATGTCAGAGAACTCTCTTATTAAGTAATATATATTTCCGGATATTTTGAGTCGCGGGTTAATGCAGTTTAATACTCCAAGTTTTCCAAGGCGCGAAAGTATCTCGTGAGGTTTATTTTCTTTAAGTATCAGGATAATTTCTTCCCTGACCCTGTCTGTTGTCAGACGCGAATGTATATCCATATGCACAGTTTTATTTAGTTGCTTCAGTGTATCTTTGTCAAGAGAAAAATTAAACCTTTTTTCAAATCTTATTGCTCTGAAGATTCTTGTAGGATCTTCAATAAAGCTTAAAGGATACAATATAGTGACTGTCTTATTATCAAGGTCTTTCCTTGAACCAAAGTAATCAATGAGTTTCCCGTACTCAGCATGAGGATTTATCTGTATTGCCATGGCGTTTATGGTGAAATCTCTGCGGTAAAGATCCTGCTTTAAAGTACCAAATCTCACTTCAGGAAGGGCCGCCGGAAACTCATAATATTCTTTTCTGAGTGTTGCTACATCTATTTCTCTATAAGGAAGTTTTATCACAGCTGTTTTAAATTTTTCATGGCAGTTGACATGCGCCTTCAGTTTCTCAGAAAGTTTCTTTGCAAATTCTATGCCTTTCTTTTCAACAACAATGTCAATATCCTGATGTTTTATATTCATTAATATATCCCTGACCATTCCTCCAACACAGTATGCGGTAATATTCATTTCATCTGCAATTTTACCTGCCATTTTAAGGATTTCAATAACTTTCCGGCTTAAATTGTTTTCAAGTTTTGATGTAATATAATCATGTGAAGGGTACATGGATGGAGCCATTTTTTTTATGTCATCAGATTCAACTACTGAAAGATTCCGGCTTGTTACGAATTCAGTTACGCAATGCTCGGAAAGACCATGCCTTAAAGCTTTTTCTAACTCGGATCTCTGAACAAATCCGGTAATATTTTCCCTATTGTCGCCGACAGGAGCATATTTCAGGTTCAGATGATTTAATGTGTGATATGCCTCCTCGGCAGTATGTGATGCAGGGATGACTCTTACAGGTTTTCCTGCTTTTCTTAAGTTGCTGGGTTTGTTTTGCAGATTCTTAATTAAAAAGGAAGTTAATTTCTGTTTAACATCATATATCTGCATATACTCAAATGTCGCGCTTGCCGCTGATGGATGTCCGCCGCCGTTAAAATTTGAAAGTATATCGCCAACATCAATATGTTTTGACCTTGACCGTGAGATGCAGATTACTTTAAATTTTATCTTTATCAGGGCAAAAAGCGCATCAGGCTTTAATATATCCATTACCTTATGTATTACAACAGAAAGTTCTTCTACATAGTCTAAAATTTCCGTATGTACAAACATTACTTCATCATTGTGTATTTTAATATAGCTCTTGCTGTTAAGCAGGGTATTTAACAGGTCAACCTGTTTTTCATTCAGTTCATGTATTACATACTTTGATATAATCTTCAGGCTTGCGCCTTTTTTTAAAAGGAAAGCTGCTGCTTCAAGATCATCAGGCGTGGTAATAGGGTAAGTGAGACAGCCTGTATCTTCATATATCCCCATGGCCATTAATGTGGCTTCCTGTGGTTTTAAAGGAATGTCCTGCTGTTTTATTTTTTTTACAAATATTGTTGTAGTTGCGCCGTATTTTTTCCATATGTCAATATCGCCTTTAATATCTTTATCTGTTTTTGGATGGTGGTCGTATATATGTATAAAGGTATCTTTATCTATTAAATTAGCAATACGGCCTAACCTGTTTTTTAATCTGGTATCAACAATTACAAGCAGGTCAAGTTTTTTCTCTTTTAATTCTTTGAATTCCGCTATTTCCCCGGGAAATCCCTGTTCTGCGATATATTCCCGTACTTTTTTTTCTGCTGACCCGGGTAAAAACATAACTGCATCAGGATAAATCTTTGATGCGGCTAAAAGTGAAGAAATTGCATCAAAATCCGCGCCACTATGTGTTGTAATTACTTTCATATATATCCCTTATCGCTTTAAGTATATTTTTGTATTTAAGAGTTTTATAATCAGGAAATGTCCATTCAAATGTCCTGTACTCACCCTTCTGCCAGCAAAGAGTAACTTCTGCATAAATGTCATGGCCGATATAAATTCTGTGATAAAAGTTTTTAGTACTTGCCAGCACAACTTTTGAAAGTGAAATATAACCGGGATCAATATTAATGGTTCTTTTGCCATCTTGAGAAAACTTTCTTTCAATTTCACAGGTTGTGTTTTTTATATATGCCAGCCCGCCGGGTTCTATTAACTTTTTAAAACTTATAAATTTTCTTTTCAGAGGTCTGCCCATTTCATTATAATAATAATCCGTGTGGTTAAATTCAATAATTTCACTCTGAAAATCTATACCTGAAAATTTCTCTGTCATCATTTTCTGGACTTTCTCTAATGAAGCATCTTTTCCAATAATCATTCCCATGAATAATTTTACATTATTCAAAAGCTCCTCGCAATGACATTTTCACCCGTAAATAAACTCCTCAATTGAGACCTAAATCATGCATTTTTTGCGACTTGTGACTTTTTATAGAAACTATGCCGTTAACAAACTAAAACTTGTTTGACCCAGTCCTTGCTTGCAAGAGCTGGGGAGTTTTTTAGTTTTAGGCATAGTTTCATGTGCCAAAGGCAAAAAGTCTCCGGAGCAACAAAGTACATTTTTAGGTCTCAATTATTTTCATTCGCTTTTATGCCGGCTCACCGGCATGTCCGTTTCACCTGATAGCAAGGTTTTCATCCTTGCCTTGCTTTAGGTAACTGTCTGCAGCCATTTTAAGAATAGATTCTGCTGCTTTTTTTCTTACCAGTTCATTAGAATCTTTTAAAGATAATCTTAAAAACTCCATTCCTTCTACATCTTTTATTTCACCAATTGCTCTGGCGCTTCTTGCCCTTACCATTGGCGCACTATCCGTTAAAGCCTTTCTAATTAAATAAATATGCCCTGGATTATTATAATATACCAAACCCTCAATTGCTAAATACCTTTCTAATTCTGAAATGGAACCTACCTTTTTTCTCAGTATTTTTTTTGCTTCTTTAATTCTGCATTTACCAATTGAAGGCAAGAGATACGGTTTTATATTGCAAGGAGTGTTTATATATATTTCCCATATCCATGATGAAACTTTACCTATTTCATGAAAAGACAATTTCTGCGCAATTCTTCCTAATGAAATTATAAATGAGTTTTTAACATGGAAATCTTCTTCGCCTTTAATAGCTTTATAGAGTATTTCCACGCATTTTATAGATGGAACAAGTTCTAAAGCGCCTGCCGCTCTTTTTCTAAATACAGGATTTGGGTCATTAATTAAAGTTTTCAATTCATCAGCTGCAGATTTATCACCTAAGATGCTCCTTGTAATAACCGCTTCTATTTTAAGCCACCTGGAACCAACTGAAATATTCCTTAAGAACTTTAAACCGTCAGGATGTCCTATGTTAGCAAGACTTTTTACTGCCATTACCGACACATATGGATTGGGGTCAGTTACCATTTCTCCAATTCTTCTTAGATGTTTTGATCCGCCTATATGTCCAATAGCTTCAACAGCCCTTGTTCTTAAATGCGGGTTTATGTGTTCAGTAAATTCTAAGAGAGTTTTTTCTGCAGGTGTATAACGGAGGCGTCCAAGCGAAAAAATAAGACTCTTTTTTAACAAAACAGGTATGGATTCATTCAGAACTTCAACTAAAATTCTTCCATTATGAATTAACCCTGTTTCGCCCATTGCTTCTATTACAGTTCTTCTTTTAAAAATAGGTACATTTTTATCAAGAATAAAATCTTTTAAAGGCACAGGTAATATATTTAAATCTTTCGGAGTTATAAATATATTATCATTTGTCCGTTTGCTTTTTGAAGCTTCTTTTAGATGTGTTGCATATTCAGATATTTGCCGGGCAGTATTAAACCTCTCGGCATAAGGTGAAAAAGCTACGCCGCAAATTCCCATTAATGGAAACCTTGTCCTTTCGCCTTTTCTATCCCATCCTACAGTAAATCCCCGCGAAATATCACACTGATGGTAAAAACTGTTTCTTACTGTTAAGAATTCTCTGTCTATCCATTTAAACAAATTACTTAAAACTTTCTTGTTAATTATAATTACAAAATCATCACCCCCTATGTGGCCTAAAAATGAAATTTGTCTGTTGCAGATTTTTCTTAGAATTTCGGCAACGCTTAAAATCACATTATCGCCTGCAGTAAAGCCGTATACTTCATTATACGGCTTGAAATCAGTAATATCTAAATACACTGTCAATTTTTCAGGATCTCCAATAATACTTTCAAGTTGTCTTGAAATATCCCAGTTTCCAGGCAGGCCCGTAAGGGGATTTATAGATTTATTCTTTTTCATCAAGTATATTTAAAATACGGGTTTCTCTTTCTGCCTTATGTTTAAAGCCTGTCTTTTCATAAATATTTAGAAGCAGTTTGTGGCTCTCAGGATTAAATGGACTTATATAAATATAATTCATTATATATTTTTCTGCTTCTGTAAAATTACCTTCATCAATCAGAAGCTTTCCAATATGTAAATATGGAGGAGCATATGAGGTGTTTGATTTTACAGCAAGAAGGAAATTTTTTTTAGCTTTTTCTGATTCTCCTGTAATCATCTGAACTTTTGCTAACATATTTAATATTACTGCATTTCCTTTATCTTTTTTTAATGCCTGGCTATACTTCCTTATTGCAAGTTCACATTTCCCAATAGCTTTAAAACGATTTGCAATTCTAATATCAGTTAAGGCTATCTCCGATACCCATTCCGATAAGGCATTTCCGGGATCTTCATTAAAGGCGTAACTTGGCCCGCTTGCGCCGGGAGTAATTTTTAATTCAGTATTTTTTATATATTTTTCCCATTCCATACGAAGCTCTGAAATTGATTTTCCATATACTTCTTTAAAAGATTTTTCAGCAGAATTATTTTTTAACTTATATACCACTTCTTTAATTTTATTCCACCCGTAATTTATATTTAAATAATCAATCATTGATTGCACCTGGGCATAAGCAAGTATAACCTCATCTTTTGTATCTAAAGTGGGCATGCCGCGTTTCATTTTCTCAAACTCAACCCACTGGCCGGTATTTTTAGCTTTAATTAAAAAATTAATATCTATCGGCTCCAACTCATTCTTATCTTTTCTCCAGATTACTTCAAAGTATTTTGCAAGACCCTCATTAAACCATAGCGGGACATTTTTTAAGCCTGTTATTCGTCCTATAATATAATGGACATATTCGTGTGTCGCAGTATCAGCCCAGCTATAACCAAATTTAAGAATACGCGGCGATGCCATCATTAAACGATTAAATTTACATATTCCTATTGCTCCTGAGACTTTTATTTGTTTATCTGTAAGTGTAGAAGCAATCTGGAAACTTTCACGGTCAGGGTAAATTTCCAATATTACTTTATCTTCCGGTTTCCAGTTAAATTTTCGGAAAAGATTTTTTGCAGCAATATCAAGAATTTCTTTTAAATAAATACCTGATATCTTATCCTTACCTGTGCACCGTATTACAAAATAATCGGATTTTATTTCCTCAAAGTTTTCAGTTATAGGTATAATTTTTTC
>JAIVZN010000083.1:0-8666 GCA_048634875.1 Deltaproteobacteria bacterium | reverse complement strand
TAGTTCATTAAGAAGATGGGGATATACAAGAAGTCTTTTCTGGAAACTCAAGCCAGGGAAAGGGTTGGCTATCAAAGGTGCCGGCATGAGAGGAAAAGTTCCAATTTCTATTAATTTTAATAGAGGAAGCAGGAGTGTACGGATAAATTATGGAGCTAGCTATAGGACACTCCTTTCAGAGCTATCTTATGGTTTAAGATTACACCAACTTTATCAGGAAATTTTTGGAGAAACTTTAGATGCAGCCACTATTCCTCTTAAGATAATAAAAGTAAACGAAGTACCTGTGGATGGAAAACCAGTGCCAATTGAGGAGTTTCTATCAGAAGAAAAATATTGGAAGGATTCTGCTTATAGTTATCAAGAAATAAGAGAAGATATGGAGGATTTAATTATATATAATGCAACGCACTATATACTGAAAATGGATAACATTGAATATAGGAAAGAAGTGCTAAGCAAGATGACTAATCAAGACATAGCAAAGAAATTTTTATCATTAGAACCTATTGGTCAGCTTATTTCTTTTGCTCCCAGTGAAGTTAGAGTCAGTGATCTCAAGATGGAGAATCTTGACACAACTGGAATGGATATTTATGAAGTAATTGAGATGAAAAATAGCATCTTGAAAGAGGTTTATGAAGTCCATGGCCAGTCCTTTGATAAGAAGAAATCAACAAGACGGAAAATACTTGAAAAAGCGGCTAAGAGAAATGGGAAACTTTTTGGTTTGGCTTTAGGATTGGGCATTGTGGGTTTAGAAGAATCAACAGCAGAGAGAAATCTCATTGTTGGGAGTGTTGCTACAGATTTTGATCGTTTAAGAGTTCCTCTCTTAACTTCAAAAAACCTCTTTGCTCCTGATTTTGATATGGAAGCAGGGCAGCAAGAGCTTTTTGATAATTTAAAGGAGGGTTTATCTGTTTTAAATGAGTTTATCGGACTTAATGAAGCTAAAGAATGGTATGAAGAATTACTGATTTCTGTGGCGTATGAGACTTTTACTACCATAAAGAAAAAAGTATTAGAAAACCCGGAACAAGAAATACTCGATCCTGTGTATGTTCGTAAATATAAAGAATATTTGGAAGATATAGAGATAAAAACGGAATCGAGTTTAATATCATTCCGTTTTTGGGATCACTTATCTTTCAAAAGAGTACTTTTTTATAAAAAAATAAAAGATGGATTCCTGGATGAGCATATTATTGAAAAACCAGAAAAAATTTCTGCTTCCATTGTTGGGTTAATTGTAGAAAGTGTTGCTGTTCTCAGCGGAGAGAGGCTCACGGAAGTATCTGTGGAGTATATACAAGAGATAGTTGGTTTATTAAAGGAAGAAAAATGGATTATATTTGATAAATTGGCAAGGAAAAAATATGATACAGAAAAGTTCAAGTTTTTTAGTATTTTGCGTAAATGCCTGATTGATCAGGCTAAAGAATTAGGCCCAATAAATTGGGCAACTACAAGGATGAAAGAAATAAATTGGGCAACTACAAAAATAAAAATAAGTCAGAATACTGCAATGTTGAGAGAAGGTATCTGGGCAATGGCAACAATAGAGGTGGATGAAAAAACAGGAGAAGTAACTCTTTATATTCACGAAGCATTCCTTGAAGCATTAAAGGACAAATCCTCGATGGAGCAGGAAGAATTGCTCAGATTATTAGTTGAGCATGAATTACAAGAATATAATGAAGTTAACAATCCAGAATCTCCTTTTTATGAAGATTTTCAAGCTTTCCATAAATATATAACAGAAAAAGAACCCTTGCAAATAAAACTTTTTGAGTTTATCAGTGAAATACAAATTAAAAATGAGGCAGAGACTGTTGGAGTAAAGCAATGGATTGAGAATCTTGAAAGGCGAAAACATCATGATGAAATAAAATTTGAATCTCCTGAACCCACAGGTGATTCAGATGTAAGCAGGTGGATTAGAGAGTTACATGGTATATTAGGATCGAGAAAGGGAGATTCTAAAGAAAAAGAAGAAATTGAGAAAGGTCTGGCTGAAGAAGAAGAGTTAAAGGGAGAAGATTTAGAGAAATGGCAGGAAGCTGTTAAGCTGATTATAGAAGGTGAAGTTGAATTGCCCGGAGGTTTAGGGAGAGTCAATGTGAAAGATATTATTGAAAAGAATAAAATTAACATAGATAAAGATGTTTCTCAGGAGGTTTTTACTGAGGAACTATCACTGCTCTTAGTTCAAAAGGCATTAGAAGCATATGGAGTTAAAGAAAAATGGAGAGATGTAGATATAGCAAGAATTCAGGGATTTTTTAGATATATAAGTCTTTTCAATATAGGAGTTGATGCAAAAAATCGTATAGCTCATATCAGGGCATTACTTCCTGGAATAGAAAAAGAATTAGCTGAGCCTAACACAGGACATTTGCCGGAGATTGTGCTCATTTCTGATTTTCGCGGAGACATATCTGAAGATGCGCATTTTGTGACAGATAAATTTGGATTTCAGGGGTCTTATGTTCTGATTATCATGAAAGAGATTAGTCAGTGGATTGTTGAATTGCCAGTTATGACAGTACTTGATAAAAAAACAGAAATAGTTAAAATGATTGAGAGTCCAGAGCAGCCGGGACGGGAATTTTTAAAGAAGGTAAAAGTTGTACTGGAAGAGGAATTAGTGGAATTAGAATTAAAAGGGAAAAAGAGAATTATAGAGCCTCCTGAATCTACAGGAATGGAACCCGGTGATAAGATTTATATAGATAAATTAAAAGGAGGAATATATAAGTTAGCCTGTTTTGCAAGATGGATGACTGAGAAAGTTATCAAGTGGACAGTTGACCAGATAAATATGCCAGTTAGAGCTCCCAGTATTATTGCTGGATTTAAAAAGGGAAAAGCTGTTATAACAACTTCAGCATATTTAATTGCAGATACAGGTTATGGGATATATAGTTTAAGCTTGATTTTAAAAGATATTTTCTATAGGGCATTTTTATTAAAGAGCGACGAAGATAGTTCAAATTTGCCGTATTTAAATGAGTTATGTATACTGTTAGGCTCCACGTAGTTGGAGACTGGGTAAAGAATTGAAATGTTAAAAAAAACAATAGGAATAGTTATACCTGCTGAAGCATATTTATTTTCGCGGTGGGTGTATAGTTATTATTTTACTGAGATACTCAGAGGAGCGGTAGCTTCTGCTGGTGTATTTAAGTGGAATTTACTGATCCATCATAGTCATTGGAATACATCTGTTGACTATGCCGGATTTTGTGAAGATGAAAATGAAGCTGAAGATATGGATGGGATAGTGTATATTGCTCCAGCTTTAAGTGAAAGAGCTCTAGAAAAAATCAAAGAGAAAAAGATACCTGTAATTATAGTCAATGACCGATATCCAGGAATTAGTTATGTAGATACTAACAATAAACAGGGCGCAAGTAAAGCAGCCCAGTATTTAATTGAGTTGGGTCATACTGATATTGCCATAATAAACGGGGATATGAGCACTGTTAATGCTTGTGATAGATATAAAGGATATAAAATGGCATTATCTAAAGCTGGTATAAAGTTAAATAAGGATATGGTTAAACAGGGTAAATTTTCTGAGGATTCAGGGTTTTATGAAATGGAAAACATCTTATCTGAAAAAAAGTTACCCACAGCAGTCTTATGTGCAAATGATTTAATTGCTATAGGTGCTATAAGAGCAATAAAAAAGAAAAATTTAAAAGTTCCTCAGGATATATCAGTTATTGGATTTGATGATTTGTTAATATCTTCTTACTTTACTCCTTCGCTCACTACTGTAAGGCAGCCTTTGTTTCATCTTGGAAAAGAAGCAGTAGTTACTCTTATAAGTATTATAATGGGTGAAAAAGAAAAAAATCAAAAAATTGAAATTGAAACAAAATTGATAAAAAGGGAATCTACAGCAAACCTGTCCTTTCGTTAAACTCCTTAATCTTTTCGTCCCATTCCTTGTATGAGTTGAACTGGTCCTTCCAGTAGTTATCATTATACCACTGGGCATTAAGTTCATCTGTTTCTTTTCCCTGCTGTTCTATCCATGTGAAGTATTTCAGGTTGTGAATTTTCCGTTTGTCATAATATGACAATTCTAACATGTAATCAATACCAAGTTGATCTATATATTTCCCATAATCAACTGCTGCCTGCTGAAAGCTGTATTCACCGCGTGCTTCGCTATATTCTTTGATACGGGACTGGTAGAGTTCCATGGAATCAGTGCCTATGGTAAATATTATATCGTTTTTATTAAATTCATAGTATTTTGCTGTCTTTATTGAGCTGAGCAGGTTTGCAATTGATGAAATACCTAAAAGTTGGAGTTTCTCAACAACTTCTTCTGAAATACCAATTTTTATAAGAAATTCTTTCCCTTTTTGTTCATTAAAAAGTCTCATCAGGGAGATACATGCTTCATCATCAATATCTGCTACAATGTCCGTATTCTTTATATTGTGTATCCATGGTACATGTTTGTCTCCTATGCCTTCAATTCTGTGTCCGCCGTAACCGTTAAGTAAAAGTGTGGGGCACTGGAGAGCTTCAGAGGCGGTAACTTTTATACTGGGGTATTTTTCCCTCAAATATTCTGCTGACCCGAGTGTGCCTGCTGACCCCTGAGTCAAACATACGGCAGAAAATCTTTCGTTGTCAGATTTTTCTTTTATATACACTTCTTCCATAGCAGGTCCTGTTACAGCATAATGCCAGATTGCGTTACCGATTTCATCAAATTGGTTAAGTATTACTATTTCATCACCGCGTTCTTTTTTCAGTTCGTGGCATTTATCGTAAATCTCTTTAACATTACTTTCGCAACCTGGTGTGGCAAAAATTTCTGAACCTGCTTCCTGTAACCACTGGAATCTTTCTTTTGACATTTCCCGTGGTAAGATGGCAATTGAAGGACAATTTAAAAGGTAAGAGTTGTATGCGCCGCCGCGGCAGTAGTTTCCTGTAGACGGCCAGACAGCTTTTTGTGTTGTCGGGTCAAATTCGCCGGAAACAAGTCTTGAGGTTAAAGGGCCGAAAGTAGCTCCGACTTTATGAGAACCGGTAGGAAAAAACTTTCCTATCAGCATAATAATTCTTGCTTTTAAACCTGTAAGTTCTTTAGGTATCTCAAGATAATTTACATTGCCAAAACCGCCGCCAAATTTTACAGGCTCGTTTTTCCATGTAATTCTGAAAAGGTTTCTCGGATTGAGGTCCCACAGTCCGATATTTTTTAATTCTTCTTTAATGCCTTCAGGTATCATCTCCGGGTTGCGCATCTGTTCGTAAGTAGGAATGATGATATTTTGTTCTCTACACCTTTTTATTGTGTTTTCTAAGACTTGTTCTTTTGTAAACATTGTGTTCTTTCTCCTTTCTCATCCCCAATCGCTTGCAATTATTTTATCAGTATTATAAGATTTTATCAAGCAGCATGAAACGGACATGCAGGCGAGCCGGCACAAAAGAGGATGTAAATAATTGAGCCCTAAAAATGCATTTTTTTGCTCCGGAGACTTTTTGCCTTTGGCAAAAGTCACAAGTCGCAAAAAAATACATCATTTAGGTCTCAATAAAGGATTTATTTACGAGTGAAAGAAGAATTAATATTAGGTATAGATGAAGCAGGAATGGGGCCTGTTTTTGGGCCAATGGTAGTAAGTGGCGTGGTCATAAGGAAAAAAGATATCCTGCTTTTAAGAGAGATAGGTGTGAAAGATTCAAAAATGTTTGGAACCGGCGCATCTGCTCGCATTAAAAGAGAAAAAGTCTGGGAGGTTGCTAAACCTTACATAATTAGTGAAAATCAGATTGTTATTGAAGCCTGCCAGCTTGATAAGTATAATATGCATGGGCTGCATATAGAAGCTACAAGGAATATTTTAAAAAAATTAGGGTGGAATAAAACATGCGAGGTGTATATAGAACAAATAGGTGGAATGAAAAGAGATACTTGTTTTTCCCGTATTGGTTTCTGGCATAGCGGTTTTATTTATGAACCAAAAGCTGATGTTAAATATGCAGCAGTTTCTCTTGCATCTATAAAGGCAAAAATTTTAAGAGATGAAATAATAAGTAAATTGTGTAATGACTTAAATGAAGAATATGTTTCAGGTTATCCCAATTATAAAACTGAGGCTTTCTTTAGGCGGTATTACAATAAGTACGGGACTCTTCCGCCAGGTACAAGAGTGTCAAGAAAATGGAAGCCCATTGAAGAGATGAAGGAAATAATAGTGTGCAGGAAATGAGCGAGGATAAGTTTTCGCCATTGGCCAGGGACCTTTTAGAAAAAAGGTATTTAAGGGAGAACGAAGATACTTGCGGTATGTTTTTTAGGGTTGCAAGCTGGATAGCCGGGGCAGAGGGTAAAGACAGCAAAGAATGGGAAGAAAAGTTTTTTGATATTATGAATAGTCTTGATTTTTTACCTAATTCACCATGCCTCATGAATGCAGGAACTTCAATGCCGCAACTTGCAGCATGCTTTGTCTATCCAATAGAAGATGACCTTGAATCAATATTTAATACCTTAAAACTTGCAGCTTTAACGCATAAATCCGGTGGAGGAACAGGTTTTTCTTTTTCACGGTTGCGACCAAACGGGGATAAGGTTGGAATGACCGGCGGTGTAACATCAGGACCGGTTTCCTTTATGGAAATTTATGATAAAACTACCCAGAAAATTCGGCAGGGAGGTAAGAGGCGCGGCGCAAATATGGCAGTATTAAGGGTTGATCACCCTGACGTAGAAGAGTTTATTGATGCCAAACAGAAAGAACACAGACTCAATAATTTTAATATATCTGTAGCTGTTACAGATGAGTTTATGGATGCTTTAGAAAAAAATACTGATTATGATATGTTTTTTCCGCCAGGGGTTAATTTTAGAGGACAAAAAAATGCAGAGAATATTTTTGACAAGATTTCATACGGCGCATGGAAAAACGGTGAGCCGGGAGTTTTATTTATTGACAAAATAAACAGAAAAAATCCTCTTTTAAAACTCGGTGAGCTTGAAGCTACAAACCCGTGCGCAGAACAAGCGCTGCTTCCTTACGAAGCGTGTATCCTTGGGTCAATTAATTTAGCAAACCATGTTAAAGAAAACAGGATTGACTGGGATAAATTGAGAAAAACAGTTCAGGTTTCTGTTAGATTTCTTGATGATGCTATTGATGTATCGGATTTTCCTTTAAAAGAAACAAATGAAATTGTAAAGAAGAATCGCAAGATAGGTCTTGGAATTATGGGTTTTGCAGCCATGCTTATGAAGCTTGAGATACCATACTGTTCTATAGAAGGCGTAAGAACAGGAAAGAAAGTGATGAAATTTATAAATGAAACTGCTCACCAGACATCTGAAAAACTTGCAGATGAAAAAGGAGAGTTCCCGAATTTTTATAGTTCCACTCTTAAAAAAATGAGAAGAAACAGTTTTGTAACTACTATTGCCCCAACAGGTTCAATTTCTATTATTGCCGGAACTTCCAGTGGAATAGAACCTGTTTATTCTCTTATTACCCGGAGGCAAAACGAAGAAGGAAAAAAATTTGAGATTGTTGATCCTGTATTTAAAGAAAAGCTTAAAAAAAATAATCTTTCTGAAAAAGAAATTATTAAAGATATAATAGAGAAAGGAGGTATTAAAAATATAGAGTCCGTTCCCGAAAAATTAAAAAAGGTATTTCTTACTGCTACTGAAATAGAGCCAAGAGTGCATGTTTTGATGCAGGCAGCTTTTCAGCAGCATGTTGATAATGCAATTTCTAAGACAGTTAATTTGCCGGAAGATATAACAATTTCGGAGGTTAAAAAGATAATCAGGACGGCTTATCGCACAGGTTGTAAGGGAATTACTCTCTACAGACAGCATAGCAGAGAACAGCAGGTGTTAAATATAGTTTGTGAATGTAAAATGTAGGGGAATGAAGGAGAATGATGATGAAAGATGACATTAGAAGTTTTTTAAAGCAGACTGAAAAAGTAGTTAAGGATTTAGGTTCTAAAGCTGGAGAATTGGCAAAAGCTATTGAAAAAGATGCTTCATATGGCACTAAAGCCGGCATGGTTAAAGTTGAGCAACTGTCTCTTGAAAATGATAAAAGTAAATTAATCAGTCAATTTGGTAAAAAGGCATATGAACTTATGAAGAAGAAATTAGTTTCACATAAGAGCCTTAATGAAATATATGATAAGATTCAGGATATTGAGAATAAAATAAGAGGAAAAAAAATTATTCTTTCAAAACTTAAAAAGAAAAGACAAAAGGAAAAATAATAATTGCTTTTAAGTACAATTCTGAACTGGCAGAAACCGCCTTCCCTCACTCCTGTTGATGTTAACTCCTTAATTGAGGAGGCAATATCAATAATTGATAAGCCTGAAAATGTGGAAATTATAAAGGAATTTGATGAAGAACTGCCGAAATATCAATTAGATCGCGGTGAAATTCGCCAGGTTCTGGTAAATTTTATAAAAAATGCGGTTCAGGCATGTGATAAAAAACAGGGAGTAATTAAAGTTGTCACAGGCAGAGAAAAAGATGGCAGGCTGAGGTTGCGGATATTAGATAACGGGATAGGAATACGCGATGAGAATAAGGATAATATCTTTAAGCCATTTTACAGTACAAAGGCAGGTGGAACTGGACTTGGATTGGCTTC
>JAIVZN010000082.1:0-8724 GCA_048634875.1 Deltaproteobacteria bacterium | reverse complement strand
CATGAATGTATGTTTGGTTAGGTTTTGCTATAGCAATTCACTGTGAGCCTGATATTTTATTAATTGATGAGATACTTGCTGTTGGTGATTTGCCATTCCGTGTGAAATGCTTTAATAAAATGGAAGAACTTGCAAAAAATTGCGCTATAGTAATTGTATCACACAATATGTCAGCATTAGCCCGTATAGCTACAAAATGTATTGTATTGAACAAGGGTAATTCCTGTTTTCAAGGTTCTCCGGAGAAAGCTATTCAGTATTACTGTTCTCTTTTTGAAGAAGAGATGAAAACTAAGCATCTGGCTGGAAGCAAGGAGGCAAAAGTTGATGATGTAAAACTTAGTAAAAACAGCAGAGAAACCGACACATTTGAATACGGCAACTCCATGACGATTTCTTTTAATGTGGAAGTATCATCAAGATATAAGACATTTCTGGTTTCGCTTTCATTTATTAATCAAAGAATGGAGATTGTAGCGCAATGCGATTCAAGGCAAAATAATGTAATCCTTAATAATGATGGGAACACAAAAACCATATATATAACAATACCTGAGCTTTTACTGACTTTAGGGAAATACTCTATTAATATTACAGTTTTTGATGAAACTCATCAGAAATATCTGTATTGGAGTCATAATGCAAAGATGTTTAAAGTAACAGGAGAATTTATTGGTAATGCGAGCATTCACTTATTAAGTACATGGCAAATTCAATAATCAGGCTATGGAAATGGCTGCTGCTACATTTATTTGACAATTGAAAACCGTTATGCTAATATATTTCTGTATATAGATATATATATCAATAAGTAGAAATGAAATTCAAAGAATTCATAAAGATATATAGAGATTCGCCGATTATTGATTCAAGTACATTTTCATTTTATGAAAATGCCGATAATTTAAGGCGGCAGGTACGGGACTGGATAAAAAAAGAATATTTGTTAACCTTAAAAAGGGGAATATATGTTTTTAGTGAAGAGTACAGGAAAGTTGAACCTTCGGTTAATTTTATTGCAAATTTTTTAATTTTACCTTCATATATAAGTATGGAATATGCCTTAAGCTACTACAATTTAATCCCTGAAAAGGCGACAGTTATTACTTCGGTTACTACAAAAAAAACAAATATGTTTGAAAATTTTTTAGGTCGCTTTGAATACAGATCGGTAAAAGATGAAATGTTTTGCGGATTTAAAAAGGAAGTTGAAAAAGAACAGGAATACTTTATAGCTTTGCCGGAAAAAGCTCTGGTTGATTATTTTTATTTGAATAATCAATTTAAGGGTCGGTTTTCTGAATTTGAGTCTATTCGATTACAGAATTTGGATATTTTAAATAAAAAAGTGTTATCCAACTACAGGAAAAAATCCAATGCGAGAGTAAGGAATATTATAGATCTTCTCATAAAATATACAGAATATTATAAAAGGGAATATGAAAAACTGTGAAAGATTATATTGAAAAGGTAATTGATAAAAAGTTGTCTGCAAATGACAATAAAAACAGGATAAGAGAATATATTCAGAAATATCTGTTGTATGTACTGTATAAGCAAAAGATATACAAAAAAATAGTGTTTTGCGGAGGTACTGCATTAAGAATCCTGTATAATACCAGAAGATATTCGGAAGATATGGATTTCAGCTTATCGGAAAATCTAAAAGAGTATAATTTCAAAAGTATACTGGGATGTATAAATAAAGAATTTGAGGCAGCCGGATATAATATTGAAATAAGCTACAGTGATAAGAAAAGTGTAAATGATGCTTTTTTGAAATTTCCGGATATTTTGTATGAATACGGATTAAGTTCACATAAAAATGAGAAATTATCGATAAAGATAGAAATTGATACTAATCCATCTGTTGGTGGAAAGGAAGAATTGACTTTATATCAGTCCGTATATATGTGTTATATACTTCATTATGATATTCCGTCATTATTTGCCGGGAAAATGCATGCTCTTTTATGCAGACAATATACAAAAGGCAGGGACTGGTACGATCTCTTATGGTATCTGATGAATTTCAGAGAATTAGAACCCAATTATTCAATGCTTAATAATGCGACTAAGCAGACTGATTGTAAATCTCCTAAAATCGGAAGCAGTAACTGGAAAGAAGAATTAAAAAAAGTGGTGGATGCAGTAGATATAAAAAAGGCGAGAGAAGATGTTTACAGGTTCCTGGAAAACCCTGGTGATATTGATATGCTGACAAAAGAGAATTTTTACAGGCAAATCCAATAAAATGAAAACTAAAATAAGTTATATATTCCTTTTATTATTTCTTTTAGTAGCCATTTTTTTAGGGAAATTCATAGCAGCCGAGCCATTAGGAATCCCCCTCTATTTTATAATAGGAATTTTTGTAGTAATTATTTCGCTTATTGATATTCGTGTGGCATTAGGTTTTTTAATTTTAAGTATGCTTCTTTCCCCGGAAATAACACTGGCTCCATTTAATCCACAAAGATCAGTAGTAGTACGTTTTGACGATTTAATACTGATATTGATATTTTTTGTCTGGATTACAAAAACAGCAATAAACAAGAAACTTCCGCTTATAAGGACAACTCCGATAAATAAATATATTTACTTTTATGTAGGCGCATGTTTTTTATTTACTATCAAAGGAATATTTATGGGGGATGTTGCATTCGAGAGAGCCATATTTTATTTATTAAAATACACTGAATACTTTATAATTTTCTGGATGACTTACAATATTATAGAGAACAAAAAGGATATTAAAATCCTTATGACTTTTGCAACCATTACTGCAATAGCTGTGATTATTTATGGTTATACCAGGATGCATGTCAGGGTTACTGCTCCTTTTGATACTGAGCCAGGTTCTATCGGAGGATATATTATTTTAGTGATGGCCGTGGCTCTGGGAACATTTATATATCACCATTCCTGAACCATGAAACTGTTTTCCTTGGCAATATTTCTTTTATCTATACCGCTGCTTATAAAAGCACAGTCCAGAGCATCTTATATAGCATTTGTTGTGATGTATCCGTCACTGGTTATTCTATCAAAAAAATTCCGTAAGACACTTATTTTTATAGGTTTAATAATTATATTACTAACGCCTATAATTTTTTCTGGTGGTATTTATGGAACTTTAGTTGAACGAATTAAATATACATTCAGTGGAAGCTATGGCAGGTTTGACATTGATACATCTGGTGCAGCAAGATTAATTACCTGGCAGCGACTGATGAAAGAAAAATGGCCTCAAAAACCATTTTTCGGATGGGGTATAACAGGATTAGGCTTCATAGATAGCCAGTATGTAAGGACTATAATTGAAGTGGGTGTTATAGGGACAGCATTTTTCCTGCTGTTATTATATAAAATATTTACTGAAACAAGAAGAATCTTTAAGAAAACAAAAATTGACTGGAGCAAAGGTATCATAGTAGGTTTTATGGCAGCCCATATATCTTTGTTGTTTCATGCCATTACAACCAATACATTTATTATCGTGAGAATTATGGAGCCATTCTGGTTTCTTTTAGCAGTAATTATGGCTCTTCCCAAATTGGAAGACCAGTACATAGAGTAAACTCATATACATGAAACATATTATTAAGAAAAAAAAGAATATATCAGGCATTGTTGGCTTAAATTTTGCAAGTCTTACAGTCCAGACGTTTACAGTTATGATTCTGACAAGTTTTATATCTTTGATTATCAGCATAATGGCTGCAAGGGTATTGGGCCCTGAAGGGAAAGGTATATTAACGGTCATAATTCTATACCCTACTCTTTTACATACCTTAGGACATTTAAGTGTATATAGAGCTCTAACCGTGCATGTAGCAGAAAGAAAATATTCTTTTGCTGATTTTCCGGGAACTGCAGCAGTATTTGTGTTTTCTATAAGTGCGATTTTAATGCTAGGTTTCTTAATAGCCTACTTTAATTTTAATAAGTATTTTATACAAGATATAAATTTTGTAACCATTTTATTTGCTTTGGGCATAATACCGTGTGCTATGTTCATCCAGATATTTACCAGTATTCTTCAAGCGAAAGGTAAAATGTTTGAATTTAATCTTAATAATCTTCTTTCCAAAGGATTAGTGTTGGTATTTATAATTCTGATGCTGATAGTTCTTAGAACTGGAGTCAATGGAGCCGTTTTTGCCTATTTTATTGCCAATGTCTTAGCAACAATTTTAGTAATTTATTTTGTCAGAAGAATTACTTTTGAAAAATGGAAATTTAATCCGTTATTGTTAAAAGATCTGATAAAGGATGGTGTGAAACTGCATATAGGAATAATAGCAAGTTTTATTTTTTTAAGGATTGATATGTTGATGCTTGGATATTACCGTCAGGCAAGCAGCGTAGGCTATTATTCTATTGCTGTTTCATTGGCAGATTTACTGATTATAATTCCAACAGTTGTTATGCACGTGTTTTATTCTAAAATTACTGGCATGATAAATGATAAAAAAGATATGGCCAGGAAAACAGTTCTTGTATATAAGCATACTATGTTGTTTATGATTGCTGCAACATTGATTCTTGCAGTAGTTGCAAAGCCTATAATAAAAATATTTTATGGAGAAGAATTTCTGCCATCAATAATTCCTTTTCTAATTCTATTACCCGGAGTTTATTTCTTCAGGCAGAATAATATTTTTTCATATTATTTAGTAGGTACGAAAAAATTTTTATTGATTTCTTTGCTTGCTGCTGTCGGGTCATTGATTAATGTTATGCTAAATTTAATTTTTATTCCCAAATATGACGCTAATGGAGCGGCTGTAGCAAGTTTAATTACTTATTTTTTTGTGGGTACTGCATATTTTATTTTCTTCTTTCGTGTGTCCAAGCTTAAATTGATGGAGTTTTTCAAGGAAATGATGATTTCAAAAGAAGATATTATGTTTTATAAGACATTTTTCAGTAAAATTATAAGGATAAATTGATTAGAAAGCACCAATTATTTTTAGATTTAAATTGTATATATTCACAACATAGTGCAGTTATATGAATCAGAGAGTATATTATTATGAAAATGACAGACTCAAAATTGAACCGAGTATTTCCAGGTATAAGTTTGTTTTGAAATATGTTAAAGATAAAAGTATTATAGATATAGGGTGTGGCGCAAGGATGGGGCCTTACATTTTATCTGAGGCAGCATCTAATGTTGTTGGTATTGATAACTCTGAAGAAGCAATTCAGTTTTGTAAAAGAAAATGGCCCCGACGAAATATTTCATATTTGACAGCTGATGCGACAAAGATCCCTTTTGAAGATAATAAATTTGATATAGCAGTTTCTTTTGAAGTAATAGAACATATAGAAGATTATGTGACTTACTTGAAAGAGGTAAAAAGGATATTGAGGCCGGACGGAATATTTATATTATCTACTCCAAACAGGCCTGTTGCTTCTCCAAGTGATAAACTGTCTAATGTAGATCATTTCAGAGAATTTGATTCGGAGGAGCTAAGAAATATATTAAAGAAGCACTTTAATGAAATTGTATTTTATGGGCAGTTTCCTTCAGAGAGAATTTTAAGAATTGAAGAGTCAAAAAGAAAAAACTTAAAAACTCTTCAAAAAAAGAGTCCCCGATTATTAAAGAAAATTCTGCCAGCTGTAGTAAAAGATATTTTAATAAAGAAATACCAAAATTTATCAGTTAGAATCAAAGAAAATATTGACATAGATAAAATAGAGGAGGAAGATTTTTTCTTTAGTAATAAAAATGTAGAGAAAGCACGTTACTTTTTAGCTATATGCAGAAATAAATAATGAATTAAAATGCCCAATACACTTAGATTAAATTTAAGTAGATATTTTCCCTTTCTGTTAAACACAGTAAAATATAAGCCACTTTCTATAACACTATCTTTGACATACAGATGTAATTCCCGCTGTATTATGTGTAATTACTGGGATATGAATGGTGATGCAAAATCAGAACTTTCAACAGTAGAGGTAAGGAATATATTATGTCAAGCTGATAAGATTGGAATAAAAAATTGTACTTTTTATGGAGGCGAACCGCTATTAAGAAAAGATATTTTTGAACTTGTAGCCTGTGCGCATAGTCTGGGCATAAAAACCAGTATAATTACAAATGGCTTATTATTAGATAAAGGTAGGGCCCAAAGGCTTATAGAAAATGGGCTTAATTCCTTAAAAGTGTCAATAGATGCTGTAGGAGAAGAGTTTGATAGAATAAGAGGAATTGAGAATGCATACAAACGAGTATATACAAATTTGGAGGGATTTGTTAGGTTAAGTGAAGGAAGCGATATAGATATCAGTATAGCCAGTCTTCTTATGCTTCCTACATTGAAGAATGATAATCTTCTTAAAGTTATTGATGTAGCAGATCAGCTAAAGATTTCAGTAATTATACAGTTGTTAACTTTTTCTTTATTTTATCTAAAGGATAAAGATGGAGAGACAGGAAAGAAGCTTTGGATTACGGATAATTATTATGAAGACTTAAATAAATTAGTAGATAGACTTATTGAGATTAAAAAGGGTAAGCCTGGGCTAATTGTAAATTCTATACCGGCACTCAAATATATAAAACAGTATTTTAATAATCCAAAGAGTAAGGGTATTCCTTGTTATATAGCTTATGGTGGTAGGATATGGGTAGATCCAAAAGGAAAAGTTTTTTCATGTCAAGGTTTGCCGGTAATAGGTGATTTAAGAAAAGAGACATTAGAAGATATCATAAATTCAGAAAGGTGGAAAGAAAGATTAAAAAAGATGTTTAGAAAGGAATGTGCCGGATGTACCTGTATGTATGATTCAAATATAGATGCGCACTTACCACTGGCTTGGAAAAATATATTGAAAAGGAAGTTCTTAGCTATAAATGAATAAATTCTGTTTTATTTGTTTTTCTGTAAATAGATGGGGAAAGCGTAAAGCAAGGAAACATCAGTTCATGTTACACCTCGCAAAGGAAGAAGATGTAGATAAGGTTTTATACATTGAGCCTCCAGTTAATTTTATACAGTTGACATACTTTTTCTTTAAGAAAGAATATGTAACAGAAGAGAATCGTGAAAGCTTGCAGAGAGCATTTAAATCTCAATTTGTTCCTTCCAGGGAATCAGAAAAATTACTAATTTTTACACCAATTTTCTTCTTTCCATTTGCATACAGGATTCAGTGGTTATATAACCTAAATCTGTATTTTCTACAATTAATTATTAAAAAGAGAATTAAAAAGCTAAATATTCAAAATACTATCTTATGGATATATCATCCTTTTGCATATAAACTATTAGACTGGTTTAAACAGAGGATAGTTTCATGGTTTGATTGGGCTGAAGACTGGGGAGAATACTATTCTGATTATTCTGAATCTAAAAGGAAAAAGATAGGAGAACTGGAAAATTATATTATAAAAAATACAGATATTGTATCTACCGTTTCAAATAAACTAATGGAGAGAGCAAGGAGATTAAATGAAAACAGTTTCAAACTTGCAGATGGCACTGTTTTGAATGTATTTATGCAGACAAGTTTAAAGATACCGGAGGATATAAAAAATATACAGAAACCAATTTTAGGATATCTTGGTTCAGTAACAGAAAGAATAGACTTAGAGCTTCTTGAATTCTTAGTAGAAAAAATACCGGGTGTTTCAATTGTGCTCATTGGAAATATCCTTCATCATCGGGTAGATATTCCTCGGTTAAAAAAAATAAGAAATATTTATTTACTCGGTGGAAGAAGATTCAAAGAATTGGGGCAATATACAAAGAACTTCAGTATTTCAATTTTGCCGTATAAAACAAATTTATGGGGTTTTCCGACAAAGATATTTGACTATCTTGCTATAGGTAAACCTATTGTAACAACATCCGTGCCTGAGTTAGAACCCTTTAATGATGTTCTAAAAATAGCATATACAAATGAAGAGTTTGCTATGCATGTTAGAGAAAGTTTAGAAGAAAATGATCCAGTAATGGTGGGAAAAAGAATAAATATGGCAAAAGAAAATTCATGGGAAATTAGAGCAAAGCAGATATTAGAGACTATAAGAAACTATAAGTACAAAGAATGAAAATTTTACTGATTAATCCGCCTACAAGACATGCCTCAGGAACGGCTAAACCGTCAATTAGTATTCCTCTTGGATTATTATATATTGCAGCTGTTTTAGAGCAAAAAGCATACAATGTAGAGATTTACGATAGTCGGATAGAAACAAAAATAGGAGAGTCTGAAGAATGCGATTCGGGATACATTCACGTGGGAGATTCATGGGAGACGATAGAGAAAGAAATAGATAAGAGAAATCCAGATATAATTGGTATTACTAATCTTTTTACAGCGCAATTACCTAATGCAATTAGAATAGCAGAAATTGCAAAAAAGGTTAAGAGAAATTCTGTTGTTGTAGTCGGTGGCAATCACGCCACTGTGCAGCCAGCCGACTTTTTTACGAAGACTGATGCAGTAGATATTGTTTGTAAGGGTGAGGGTGAGTTCACAATGCTTGAAATTGTAGAGGCTTATGGAAGTCAGCGAAGTCTTAAAAATATTAATGGAACTGTAGTAAAAAATAATGGCCGGATCATAATAAATCAAAACAGGGCATATATAGATGATTTAGATATGAGTTATGATGAATTTGTCAGACTATATGAAGAACTAGATATGTTACATTCTAACTATCATAATAAATAATATGAATCAAAAAGAAGCTAAGGA
>JAIVZN010000081.1:0-8833 GCA_048634875.1 Deltaproteobacteria bacterium | reverse complement strand
GGATTATAAGTGCGGGTTGGCGCAAAGTAATAGCGGATAGGAAAATTAGTATTGAGTATCGCGTGAAAACAGTATCGGGTATCGAGTATATAGTATCGAGTTGAGAAAGAGAAAAAGAAAGAGAAGAAGTGATAAAAAAACCGCGAAAACAAGGGACAGATATAATATTTACCAGGGAAAAAAGCTATCCTCCGTTCCATTTAATGAAAGCTCTTATTTCAGGAGAAAATAATGCACAAATAGAAGCTGAAGATTTTACTACCACGCCATGGATTCTTGGAAAACCGGCAATTATCAGAGCAGCTTATAAGGATATTAAATTTAATATAACCATAGACAGAACAAAAGACACCCCTTCAGAAACCCTCTACGGAAGTTGCGGCAGTTTCAAAATAGCTGACTCAACCGGAGTTTTAAATATAAAAGCAGGTTTTAAGGGCGAGGAAATAGATTCCGAGATTATATGGAAGGGAAGAGGAATTCTTCCAGAGAACTGGCTTGAGTATCTTAAACTTGAAGATCCTCTTGTTACTCTTCAGGTTAGTGCGCGCGGTGAAAAAGATAACCCCAAATTCAGCATAAAATCTAACTTAGATAAAATTATCTCGGACCAGCTTAAAGCGCAATTAGAAAAAAAGATGGAAGAAGCAAAGAAAAAAGTAAATGGTCTTCTAAATTCTGAAGTTCTAACTAAAAAAAAGAAATTAGAATCAGATATAAATTCTTTTAGAAGTAAAAAAACTGCATATCTAAATAAAGAGAAACAGAAAATTGAAAATAAGAAAAAAGAACTAAATAATAAAGCCAACGCCAAGCAGAAAGAAATAGAAAAAAAACTAAAAAAAGACGCAGAAGACTTATTAAAAAAGAAGAAAAAAGAAGCTGAAGATAAATTAAAGAAATTATTTAAATAGCCTTTTTCTAACCCTCCCCCTTAAACATAAATATCGGTTCCTTGGGGTAAAAACAAGTTGACAGGTATTAAAAAATTAAGTAAAAATCTAACATAATGTAAAGATAGGAAAGATGGAGGATAAATAAAATGTCTTTTATAGAATGTAAAGAGAAACTTGAAAAAATATTAGATAAATATGGAAATGAAAATGAAGCGCTATTGCCGTGCCTTCATTCTGCCCAGGAAAAATGTGGATATTTATCTGAGGAGGTTCTCTCATTTTTAGCTGAAAAACTGAAGTTGCCTCCGGTTGAAGTTTACAGCGTAGCTACTTTTTATTCCATGTTTAATCTTGAGGAAACAGGTAAGTATATTATTCGCGTATGCGTGTCCCTGCCCTGTTATCTCAGGGGTTCAGGAGAGATTTTGAAAGCACTGAAAGATGAATTAAATATCTCTTCAGGCCAGACTACGCCGGATAAAAAATTTACAATAGAGGCAGTTTCATGTTTAGGGGTTTGCGATAAATCACCTGTTGTAATGATTAACGATGAAGTTTATGGAAATCTGACTCCTCAAAAAATAAAGGAAATAATTCAGCAGTACAGGGAGAAAGAGGGAAAATGAAGATAATTTTGAAGAATATAGAAACAAAAGGCTATGATGGAAGTATAGACAGCTATATATCCGAAGGAGGCTATGAGGCATTAAAATGTGCTTTAAAGAAGAAGCCCGAAGAAATATTATCTGAGCTTAAAGTATCCAAATTAGTAGGCAGAGGCGGGGCGGCATTTCCTGTTGGATTAAAGTGGGAATTTGCCAAAGAGAGCAGGGACTTTCCCAAGTATGTGGTTTGTAATGCTGATGAAGGTGAGCCAGGGACTTTTAAAGATAAACTCATTTTAGAAAATGATCCGCACCTGATTTTAGAAGCAATGATTATCTGCGGATTTACAATAAGCGCTAAAGCAGGTTATATTTATATCAGAGGGGAGTACCACAAAGCATATGAAGTCTTAAAAAATGCTATTAAGGAAGCAGAAGAGAAAAATTTCTTAGGAGACTTTAAAATTAATCTTTATAGAGGAGCAGGAGCTTATGTCTGCGGAGAGGAAACAGCGCTTTTAGATTCATTAGAAGGTAAAAGGGGACAATCCCGCGTAAAACCTCCTTTCCCAACATTTGTCGGGTTTAAGAATAAACCAACGGTTTTAAATAATGTAGAAACATTTGCAAATATTCCACAGATTTTATTAAAAGGCGGAGAATGGTTTTCTAAGATTGGCTCCACTCTTTCGCCTGGAACAAAATTATATTGCCTTTCCGGCGATATAAATAAACCCGGGGTATATGAACTGCCTACAAATATTACCCTGAAAGAATTAATTCAAAAGTACGGAGAAGGCGTTAAAGGAAATCTGAAAGCAGTTCTGCCCGGCGGGGTTTCCAGTAACTTTTTAACTGATAAGGAGTTAAATATAACAATGGATTATCCAAGCGTTCAATCTGCAGGCAGTATGTTAGGTTCAGGCGCGGTAATTGTAATAAATGATAGCCATTGTATAGTAGATTTAGCTAAGAGATGCGCAGAATTTTTTGATTATGAATCCTGCGGAAAATGCACTCCCTGCAGAGAAGGCACAAAACGAACGCGAGAGATTCTTGCAAATATTACCCGGGGGTGCGGCGAACTGAGCGATTTAGCTCTTTTAAAAGACCTCCATGAAGTAATGTATGATACATCACGCTGCGGATTAGGGCAGTCAGCCCTGAACGCAGTCAGGTCCTGTATAGAGAAATTTTCAGGTGAATTTGAGGAGCATATTTCACAGAAGAAATGTAGATACGGTTTTCTGTTTGATGTAAGAAAGGGAGAATAAAGATGGCAGAGATGATAAATATAATTATAAATAGTCAAAAGGTACTGGTTCCTGAAGAAACCACTGTTTTTGAAGCAGCAAAAAAAATAAATATTAACATTCCCCACTTATGTTATCACGAAGATTTATCTATTTATGGAGCGTGCAGAATTTGCGTTGTAGAAATAGAAGGAAGACCGAGATTAGAACCTTCCTGCGCTACTTTAGTAGAAGAAGGCATGAAGATAAAGACAAACAGTCCGCGGGTTAGAAGAGCGCGCAAGATGCTTGTTGAATTACTTTTAGCCAACCACCCTGAGGATTGTTTCACATGCGAAAGGAATCAAACATGTGAATTAGCAAAATTAGCCTACGATTTAGGAGTAAGGCAATTGCGATTTGAAAAAGGAAGAAAATATCATTATGAATTAGATTTAACTTCTCCGTCAATTGTAAGGGATCCCAATAAATGTATTCAATGCAGCAGGTGTATAAGGGTTTGTTCTGAAATTCAGGCAGTAGGAGCAATTGAATATATTAATAGGGGCGGAAGAACTCAGGTTTTAACTTTTTTTAATAAAGGGCTGAATAATGTAGAATGCACTACCTGCGGGCAGTGTATTCTCGCATGCCCCACAGGCGCACTACGGGAAAAAACCATGGTGAGCGAGGCATGGAATGCAATTTTTGACCCCAAGAAATTTGTTGTGGTTCAGACTGCGCCTGCAGTAAGGGCAGCTATCGGAGAAGAATTTGGTATGCCTGCAGGAAGTTTAGTGACAGGTAAGATGGCCTCAGCGCTTAGAAGGCTGGGTTTTGATAAGGTATTTGATACTCAGTTTGGTGCAGATTTAACTATTATAGAAGAGGCGCATGAGTTAGTAGAAAGGATAAAAAATAAAGGTACGCTTCCCCATATTACTTCCTGTTCTCCGGGGTGGATAAAGTATATTGAGCATTTCTTTCCAAAGTGCTTAGAACATATATCTACTTGCAAATCTCCACAGCAGATGTTTGGCGCAATAGCCAAGACTTACTATGCCCGGAAGTTAAATTTAAAACCAGGGGATATATATGTAGTTTCTATTATGCCGTGCGTAGCAAAAAAGTTTGAGGCGGAACGGCCTGAAATGAATGCTTCCGGAGTACAGGATGTAGATGTAGTTTTAACTACACGGGAAGCGGCCAGGATGATTAAAGAAGCAGGGATAGATTTTGTTAATTTAGCTGATGAAGATTTTGATGAACCATTAGGTATATCAAGTGGCGCAGCAGTAATCTTCGGAGCTACCGGCGGAGTAATGGAAGCAGCGCTTAGAACCGCTTATGAGGTAGTTACTGAAAAAACTTTAGAAAAAATAGAATTTGAACAGGTGCGCGGCATGGAAGGGATAAAAGAAGCAGAAATAGACCTGAATGGATTAAATCTGAAAGTAGCAGTTGCGCATGGATTATCCAATGCTAAAGTTTTGTTAGAACAGGTTCAAAACGGAGAATCCCCATATCATTTTATTGAGATAATGGCTTGTCCAGGAGGTTGTTTAGGAGGAGGCGGACAGCCTGTGCCAACCAATCTTGAAGTAAGAAAGCGCAGGGCTGTTAGTATATATCTTGAAGATGAAGGCAAGCCTGTAAGAAAGTCTCACGAAAACCCGGCAATAAAACAATTGTATGAAGAGTTTTTGGGCAAACCTTTAGGTGAAAAGTCGCATAAGCTTTTACATACAACCTATACAAAAAGAAGCAGATACTAAAAAAAATTAAAAATCAAATATCAAAATGACAAATCAAAATTTAAAATTCTTTTAGGAATGTGGCATGTGGCATGAGGGAGTAAGGAATAAATTTTTTCCATTCCTCATTTCTATTTTCATTTTGCATTTGTTATGGTAGGACAGGCATTTTGCCTGAAACAAAAGGAAATGAAAATCAAAAATTGGATAAAAAATATAATTAAGGAAGATGAAATTATCCGCTATGAAAAAAGTGGAAATGATTTTATAAATGATGAAAAGATAGAGAAGCTCTTACAGAGTAATAGAAATCCCTCAAAAGTAAAAGTAAGAGACATTATTCAAAAATCCCTGAGTATTGAAAGATTAGAACCCGAAGAAACAGCCACTCTTCTTAATGTCAATGACCCGGATTTATGGGAGGAGATATTTCTCCGAGCAGGCGAAGTAAAAAAGCGGGTTTATGATAACCGCATTGTAACCTTTGCGCCTCTGTATTTAAGCAATTTTTGTGTGAATAGCTGCCTTTACTGCGCTTTTAGAAAAGAAAATGATAAAGAGATAATAAGAAAGCTGACCTTGGATGAAGTAAGAAGGGAAACGCAGACTCTTATATCCCTCGGGCACAAGCGCCTTGTAGTGGTTTATGGCGAACATCCCCTGTCAGATATAGATTATATTGCTGATACTATAAGAACTATTTATGAAACTCAGCCTCATCCTTCCCTCTCCCCTATGGGGGAGAGGATTAAGGAGAGGGGGAAAGCAGAAATAAGGCGTGTTAACATAAATGCTGCCCCTATGTGCATTGAAAAATTGAAAATATTAAAGGACACAGGCATTGGGACATACCAGGTATTTCAGGAAACATATCACCACGCAACTTACAGAAAGGTTCATCCTGCAGGCATAAAATCAGATTACAGATGGAGGCTTTATGCTTTGCACAGGGCCCAGGATGCAGGTATAGATGATGTCGCTATAGGTGCCTTATTCGGACTTTATGACTGGAAATTTGAGGTTATGGGGCTCTTATATCACACAATGGATTTAGAAAAATTCTTCGGGGTGGGCCCTCACACAATTTCTTTTCCCCGTTTAGAGCCTGCGGCAAACAGCCCTTTTATCCGCCAGACGAAATACAGAGTTTCAGATGAAGATTTTAAAAAACTCGTTGCAGTAATCAGGCTTTCAGTTCCTTATACCGGCATGATTTTAACAGCAAGGGAAACACCTCAACTCAGGAGAGAAATAATTCCTGTAGGAATAACACAAACAGATGCTTCTACCAAGATTGGTATTGGCGCATACAGCGATAGATATACTGAACAGGAAGCAGAGAGACAGCAGTTTCTTTTAGGAGACACGAGAAGTTTAGATGAAGTAATAAGAGAGCTTGCTTTAAATGGTTATATTACATCTTTCTGTACTGCTGGTTATAGATGCGGAAGAACCGGGGAATGTATTATGGAAATGTTAAAACATGGCAAAGAAAGATGGTTTTGTAAATTAAATGCAGTTTTAACTTTCAGGGAGTACCTTTTAGATTTTGCAACTGATGGGACAAAGGAAGTTGGAAAAGAGCTCATAAAAAAAGAGATTAAAGAAATTGAAACAGAAATTCCACAAGCGAAGCGCAAGTTTACGGAATACTTAAAGAGGATTGAAAACGGAGAAAGAGACCTGTATTTCTGATGAAACGAACATGCCGGCTCACCGGCACAAAAGTGGATGTAAATAATTGAGCCCTAAAAATGTATTTTGTTGCTCCGGAGACTTTTTGCCTTTGGCACATGACACTATGCCTAAAACTAAAAAACTCTCCAGCCCTTGCAAGCAAGAGCTGGGTCAAACAAGTTTTAGTTTTTAAACGCCATAGTTTCTATAAAAAGTCACAAGTCGCAAAAAACACATCCTTTAGGTCTCAATTAAGGAGTTTATTGTACGGGTGAACAAAGAAAAAATTATAGAGCAATTAAAGAGTGAAAATTCAAAAGAACTTTTTAAGGAAGCAGATGAGATCAGGAGAACCTGCGCAGGCGATAAAGTTCATATCAGGGGAGTAATTGAATTTTCCAATTACTGCTGCCGCAGTTGTTTATATTGCGGTTTACGCAGGGAAAACAAAAATATTACGCGATACAGGATGACTCCTGACAAAGTTGTAAGTTTAGCAAATCAAATTATTGATAAAGGTGTGAAAACTGTTGTTTTACAGTCAGGAGATGATTTTGGATTCAGTCAGAAGGAGCTTTGTGGAATTATAAATAAAATAAAAAAAGAAAATCCTGATGCAGCTATAACTTTATGTATAGGAGAAAGACCATACGACGATTATAAAGCTTTTAAAGATGCCGGAGCCAACAGGTATCTTTTAAAACACGAGACAGCCAACCCTTTAACTTATGAAAAATTTCACCCCGGACAGACCTTAAAAAAAAGAGTTAAAATTTTAGAATATCTTAAAAAGTTAGATTATAAAACAGGCGCTGGTAATATTGTAGGTTTACCCGGGCAAACTCTGAGAGATTTAGCAGATGATATTTTATTTATGCGGCGCTTAGAGATATATATGGCGGGGATTGGACCATTTATTCCGCAAAAGGATACTCCTTTAGCCGGGTATCAGGAAGGAGATATAGAATTAACTTTAAAAGTTTTAGCCCTTACCCGCATTATTACAAGGAATACACACTTACCTGCTACTACTGCGCTTGCAACTCTCAATCCTCATAGCGGTCAAATTTTAGGTTTTAAGGCGGGATGTAATGTAATTATGCCTGATTTTACTCCTGAAAAATATCGTAAAAATTATGTTATTTACGATAACAAAGCAAGAGTAAATTTAAAAAGAGCAGAAGAATTAATATTTAAAGTGCAGGGAGCAGTTTCTTAAAATGCAAAAAACACCAAAAGGCCTCCGCCTGCACATAGCCATCTTTGGCAGGAGAAATGCAGGTAAATCTTCTGTACTTAATGTTATAACTTCTCAGGAAGTTTCAATTGTTTCAAAAACGGCAGGCACAACTACTGATCCTGTTGAGAAAACAATGGAACTGTTGCCTGTTGGTCCTGTTTTATTTATAGATACAGCAGGATTAGATGATATAGGAACACTTGGAAAATTAAGGATTGAAAAGACATATAAAGTTTTCAGTAGGGCAGATATTGTTCTTTTAGTTACTGAGGCAAATGTATGGACAGAATTTGAAGAAAGAGTTTTACAGGAAACAAGAAAAAGAAAGACTCCTGTTTTAGTTATTTTAAATAAAATAGACCGGTTTAATGCGGATAAGAATTTAAAGAAAAAATTATTTAAAGAGAAAATTCCTTTTGTTGAAACCTGCGCGTTAAATCGCAACTGGGAAGTAACAGCAAAAGTAAAAAATGAACTCATTAAGTTACTGCCTGATGACTGGATAAATCCTGTTCCGGTTATTTCTGATTTAATTAAGGAAGGTGATTTAGTAGTGTTAGTTATTCCTATAGATAAAGAAGCTCCGAAAGGAAGGCTAATCTTGCCGCAGGCGCAGACAATAAGAGAAATATTAGATAAAGAAGCCACATGTTTAATAGTAAATGAAAAAAATCTGTATAACTCAATCTGCAATTTAAAACAAAAGCCCAAATTAGTAGTTACTGATTCTCAGGCTTTTAAAGAAGTTTTTAATCAGGTTCCTGATGACATTTTAGTTACAAGTTTTTCTATTTTATTTGCCCGGTCAAAAGGTGATTTAAAGGAATTAGCTAAAGGAGCGCAAAATTTAGATGATTTAAAATTAGGAGATAAAATCTTAATTGCTGAAGCCTGCACGCACCATCCTATAGGCGATGATATTGGAAGGGTAAAAATTCCCAACTGGATTAATAAAAGAATTGGCGGAAAAGTAAATTACGATATTTTTTCAGGACACAATTTTCCTGAGAATTTGGAACAATATAAACTTATTATCCACTGCGGCGCCTGTATGTTAAACAGAAAAGAATGTCTAAGCAGAATCTATGAAGTACGAAGCCAGGGAAAACCCATAACTAACTATGGTATGGCTATTGCCTATCTACACGATAAACTTGAGAAAGCGTTAGAACCTTTTACATAGACAGATTTTTGAAGTTATTTTTCTTTCTGTATTATTGTCTTGCAGAGTCTGAGAAATAACTTTTTAGGATAAGACTATATTTGATTCCAATTTATTATTTGATATAATAGCAAATCTTGCAGGATGTTTTTATTGATAGAAAAAATCTGAGGTTTTTTCTAAGTATAGCTAAAAAGGAGGCTAGTGTTTTGAAAGGTACAGTAAAATTTTTTAATCAAAGTAAGAATTTTGGCTTTATAGAGCCGG
>JAIVZN010000080.1:0-9036 GCA_048634875.1 Deltaproteobacteria bacterium | reverse complement strand
TGCTGCTGTTTTCCAAACATCTGAATCAGGATCATCTAACATTACATAAAGATACTTAACTATTGATTCTGTAAACTCTGGGCTGCTCTTTGCTATCTCTCCTAATGCAATTACTGCTGCTCCGCTAACATCTGAATTATTATCATTTAACATTTCATAAAGACGATTAACAATTGATTCGGTAATTAACTCCGGTCTGGTCTTCGCTATCTCTCCTAATGCAGTTGCTGCTGCTCCGCTAACATCTGAATTATTATCATTTAACATTTCATAAAGACGATTAACAATTGATTCGGTAATTAACTCCGGCCTCGTCTTCCCTATCTCTCCTAAGGCAGTTATTCCTGCTTTACAATCAAGTCCACTTCTAACACATAATATTCTCTCATAAATACGATCAACAATCTCTTGGGTAATTAACTCCGGCCTCGTCTTTCCTATCTCTCCTAAAACAATTGATGCTGCTTCGCGAAGATGCCAGAATTCATCATTTAACATTTCATAAAAACGTTTAACTATTGATTCTGCAATTGACTCTGAACTGGTCTTTGCTATCTCTCCTAAAGCAGTTATTACTGCTGTGCGAACATTCCAGAATTCATCATTTAACATTCCATAAAGACGATCAACAATCTCTTGGGTAATTAACTCCGGCCTCGTCTTTCCTATCTCTCCTAAAACAATTGCTGCTGCTTTGCGGACATTCCAGAATTCATCATTTAACATTTCATAAAAACGTTTAACAATCGCTTGAGTAATTAATTCTGGATTCGTCTTTGCTATCTCTCCAAAGTCAGTTGCTACTGCTTCACGAACAACTGAACTATCATTATTTAACATTTTATAACGACGATTAACTATTAATTCAGGTTTGGCTTTTTCTATCTCACCTAAGGTTCTTGCTGTTGCTTCGCGGACATCTGAATCTGTATCATTTAACTTTTTATAAAAACGATCACTAATTGATTCGGTAATTAATTCCGGTCTGGCCTTTATTATTTCATCTAAGAAATTTACCGCATTATAACGGACATTCTCATCAGTATAATCAAGCTTATCTATAAAGTCATTAAAAATACTAAAATTTAATAAATTGTTTCCGTCTAATGTACGATCATAATCCGACAGCTTATCTTTTTTATCTATTTCTACAATTTGATTGAGCAGTGCTACAGGAAATACAAATGGCATCATTGAGACAAACTGACTTTCCATTCCTGTTTCTATGCCCATCATTCGTAAAATAATTTGTGGTATGACGAATGCAAAACCTACAATTCCCAGTATACCCAAATATGCAGTTGGAACTGCTCCGGCAATGGTACTGCTTAATAAACCCTGCTCTTCTTCCTCTTTTTCTTCGCTAAATTTAAAACTCTCAATTCCCGCTTTTTCAGCAGCTTTTATATTTTCTGGTTCATTATCTACCATAAAGACTTCTTCAGACATAATGACTTCTTTAGAATTTGCATTTATTGTCTCTAAAAGTTTTCTCCAAGCTTCCTCTTCTTTTTTATTTGAACCTAACTCTTGAGAAATGATTAAATTTTTATCAGAAAATAAATCCCCATAATATGAATTTAAGATTCTAACTAAAATCTCTTTGATAAAACCACCTAAAAAGGCAAAACCTCCCACATCGGAAAAAGCATAAATCTTTATTTCTCTTTGGCTTGCCTCTTCAATAATTTCTTTTATTTTAGAAGAAGATTTATACTCCTCAGATAAACTTTCCTTAATAATCTCTTGAATCTGCTGAATCTCCTCCTTGGAAAATATCTCTTTTAAACTTTTGCCGGCACTTAATTCTGACAAAACCTTTTCTATACTAATTTTCGGTAATACCTTCCGAATTTCTGCAAAGATTTTTCTTGAAATCTCTTTTTCTTCTGGTCCTTGCATTAAAACTCCAAAGACATCTAAAATTACAATCTTATCTTTATCGGTTAATTCCAAGGTACTCCTGGATATTTCCTTTTTTCCCCTCCTACTGAATTTCTGAACACCATCACTCTTGAATTTATTGTTTAAGAAATCATTTATTCTCTTTTTAGTAAGATGAGCCCTACTTTTTATGGCAAGAAATGTATAATAGATAACCAGGGGGTCATTCTCATTAATATCCCCATAGATTCTCTTCAGAGAGATTTGAACATTGCGTTTTACATATTTAACAGGGTTCTCTAAAATAAGGTCTATATCAGCCTCATAACTCATAAGGTCATCAATAATCCGGAGTAATTCTTTGCGAAATTCTCCATATTGCCTTTTGTTAAAAGAATACTTAAGAGACACATAAGGCAGCGGCAGTTCTTCCTTGATATCAATAGAGTCATCTTTTGCTTTCTTCAACTCTTTACCATAACCTCTTATTCGTTCATATGAGACTATAAACCTTGCGATTTCTTCAATTTCAATTCTCTTTACAAATTCTCTTCTTTCATCATTACCAGAAATAGGTTCGTTGAGAATAGTGTTTATCCATTTACATCTTGTCTCTATAGCCTGTTCAGTTTCCTCAGCAAAATCTTCATTTTGATTCACCCTCTTTAACCATTCTTCCATTTTATTGAGCAATCTGGTAGAGACAGAATCTTTTTCTTCTGCATCAGCAAACTTCTTCTGTGAGGTCACAATAGTATCTATGTCCGTTACCGGTTCCTCTGACACTAATTTAGGATTTTTTTGATAGATGCCACTTGTAACCAGATCAGGATATGCGGTTTTGAAACCAGTGGGAATATTCTGCATATGATAGTATTCCTTTTTGGAAAAGTAAGGCTCAACTTCGTCAAGAATACCTGTTAATAAAAGTCCATAATCATTAAGACGGGCACAAATTGCTCTTGTTATCTCTTCCAGTGTTACCTTTTCCTGCTTTATATAATCATATACATTCTTGCAAAAGATTACATCAAATTTCTCCATTTGTTTAATCTTATCTATATCCTCCAAATCCAAATATTCAAATTTAATTAACTTTTTGATGTTCTCCTTTATTCTGTATTTTCCTTTAGCGAAGTCAAAATACTCTTCAACCTTATATCCTATAGGAAAGTCTTTTTCCTTCCTTTGTCCGGATTCTTCATTTCTTAATACTACAATATCTTCATACACTCCATCTTCTGCTTCCTTAATTATAGTATTGGTATTTTCAGTTCCAACAATTTTAATATTCCAGTTCTCCACATTACCAAGCAGTTCCTTATTCTCTATAAATACCTTTGATAAAATCATTGCAATAGTATAAGTTTCTTTTCCTGTTGAACAACCGGCACTCCAAATTTTAATCTTCTTATCATTTTCTTCTATTTTCTTCTTTAACATTTCGGTAAGTATTTGTTCATACCTTTTAAGCTGTAAATCATAATCCCTAAAGAAATATGTTCTATGTTCTTCCAATTCTATCTCTTTTTGCTCTAATTTCCTGGCATCTTTTAATTTTTCTAACTCTTTATCACTAAGTATTTTCAGTCTATCTTCATCCTGAACTGGCTCCTCTTTTACGACTTTTTCCTTTCTTGTACTTACAATAAACGGTAAAAACGCAGTACTTATCCCTGCTTCTGCGCCTAAATTAAGCCCGAATAATTTGTCAATTGCAAAAACCGTAATCCATGCTAAACCCATTATCATAGGAGCAAAAGACAGCATCTTTGAACCAAGACTTAGGAATAATTCTTTATTTTGTTCAAACTTGAATGTGTGTTTTATACCTTCTTTATCATAGCATTCAAATCCGTTGGGAGATAACAATCCATACTTAGCCTTACCTAAAAGCCTTTCTTTTCTAATCACTTCATGCTTTGCCGCAATGAAAGAATCTATTACTTCATCGTCAAATTCTGTAAAACCTTTAAATTTCCATAATTCTGTTTTTAGCACTGGCTCTTCAGAAAAGAGTCTCTGCCACGCTTGCCCTACATCTATGTCAGATTCAAGTAACATATTTGCATATATCACTCCTCTACGCTCACCACCATCAACAATCACATCTATCAGCCTTATTGTTCTATAGCATCTGAGTTCTCCATTACGCATGTCTGAAACAACACCTATATCGCCCTTGACAGTTATCCTTCCACCAGATTGCGCCATAACCTCTCTCACATCTCCCCAAATTGTTATCTTTCCTTCTACCATACGACTTCCAACTTCAAATTCGGCATTCCCCATAATAGTTAATTCTGCGCCTAACATTTCTTTCCCTGCACCGTCTTTTGCATTTCCCTCAACTGTTATCTTTGCATGTTCTCTTGCCTTCCATGCAACATTATCTCCTGCATTCCCCTTAATAATTAATTCTGCATTGCCTAACATTCCTTCCCCAGCACCGTCTCTTGCATTTCCCTCAACTGTTATCTTTGCATGTTCTCCTGCCATCCATGCAACATTAGCTCCTGCATCCCCTTTAATAATTAATTCTGCATTGCCGGACATCATTGCTCCTGAAAGATCTTCTACATCTCCTTCAATTGTTATCTTTGCATGTTCTCTTGCATTCTTTGCAACATTATCTCCTGCACTCTCTTTAATAATTAATTCTGCATTGCCTGACATACCTATTCCAGCATCGGCTCCTGCATTTCCCTGAACTCTTATTTTTGCATACCCTCCTGCATTCCATGCAACACCATGTCCTGCATTCCCTTTAATAATTAATTCTGCATTGCCTGACATACCTGATCCAGCACCGGCTTCTGCATCTCCCTCAACTGTTATCTTTGCATGTTCTCCTACATTCCATGATGCAACACCATGTCCTGCATTTCCATTAATAATTAATTCTGCATTGCCTGACATACCTATTCCAGCATCGGCTCCTGCATTTCCATTAACAACAATTCTTCCGCTATTAGCACCTATTCCAATAAAATCCATTTTTTCTTTTGTAATCACAAACTCCTTCTCTGGATCCTTTTCTGTACCCTTTTCTGCCCCAATTCCAGTAAGATATCCCCAAATTTTCTTCACATCCTTCGTCACATCATCCATAATCGGTAGGGTATCTTCTGCATTCACTATCCTACTTATCTCATCCTGGCTTAGATGTTCCACCACCTCTTTAATATTTTCATAGGTAATTTCCCTATCTCCCATTGCCCTGACTATTCTATCAAAAGATACTTCTTCTGTATCTTCTTTAATCTTCACTGGTGAAATTATATCTTTTATTAATTCTTGCGCTTTCTCCTTTACCACTCCCTCATACCTGTCCTGCTCTCCAAGTATATCTTCTCCAAGATGATAGTCGCTTATCACCTTATGCTGATATTCTCTACCTTTATCATATTCATTTATAATCTCTTTTAGTTGGTCAGGATTCATATTCTCAAGTTGACCTTGGTGAAATGGGGTGAGTTTACCTTTTTCTGCAAATGCTGAAATCTGGTCTGCTGAAGCAAGAATGTGGGCTTTGCGGCGGAGTTCTTCTGTTAAAGGCCCGTCTCGAGGAGTTATTCGTTTTATCCAGGCTGCTTCTTTTGCTTCATGATACGCAGCTTCATCCTGATATTCTGAACGGGTAATGATAATTAAGTTTCCATCTTTATCTTCAAAATGATATCCCCATAATCCTTGAGGAAGATTCTTATCATTTGTAATAAATTTAGCAGTAACTTCTTCTCCTTTTATTGTTCTATTTTCTACAAAAATATTAAGAGCGTGCTTTTCCCATGATTGCTCTTGTTTTCTCGCCTCATGGAGTTTTGCCTCATCCTTATCAGTATAAATACCAATGTTTTTCAAAGCGCCATAACCCTCTCTTGCTTTTAACTTTTCCGTTGGCATTTTCACTTCATCTGCCTTATCTTTCTTTTTAGCAATTATAGATTGGACAGATCTGAAAGTATTAGGCTGATCTTCCCATTTCCATTTATTACTGCTTATTTTTTTCATATCCCCCATTTGATTTATAAATTCTTTTATATCTTTAAAAATTAAACTTGAATTATAATGTATATCCCAACATATATATATTAAACCTCCTTCTTTAAGTATTCTGAATAACTCTTTTAAGTGCTTTTTGAGAATTTTATCTGATAATTCCAGTAAAGAACTGTCTAAATCATCAATCAACTTACTTTTTACAATCCCGAATGAATCATAGCCATACTTTTTGTTTATTACCGTCTCAATATATAATCTTATATAAGGTATAATTTGAGAGATATACATTGTGCAAATAATCAAATCAAACTCTTTATTATCAAAAGACAATCTTTCTTTGGGGTTTATTTCTCCAACTAAATCAATAATTTTCTTTAATGCTTCTTCAATATTTGAAGAGGTATTATTAATATCTTCAATACCTTGCGCTAATTTAATCATTATTAATGAAATATCTTCGTTATTTAATTTAACCTTGCTTTGCAAATTTTCAGGTAAGCTTTCCTTTGCACTTTTTAAAGATTCCACATCCATATTATTCAGAGTTATTTCATTAAAATTCTCAGCTAACTCTTTTAAATAAGGTTCATTACTGCCTGCTCCTAAAATCAGAACATTATCTTTATTGGATAACTCTACTGCATTTGCAATCTCATTTTCTATTTTCTGAATATGTTCTTTCCAAATGTCTTCATTGTTTTCTGTATCAGCATCCCACATTTCTCCCATTTCTTTGAAAAAGTTTTGTAGTTCTTCATAATATTTTTGAATATCTGTGTCTTCCATTTTTTCTTCTTCTGAAGGTTTAAAAACTTTATAGAAAGCACCCATTGCCTTTACTAACACATCCCCTGTAACCACTGCTGGAAAATTAACCATTGAAAGAACATTTTCAAAATTCAATTGTGGAGCAAGTCCTTTAGCAATAACGCCTTGTGCAATCTTCTCATTCAGTATTTTCTTGACTAATTTGGCATCAATCTTTTCAATTTGCTCAACAACCGTGCGCCAATCATCAACATCTTTTTGTTTTACCGTATCTTTAAGCCATCTGTTTACCCAGACTATGAGATAAGGCAAAACAACCGGGCTGATTTTTAACTGCCTGGATATAATTACCATTCTCACAGCTAAGTCCTGACTTATACGTTCGGGCATTGGATGAAGATCCTTCGTTATAGAATACCTATACTCCTGATAAGACAGCATATTAGTATCTGCAAGATTTAAATATGACGCTATTGATAAAGCAAATATCCCTACAAGATTATCTATTTCCTCTCTGGATATGTATTCACTTCCCTTGCGGGCAATCTCATAGGAAAGTCTTGTTTCAGAATCTTTAATTTCTAACCCCTTTTTATAAAGAAGTTTGCCTAAATTATAAAACTCAGAGTCATGAAGAAGTTTTTCCGCTTCTTTACCCTTTCCCTGCTCCATTAACTTCTTAACCTGAACAAAACGCTCTTTTTCTAATAACTTATCTAATGCTTTAAGAATAATGGCTTGAGTTCCTTTATTTTTTTCAACTAAAACACCTCTTCCGAAATTGTAAATATTTTCAATCACAACTCCTGCATTTTCAAACATTAGATACTGCGGCAATTTATTCAATAGATTATTGAATCTATCATTTATCTCTTTATTTACATACGCATTTGGAAATCTTGAGGCAAGAACATGTCCAAACTCTGAATAATCAGCAAGAGGATTATTTCCTATTAAATCAAATACACTGGTGTAAAAAGCATCATTCCAGGGGTTTGCCGTGCCATCTTCATAAATTTCAAATGAATGACGACGGTGAAATTTTTTATAAAGCCATTCAGTCTCCTCAGGAGAATGAAATTGAGCCAGGTATGCCAGGCACAGGGCTCTGGCAAACCATTCAGGAGATTCTTCCTTATTAACGCCTAACTGTTCTAATATTCTATAAACCTCTTTAACTATATTTTCTTTTACCGGATAATATGCAGACTTTGGCCCCTGAACTCCTGCCACTCCCCTGATTAAAATCTTTTGCCATTCTTCAAATGAATCATTCTCAATCTCAGGAGCTAAACAATTGTTGGATTTAATTGCATCCGGAAGAGTTTCCTTTATCCAGTTTTGATAATCTTCAATACTTTCTGATTCAAAAAGTCTATTCAGTAATTCATCTGTCTGTTTTTCTGATATTGCCAGACTCTGAACCAATTTCACAAATAAAGAAATTGAAAATAGAAAATATCTTATTTTTTCCCTGTTTGTTGCTAAATTATCAATCTTTTTTATATGCTTAATAAAATTTCTAATAGTCTCCGCTTTCATCGGAACATAACTTAATATCCTGAATGTAATAAGATAGTCTCTATAATTTTCAGCAACTGGTATAAGACAGTCCAATATCTGAGGACTTTTCCTGTACCAAACAGCCAAATTTGGTAATATATGGTTTGTAAAATGATAATTATAACGTGTATTTCCCATTATCGACTTATATTTCTCTGATTCAGATAGGTCTTTGGCATCTTTTCTGCTAAACCGGGATACATATGCAAGACTGAAAAGCATCAAAACCAGAGGACTATTTTCAACCATCTCTTTTATTTTTACAGTGTCGGGTGCAAAAAAATCCTTATATATCTCTTTATTTTCCTTGTCTTTTAAATTGTCCCAGATACTCGCCAACTTTAAAAGATTATTTTGATAGATTTCCTTTTCAAGTAAAGAAATATAATCCTGCTCTTTTACCAAAAGTTGAGCAAATTCCTGATTTCGCTCCACTATTTGAGCTAATATATTAAATATTCGGGCAATAGCAGGTTCAGTGATGACTCTTACTAATTGTACTTTTCCATCCGGAAAGAAATCCTTAAATATATTTTTATATTCATCCTTTACTATAAAGTTTCCTTCCTTAACTTCAAAAATATTAATAAAATAACGAAAACAATCGCTTCCTGCCAGACCGACCCAAATCTCCATGCTCCAAGATGCTGAGCGACACCAACCAGAAGTGATGCCAATGCTACACCGGGTATGCTCCCGACCCCGCCAACAATTACGGCAACAACTCCCATCATGAGAAGGTTCATTCCCATTGTCGGGGTCATGTCGACATCGAATGCAACCAGTATTCCCGCCACACCGGCAAGCGCCGAGCCA
>JAIVZN010000079.1:0-9139 GCA_048634875.1 Deltaproteobacteria bacterium | reverse complement strand
ATTGACCTTGATAGGTTCATCTCTATCCCTACTGATGGCGCAATGGCAAGGATACCCTCGGCTCTTGTTTTTTCTTCAGTATTGACTTCCTCCCATTCAGCAGCCCATTTTTTGGTGGCCTCATTATAATTAGAGTAGATATTCTGCCATCCGCTGATTGTTTCATTAAATGATATGAAATTGATACCCACACCGACATAGGGGTTGAATGTGTCATTTTTTGTGCCGAACAATTTCTTGCTTGACAGGTAGAATTTCGGATATATGCTGAACTGATTTACGTGCAGGTCATAGATAAATCCTCCCTGGTATCCCCTGTTATAGCTCAGCCCCAAGTCCTTCAGATTAATAATCTCTGATGTATTGCTGGTATACTTGGTAACGGGAAACCGGCTGAAAGAAAGGTCAAATCCTATGTGTCCGAATTTTATTGCCTTCAGCCCCTGTTTATATGAAAGACTTAAGAAGAATCCTGAAGTGCTGTTATCAGGCATATCTTTGCTTTCAACTTCAGTATCCGCAACAAGATGTTGAATAGAAGTACCGTATTTGCCGGTTAAATATCCGCCTCCGATTCCAAGCCTGGAAAAACCGGCAGACTCACCGGTAAACTTTTTGGAAAAGATGATAGCGCTGCTTTCTACATCTATTAGTTTGAGATTTAAGATAAATTTTTCCTTGCTTAGTTCTACTGAACCAAAAAAGAACCCCTGTACGCCTATTATTTTCCCTGCCTTCAACATCTGTTGAGCATCCACAACGCCTGTCATGGATAACTTCTGCTCTTCTAAAAGTATCTTCAATGATTTTCTATCTATTACATAAAATCTTTCTGTATCCAGTAAAACAGTTATAATTTGATCCTTAAGATTTGATATATTCACTTTACCCTGCTTATCAGGTTCTATTGTAAAAATAGAGACTTTCTTTATTTCTTTTGGAATCTTTTCTAAAGTTGGTCTAATTTTTGAAAGAGCATCCTCTAACATCTCATCAATTCTTTCATTAGCCTGAACTAAACTTAATCCGCCAATTAATAATAAAGTAATAAATACCAAAAACTTTTTATCATATAATTTTTTCATTTTTGTTATCCTCCTTAACCGAATTAAATATAGCAAAAAGAGAGATTGAAATCAAATTATAAAGCCAGTACGAATGGAAATAGAAAGAGCCAAAATAACTTAAATTATAATTTTTAAAGATATTCTGTGGGCTACCCCGAGGTCCTGGTGGGGAAAAAACGCATAGTCAACTGACCAGTTTCTGTATGGCAGCCCAAATCCAATTGTTATATCAGGATCCGTTATGTACATAAACCCGCTTCTTACCTTTAATCCTTTTACATCTGCCTGAAGTCCACACTGCCAGCCGAATTTAACCTGTCTTGAAGTAAACACATCCCAGACAAATAAAAACCTGCCCATTTTATGACTGCCGCCTAAAACATACTTGAGAGGTAATTTAAATTTTGCTTTATCTACTTTAATACTTCCTCCAAGGTTCCTTACAACCGCTCCAAAAGAATCCCCTCTATATCCCCTGTATAACCAGCCTATATCAAAACCTATAGTTGAATCATTTTTATCTTTGCCAAACTGACTGACAGAACCAAGTCCATAACTTTCCGAAATAATATTTACTCCTATACCCGCACTATGCCTATCAAACACAGGGCAGCCTATTCCCAGGGTATACTGTGAATATTTTATATCAAATTTTTTTTCATTATAACCCAATGAATCTCTGTAAGTATCTTCTGCTTTAAAGAATTTCCATTTAAAAGCCATTACAGCTTTTCCTATCTCCCGGCCAAATGTCATAGAACTCATTCCTGTATCAAGAAAATAAATTAACCTTGTAAACTGAAGCTGTGTTCCAAAAACCTGAGTTAATCCGGCAGGGTTATAGACAAGAGCATTTAAGTCATCTGATAGACCTGCATTAGCATTACCCATTGCAGTAATTTTAGCAGAGCTGTTTAAATTTAATATCTGCGCACCTGTTGTCCCGTAACCCCACGCAGATGATGGCAACTTTGTTATCATAAGAGTACAAGTACACAAGAGCACAAGAGCACAAGACTTTGCTCTGTCATTTATATTCATTATTTAATCCCTAATCTCCCAGTCTCTTAGTTTCCTAATTTCCAATTCTTATCTTATCAGTGTAATTTTTCCTTTTTCACTGCACAGAGTTGTATCAAGATAATAAAAATACAGCCCTGTAGCGCATATTTCTCCATCGTTGTTTTTTCCATCCCAGTAAGCAACGCTGCCTGAACCCCCGACTTCCCTGACTTCCTGCCCGTCTAAGGAATATATTCTGAGCTTCCTTACCATTCCGCTATTATCTTTCGGCAGCACTATATGCGCTCTCTGAAAATCAGGATTAAACGGATTGGGATATACAAGGACCTCATTATCAGAAATATTAACAACTCCGGAATTTACAAATTCCAAAGTACTCCTGACATTTATTCTACCGTAACCTGTATATTTGTCCCAGCCGGGATAAGAAGCAGAGTTAATATCATCACAGTTTGATGTTATTACATTTCTAACCTGTAATGGAGTCCAGCCCGGATTATCTTTCCTCTCCCATAAAGAAATTACAATAGAGGCAAGCCCTGCTACATATGGACATGCCATTGAGGTTCCATCCATATTATCATATCCTCCTATGATAGTAGAATAAATATTTACCCCGGGAGCAACAATATCAAGTCCCTCTCCGTAATTAGAAGTATTTGCTCTTTTATCATTAATATCTGTTGCGCCTACAGCAATTACATTCTCGTATCCTGCAGGATAAGATATCTGGGAGTCATAATGATTACCACTTGCAGCTGCAATAACACAACCTTTATTATAAGCATAATTTACAGCATCTCTTTCAGCTTCACTTGGCGGGTCTTGCGGATTTCCGCCTAAACTCATACTTATAATATCAGCTCCCCTGTCAGCAGCATAAATTATTCCATTTATGATATCAACTGAGTCACCTTCTCCACTGTTATCCAGTACTTTTACAGCCATTAATTTGTTATACCAGGAAATTCCAACTGCGCCGCTGCTTGTTGAATTATTTGCCATGGCGCCTATAATACCGGCGCAATGAGTACCATGGTTATTATCATCATCAGGGTCTTTGTTATTATCAATAAAATTCCAGCCGTGAGTATCGTAAACTATAGTATAAGTACTAATGTTATATTCAGCAGTTGAATCAGGATTTGACCAGATATTTCCACTTAGGTCAGTATGGTCAAGGTCTATTCCTGTATCAAGCACAGCTACTACCACGCCGTTGCCTGTTTCTATATTCCAGCCATGAGGTGCTTCAATCTTTTCAAGTCCCCACTGGCGGTTCTTTAACTCACTTTCATCTGCGTATTCAGTAGGAAGCATAAAAGCGCGCCTTAAATATACCGGCTCAGCATACAAAACATCACTCCTCTGGGAGAACTCATCTACCATCTCATTTACTGTTTTATCATCCGGTATTTTTATTTTATCAATACCCAACTTCTCTATCCTGCTTGCATCTTGAGTTCCTGTTTTACTGAAAATTGATTTTTTGACATTAACCGATACTTGTTCCTTAAACTTTACTAAAATTGCTCCTTTTAAAACTTCCACCTGATTACTTGAAGGTGTAAAAAAAATCTCTTTCTCCATAGAGTATGCAGTACCTGTTAAAATACAGTTAAATATTAATATTAATAATATATTTTTAAACTTCAAAATCTCAAGTTTGTGGAGCAAATCAGCTTTGCTATTCTCTCATCAACCATCTCATCTGTATAAAAAAATACATTCTTGCCATAAAAATTTCTCCTGCCATAGCCCAGAGCTATATCAAAACCAATATTCCTTCCCACAGAAAACCCTACTCCAACAGTAAACATTGTAGTATCACATGATGTCCTTGAATAATGAGGCAAATGGGTGAACCCATACCGCAGCACTGTATTAAAAGTAAGGTAATGCTCAACACCCACGCTTATGCGGGTTGTATTTCTGTAATGTGGATTCAGCTTCTTATTGTAATCTATATTGGTAGTATCTTTAGTTTCTTTATACCTGAAATCCTTCCAGAATGTTCTTACTATATCCACTGCAAATATAGAACTTTGCCTCCCTAAAAACTTATAACTCATACCAATACCTATTTCATCCGGTATCTCATATTCTTTCCTTCCCCTTGCAGTAACTTCTGTATCATCGCCCCATGCTGCACCTTTCCATATATATGCGCAGGTTTTAGTATTCCATTTATTTTCAACCTTAAAAGGCAATGACCACATAAACCCTATATTCATAACATCACTTACAGGTTCCCAGTTTACTCCAAATCCACAACCGGACCCCTTAAACCTTCCATTAGCTTCTTTAGTAACTTTTGCACTTTCTATACTAATTACTCTGTCATCATTTTTATATCTTCCGCCGGATATATTGTAATTGAAAGATAAATTTACTGCAGGACCTGCGCTAACAGCAACTGCAATAACTGCACAATTCAGTTCTCCTCCTCCGGCGTAATCAATAGTTTCAGTAAGTACTCCCTTGCTATATGACTTTTTATCATGCGCATAATTAAAATCAGAAACCGGCCTGTATCCTGCGCCAATTCTTAAATTTGTCCCGAGGGGATACATAACTGCAATGCCGGTTAACTTAAGATAAGCAACTGAAGAATACATTGTAGGTTCCTCATCAGTTTCTACAGTCTCTTTTAGCAGATACAACCCGCTCCCAGCATTAATTTCTGTTCTTCTTACTTTAAGCATATTTGCAGGGTTATAAAATATGGAATTTACACCAGAACTGGAAGCTACTGAAGCATTGCCCATTCCAAGAGCCCTTCCTGTTACAGAAATGACCGGGTCGCCAAAACCCTCTATACTTCCAAGGTATGTAAAAGGGAAGACCAATTTAACTGAAATTATTAAAACAAAAAATATTGCAAAAATTTTCTTCACTCTTAAATAAACTCCTTTATTCAGGTCTCATACATCTTATATCCTGCATGCTCTACCATGAGCAATCATACTGTATCTTAAATACATTCTTTGCAGCACCGTCAGTTTTTGGCCAGAACTCATATTTTAACCAGAGTTTTGAACTTTTTGAAAATTTTAATGTCGGCATAATATACCACCTGAAATTTTTTTGAGTTGCAGAATATGTTGAATAATATCCAAAAGGTATCAAAGCATTAGGCCAGGTATATTCCATAGCTCCTGTAGATACGCCTTTTGGCGCATCCCAGTATGTTATTCTTGAAAACACTGTTAAACATGATGTCGGCTTATATTTTAATTCACCAAATGACATATACCCGTTCATATTTACACCCAGTTCCTTATAGGCGCTGTCTACTGTCTCCAGCCTCCATTTAAGCCGGACATCAGATGACGGTTCATGTATTAACTCAATACGATTTTTATATGTGCGAAATGGAATATGTAAATGGAAATCATCTCCATAAAGGTAGTCTCCTATGGCCGAAGGTTCTCCATACGCATATGTTCTGTTTTTAATTATATAGGTATTTCTATATTTAACTGTAAATTTTTCCAGCGGTTTCCAGCTATTGTCCCAGTACACTTCATACACATCTTTTGCTGCCCAGGTTGTTAGGTCATTTATTTGCGTAGAGTAAAATCGCGGCGGTATGATTGGCTTACCATACTTAAAAGAAATCTGAGTTTTTATATTATTATATCTGTAACTTCCGCCTAATATATATCCCTGTTCATCTCTTTTAAACTCTTCATCTCCAAGACCGGTTACTAAGGGAGAGGAATGAAAAGCAAAATAATCATAATCCAGCCAGTGGTAATTAGCCCAGAACTTAAATTTATCATACTTGAATACTGCAAGTACCTGATAGGCGTCTCCATAATCCCAGTACCAGTCAGGCTCTGTATCTGCATATTCATCCGATTTTCTTACACTTCTGTCAAATGTATGGTAATGGCTTCTTGCAACATCAAGAAATAATTTAAAATTATTGTAAGTATACTCTGCGTCAAGGCTGATTAATTTTACTTTATCACCCCTGAAATAGTAATCTGACAGCAGGTAAATGTTGCCATCATCACCATCAACAGACGGGTCAATATACGGGTCAAACTCTTCCTCGTAGTAGCCTGCGCCAATTGATAGGGAATAAAACAAACTGTATTTTATCCTTGTTCCGTATAATTTTTCCTTTAAGGAGCCAAAAAATTCATAATGCTTTCTGCCTCCGCTTGTTATATCAAGGTATGTTGACTGATAATTATAAAATTTCGCAGGCGGAGTTCCTACACTGCCATCATAATTTAAATAATCAATGATAAGCGGTTTATTTGAATAAAAACAAAAAACTTCCCAGCCTCCGAATCTTTTTACACCTGCCATCCCGTAAAAATTATCATTATAATGAGTTCCTTTATCTTCTTTTAATCCTCTATCTTTTCGCGGAATTCTTCTTATAAGAAACGGCTCCGGCTGTATAAACGCACCCTGGGCAAAATTCAGCGAGTAGTTACCAATAATAACAGTATCCATTGATAAAACATTTCTTAAAAGAAGGTAATTTTTAATTAAAAAATAGTTTCGTATATTTTCGTAATTTAATTCTAATGAGTTGCGGTCTTTCCTCAGGACCAGACCCACTTCTGCCTTGTTCCCATAGTATAGCCTTAAACGGCTGTAAAAATACTGCGGATTGTGATATATGCTGTCAGCATTAAAATATTTTTCTATGAAAGGATACGGCCAGACGCCGTATCTAAATCTCATATTACCATGAAATTCTTCAATTTCATCTTCTCTTAAAACTGTAACAAAAGGATAAATCTTATCAACAATAAAATCAGAAACAACCTTCCTCAATTCATTTAAAGAGGAAAATCCCCTGTGAGTATTCCTGTATTTAATTATTTTTTTTGCAATTTTCTCTGTAATGTACGGCAGTTCAATTAACTGCGAAAATAGAGCAGTATTGATATCTAAAGGGTGCGCAGTATATTCTTCCAATTTTTCTATATCTGCATCTACATCACCTGTGGTCTCTTTTTCCTGTAGTTCATCAAATTCATCATACAGTTCATCTGCCTTAATCTCTTTCGGCGGAGTAATTGTTAAATATGGCACAATTTCTTTAAATAAATTTTCATCCATTTCAGGAATTTTCATTAAATCTTCAAGCACTTCAAAATATCCTTTTTCATTTCTGTAATTAACTATACTTTCAGCTAATTTCCGGGTTACTTCCGGAATAAGCATTATTTTTTCTCTACCAGCTAAATTTATATCTACAAGAGCTATACGCCTTGCCCCATTTATAGAAACAGGGAAAAGACACAAAAACACCAGACACAGTTTTATTCTCTTAAACAACCTGATTTCTTTATCTTCTCTAAAATTTTCCTGTTCAGCCCCGGTACTCTTAATAAATCTTCCCATATCTTAAAAACTCCACGGGTTTTTCTGTATTTCACTATATTACGGGCAAGCGGATAAGTAATTCCTGAAATCATATTCAGCTTTTTTATATTTGCCTCATTAATATTAATTTTACTTTCTTCAGGCTCAGGATATTCTTCAAACTCCTCAAACTCCTCAAATTCTTCCGGCTCTATAACCTCTTCAATTGTTATATAATCTTTTATCTTATCAAATTTTGTTTCTGAAAATCCGTATATATTCATTAATTCCCTGATTGACTGAAATTTCCCTGACTTTTCCCTGTACTCTATAATCTGTTTTGCTGTAATATTTCCAATACCCGGAATACGGGATAACTCATCTACTGTTCCTGTATTAATACTTACTTTATCTTCAGGTTCATCTATTTTCTTACTTATCCTTCTTCTTTCCTGTTTCCTGAATTTCATTTTAAGTGCAAACATATGCTGTGAACAAAGGACAGAGTGCGTGAGATAAGCATAATTTAACGAAAAAATAGACCAGTTAATACCAAAACCAAATGTAAATCTTGAAGGATGTGTCTGGGTGCCTGCCCTGAGATAAAGGTTTTTATTTAATTCAAGTTCCACTCCTATTCTTGCTTCTAAATTTTTCTCAAGAGGTTTTTGAAGGTCAAAAGATGTACTCAATCCTTCATAGAGCTTACCCTGAAAACCAAATAAAAATCTTTTAGAAAGAGTTTCAGATGTATCTGAAAGGGCAGGGTTGTTTACATTTATGGCGCTTACAGCCATCCTTAATTTTTCACTTATATTTGCAGTAATACCAATATCCACACCGGATGCGCCTGCATTTCCACCTCCATTACCAATATAAACAGAATTTCTTTTTAAAGTAGTCCCGATATATATTCCACGGGCTAACATGGAAGAAAAACTCAATCGTAAATCTTTTTCTCTGTAAGCAGAAGGGCCAAATGACGAATAACCCAATCCCCATGTTCCTGCTGTAAGCGTTGGAAGAACAAATGAAAAATTTACATATTTTAAATCATTCATTCCGTAAAGATTGGTATAAACGGTATTTGCCTGTATTTCTTTACAGAACCGCAGTCCTGCCGGATTCCACCACATAGCTTCAATATCATCTGAAACAGCAGTATATGCGCCTGCAAGCGCCGCGGCTCTTACACCGCCGTTTTTAAACTCAAAAGAAGCATAACTTGAAGTAATAAAAATAATAAAGTAATAAAGTAATAAGGTAATAAAGTAATAAGGTAATAAAGTAATAAGTCTTTTCCTTTTTTCCTTATTTCTATATTTCCATATTTCCATATTTATTCTATCTTATCAAAATTTCCTGCCGACAATTATGGTAGCCTCGGCTGTCTTTACAACTCCTGTATCCCTGTGCTCTGCTTTAAGATGTACAATATATATTCCGATAGGGACAATATTATCATAAGTATCAGTTCCTTTCCAGAAAACACTACCCTGCGCCTCAGCAGCACCTAAAAGAACATCATGTTTGAGATGTTTAATTACATAACCATTTATATCATATATAGATATTGTTACATAAGAATTTTCTTTAACTTTATATGTAATCATACCTTTGGTAGGTTGTCCCGTGTTATCTTTATGAGGAAAAAAAGGAGAATCAGTGACTTTTAATGCTCCTTTTCCTGTATCAACTTCTTTTATATAAGAAAC
>JAIVZN010000078.1:0-9070 GCA_048634875.1 Deltaproteobacteria bacterium | reverse complement strand
CCCGCATTAATCATTGTTGAAAGCTGCCTGCATAAAACAGCAATATCCTGGGCCTTAATTCTACCTCTTTTTCTTACAGCTTTTCTTTTTTTCTTCTCTTTAACAGCTTCTTCCAAAACCTCTTTAACAAAGATTACAGTTAAACCCTTTTTACGCAAATTGGCAACTAATTCCTGAGAAGAACCTGCATATTCAATTCCTTCTATTAATTTCTTCTGTATATTTCTTGCTTTATAAACATATTTAGGCATAATAATTAATCCTCCAATAACCTTTTTAATTCTTTAGGTCTTGTTGATCTGGCTATTGCCTGCTCTCTTGCAATTAAACCCTCCTGTACTAATTCGCATAAAGACTGGTTCAATGTCATCATTCCGGATTCTGTTCCCATTTGAATATGAGAATAAATTTGCTCTATTTTATTCTCGCGAATAAGATTCTGAACCGCAGTGTTTGCTATCATTATTTCTGTTGCCAGACACCTGCCTGAATTATCTATCTTAGGAATAAGCCTCTGATTAATAACCCCTGCAAGCGAAGTTGACAGTTGAGCAATTATCTGAACCTGCTGGCTGGCAGGAAAAACATCAATTATTCTTTTAACCGACTCACTTGCATCACTTGTATGTAAGGTAGCTAAAACTAAATGCCCTGTTTCTGCAATTGTTACAGCAGCAGAAACTGTTTCTAAATCACGCATCTCCCCAATTAATATTACATCAGGATCTTCACGAAAAACATATTTGAGCGCCTCGGCAAAATCTTTTATATCTATACCTACCTCTCTCTGGTGAATGAGGCTTTTTATGTTTCTGTGCACATACTCTATCGGATCTTCAAAAGTAATAATATGACATTTTCTGGTCTGATTAATATAGTCAACAATTGCAGCCATAGTAGTTGTTTTTCCACTTCCTACCGGACCGGCAATTAAAACCAATCCATTACTTCGTTCACATAAATTCCTTACAGGTTCAACAGGAAGACCTAACTCCTCTATAGAAGGAATTTCTGAAGAAATCCGCCTGATTGCAACTGCAATTGTACCTCTCTGCTGATAAACATTTATCCTGAACCTGCCTACACCTCTCAATCCATAGGAAAAATCCAATATATTTCTTTCATTAAATATTTCCTTCTGTCTTTCAGTTAAAATACTATGTATCATCTCTCTGCATTCATCGCTCGTGGTAACAGCCAAATCAGTAGTTTCTATTACTCCATTAACTCTAATATACGGCCGGACACCTGCTGTAATATGCAGATCAGAAGCATCTTTTTCCATTACATAACCAAGCAGCCAGTCTACCATTTCTTTCCATTTTTCCATCTTACACTTCTCCAATTGTCATTGTTAATACCTCTTCTTCTTTATTTCCTTCATTTTCAACATTTCTTCCTACCCTAATCTCCAATTCATTTTAGATTTGTTGATTAACGATTTGTTGATTGATTTTCAATCTCCAATCCTCAATCTTCAATCTAAAATCTACAATTTCATCCACTTCTTTATCCTTCTCCCATTGTCATTGTTAATACCTCTTCAACAGTAGTCAACCCCTCTTTTAACTTATCTATAGCGACCTGCCTCAATGTCCGCATCCCTTCCTTAACAGCCTGCTCTTTTATATCAATATCGCTGCACTCACTTATAACCATCTTCTTAATCTGGCTGGAAAGTTTGAGAATTTCATAAATACCTATTCTCCCCTTATATCCTGTATTCCAGCATTTGCTGCAGCCTTTTCCATGAAAAAATTCTACTTTTTCCCTTTTAGGAAGAGCAAGTCTTTCTAAAACATTAGAAGGTATTTCTTCAGGTTCTTTACAATTTGGACATATCTTACGGACCAATCTCTGCGCAATTATCATCTCCACAGCGTCTGATATAAGATAATTTTCAATACCCATATAGCTAAGCCTGCTTAAAGAGCTGACTGCATCATTTGTATGCAGAGTAGAAAGAACTAAATGTCCTGTGAGAGCTGCCTGTATAGCAATCTCCGCTGTTTCCTTATCTCTGATTTCTCCTACCATTATTATATCCGGGTCCTGGCGTAGTATTGTGCGCAATATATTAGCAAATGTAAGACCAATTTTAGGTTTTGTATTAACCTGATTTATTCCTTTAAGTTCATACTCTACAGGATCTTCAACAGTTACAATATTCTTTGATGGTTGATTAATATAATTAAGCCCTGCATAAAGTGTTGTGGTCTTTCCGCTGCCGGTGGGGCCGGTAACTAAAATTATACCATGCGGCTTGGATAAAATATCTTTATATTTTCCTGAATCTTTTTCTGAAAATCCAAGCTCATTTAAACCTAATGTAACGCTGGATTTATCTAAAATTCTCATTACAACTTTTTCACCATAAATCGTTGGTAATGTAGATATTCTGACATCAATTCTTTTATCACCAATTTTCAGCTTGCACTTTCCATCCTGAGGGAGCCTTTTTTCCGCAATATCCATATTACCTGTAATTTTTATTCTGGAGACAATTGCTAAATAGGATTTTTTAGGCGGCTGCGGGAAATCCCTTAAATCTCCATCAATTCTTAATCTAAGCGATATGCCATCTTCCTGAGGCTCAAGGTGGATATCACTTGCTAATTTAACTACTGCTTCATAAAAAAGAGAGTTTACATATTTTACTATTGGGGCATCCTGCGCTTCATATTCTTCATCAGAAATCTCCTCAGTTCCTACTTCTTCCACTTCTGCCTCAGGTAATTCTTCCATCCCTGCAAATACTCCATAATATTCCCTGATTTTTGCCTTAATATCTTTTTCTGACGCTAAAACAGGAGAAACTTTTAAGTTTGTTTCTATTTCAACTTTATCAATTGCCAGTATATCAGCAGGATTACTCATAGCAAGTGTAAGAGTTTTATCTTTTTTACTGAGAGGTATTACTGTAAACCTTTGCGCTATTTCCTCTGGAACCATCTTGCTTAACTCATTATCTATCTCAACATCAGCTAATTTCTTATAAGGAAGACCAAAGTGAAAAGCAAGGGCATTAAAAACATCATCTTCAGCAGCATAACCTGACTTAATTAAAATCCGGCTTAATTTATCTCCTGTTTTTTCCTGTTCTTTCAGTGCTTCTTTTAACTGTTCTTCAGTAATTAAATTTTTACTTAAAAGAATCTTTCCAATATCTTTTTTTCTCAGTGGTGCTATTGGCATTGAGTTTTAACCTCCTTTATATAGGAATGTGGAATGAGGGAATAGGAAAATCACTACATTTTAGATTTAGTAATTGATGATTTAATGATTTAAAATTCTTCAATCTACAATCCTCAATCTTTAATTCTTTTTTCCTCATTCCTCATTCCTCTTTCCTCATTCTTTCTCCCCAATTTTCCTAATCTCCCAGTCTCCTAATCTCGTATTCCTTGCATGTTGAATCATATTCTCTAACAATTCAGTTTTAATACTGCTTGGATAATAAACTGTTTCAGCTAACATAAGCAGCGCCCAGGCAGTAGCTAAATATCCATGCGATGTACACCAGTTACCTTCCCAGTGTCCATCAGTTTTCTGGTCATCTAATACAAAATCAGAATACTCATCTTCCCACTGAATGGCATCGCCGCTTGGAGGATCGGTAAAACTATGCTGGCTATATAACACCCCGTCATTTACACCGCCTCTTTCATAATTATAGAGCCTCAGAGCTTTCATTACTCCATACATTCCATATAAAAATGGATAACTTGGATTCCATGAAGAGTGGGGGGAAAGGGGAACTGTCCAGTTTCTTCCAATATAATCAATGGCATGTTTAACCCTTTCACAACTGAATGAGATATCCTCCTCATTTATGGTACAATCTCTATCTTCATGTCCTATGCCACAATAATTACCGGCACCACTGTCACACTGACATGCTGTAATAGCTGAAGAGGTATCCATTGACACATAAAACATTGTCTGTAGTAATGCATTTGTTCCAACCATCCATCTACCAAGACATCCGTCATAACCACCGAATGTTATAGCAGGTGTATAAGAACTTTGTGCGCCATGTGCGCATCTATAAAATGCTCCTCCGTCATAACCGCCTCCCCCGTCATTTTGATACTGCATCCTCCAGATTAAAAGTGTAACCATTCTCTCCCTTACAAAATCAGGCGCTTTAAAACCCCAGACATCCTCAATAGCAGCCATTCCTAAAACAGGCCACTGGGTAACTGAAAGATCGTTAGGACTGCCATTCGGACCATAAATATAGCCTCCTTGTCCATCAATCTGTGACCATGCAGCCCAATCAACAACATCTTGTATAACTTCTGCATAAGGCATGATTACGCCACCACTGAGAGTAACATCTGAAGCAGCTCGCAAAAAATTATAAGATGCTGCTAAAGCAAGCATCACTATTCCATGCTGATAATTATTTCCATGTAATTGTACCTTATAACCATTACCATTTATATCTGAATCTACTGCAGTTTGCCGTACTGCCTGAGAAAAAATATAATTCAAACCGTCATCTACAGTTTTAACAAAAATATCTACAGTTCCATGCGGATCATACACACTGTGTCCATAAACTAAATAAGCAGATAAAGCCATTCCTGTATTTGCCACAGGATGTCCACACCACCCACCAGGAGCTGGCCAAGAACCATTACTTTTCTGTTTAATATAGAGCCACTTGAGTCCCCTGCCTTTAGCCATGCTCTCCATCATCAGACGCTTTGCTTCTTCAGAATCAGGAAAGCCATTTGCATTTGTAACCTCATCAAAATCCACTGCCTTGACTAAAACAGGTGTTGTGGATATTACAACTTCCATATTATCACGAATAATTAAATTAGCAGTATAATATGTAATTGGCTCTCCTGCTCTTGTCTTATACTGATGCCTGTCTGATTTAAGATATTTATAACTGGAATCAAAATCCCCGTGAAAAGCATCTATACTTCTCCAACCTGTTTCTTCATCATCACCATATGTCCACTTATACTCATAATTATCTTCATAATAAGATATGGGACATCTACCCCATAAAAATATATCATCCCACTTATCTTTACCTCCCCACTCAGAAAAATCACCACCGCTGTTTTCTGCTATAACAAATGCATACGGCGCATGCATTACATATACTGTTGCCGTCTCTGCCGCTATAGCCCGGGAATTAATTAAACAAAACAACAATATTAAAATTGTAACTATTTTTTTCATCATCCAGTCTTCTACTACGCCGAGCAAGCTCGGCCTATACACTAAAATGCAAAAATCATTTTAGTCGTAAATCGTAAAGGATTCGTACTCTTTACCCTTTACCCTTTACGCTTTACGCTTTTTTACATTTCACAAGCCGCTTAAACTCTGATTCAATCTTTTTAACTGAAGCACTTCTATAAAAAAAGTTGTAACTATCGGCTCTTTTTCTGTCACCCACCAGCCATTTTGATGCTGTTCAGATAATACTTTTTTTAATACTTCATCATGCCAGGAATGTTCTTTTCCATCTTTATCTTTAATTACTTCTTTTCCTGATAAATGAAGAGCTTTTGCTAATTCTTGAATATAGTAATTATACTTATATTTTTCATTATCCTTGGCATGAGGATTTTTCTCCCATGTATAATTCTCCGATATCCATTTTAATGTTTTATCAGTAAGTTTTATATCAGTTTCTGATAGAAGTAAGCCAATTAATCCGGAAGCTGTTGCTGAACCATAGGAGTTTTTCTGCATTTCCTTTGTATAGCCAAATCCGCCATCAGAATTCTGCATATTTTTAAGGTACTGAGCTGCTTTAATCCAGGTTTCATCACTTTTTTTCCATCCCCAGTAATCATATCCTCTTTCCAGCGCTAAAAGAGCAAATACAGTGCATGTAATATCAGAACGGGAACCTTTATAATAACCAAACCCTCCATCTGGATTCTGTATTTCCTTTAACCATATAAGAGCATCTTTAATAATTAACCTGTATTTAACTTTATGAGTATTTGACAGTATTCTGACAGATAGAGATGTGGTAAAAACTGTCTTTTTCTTACCTGCTGCTGCATCTTCAGAATAAAAAAAGCCACCTTCTTTTTGATACTTTAAAATATAATCAATACCCTTTCTAATAACAGGGTAATCCTCTTTATATCCCTGTTTTTGAAAACATAAAACAGCTAATTGAGTTGCTCCTAAAGGAGCAGAAGGAGAAGGAATTTCCCCGTTTTCTTTTTGAATTGACTCTAAATAGTCCAGCGCTTTATTTATTCCCTGTAATCTTGCTTCTTCATAAACAATATCAGAAGTCAGAGAAAATTTAAGCGCTGTTTCATCAATTACTTCTTTTTTCTTCTTTAATACATCTCTGCTAACTTTTCTTCTTACCGCAGGTTTGCCGAGAGCAACTGCTGCAGCGCTTTTCAACCAGAAATTTTCACTGTCCAAAAACTTTTCTAAAAGAGTTACATCTTTCTTTGATAGAATTGTTCCTAACCCTTTTATTGCATACCACCTGACAAAAGTGTCTCTATTTTCATCTTCACCAATTTTTAACAGACTTTCTGTTACTTCTTCTCCCCCAATTTTTGCTAAAAGCTTTATGGATTGACTGGCAATTAATTTATCCTTACACTCAATCTTCTTCAATAAAATACTAATAACTTTTTTATAGTATTTATCTCCTTTTTTTATGGACATCTCACTTATTGCTAAAGCAGAAAAATATTCTACTTCCTTATTACCATCATTAAGAAGAGGTATCAACATAGGGATAGCTTCCATATCTTTTTTTTCCATTATCCCTTTTATAGCTGCAAGTTTTACATCTTTAGAAGTATCATTCAGCGCTTTGTGAAAAATATTTTTTATTTTTTGTGAGGTTTTCTTTATTTTTCTTAAAGTTTTAAAACTCCACAAGCGGAGAACTTCATCAGAAGAGGAAAAAGCTTCAAATAAGTATGGCAAAACTTTATCTTCAAATTTAGCTAAACTATCTGAAGCAGCCTCCCTTACCTCATATACTCCATGATAGTAGTTATAATACGGGTCATTAAAAACTTCAATTAAATAAGGAATGGCTTCATCTTCCAAGTTTTCGCCTAAAACAGCGCAGGCCTTAATTTTCTCCTCGGGATATCCTATTTTTAATACTTCAAAAGGAGAAAGTGTTTTTCCTTTTTTCTTAGCTCTGATTTTCTTCAATTTTTTTATTTCTATAAATCTTTTTTTTATTTCTTTTTGTTTTTCTATTTCTCCTAATTTAGCATAAACCTTTACAAGCAGTTTATACGCATCAAAATATTCCATATCATAGTAACCTATAATTTCGTGGAGAAGGCGGGCACATTCATTTAACCGGCCATTCTTATAACACTCTCTTGCGATAGTGTAATGCATCTCTGCTTCCTGGTGATAAGAATTAGAAGTAGAAAAAGCAACTGCCGAACAGAATAATCCAATAAATAAAAAATTAAAATATTTTTTCATTCTATTGTGATAGCACCATTTTCAAGTTTTACTTTTACTGTGTCTTTTCCCCGAGGCACAAAAATTACCTGCTCAACATTTCCAACTCTTATCTTATGAGATTTGCCTCTTTCCACATTGATACTCTTTCCAACCATCCCTACCCGTTGAACTGTAAGAGGTTTACCATAATATTTACATAGTTCATCATTAATATAAATGAATTCTCCGGAATCAAATCCTGGTAATATTCCAAGGATAATCCATATTTTTGCCTGGGGATTAAGACTGATATTCAGAACTTCCTGTTTTCCTTTATAAACAGATACATGTAACCACTTTTTTTCGTATCCTGACTTTTCTACTTCAATTTTATATTCAGCCTCTTCAAGAGACAGAAAATCCGCCGGTGAGATTTTTTGCTCTACAAGGTCTTCTCCTCTATATAATTTTACTTCAGCACCTGGCGGCATTGTTCTAATAAGTATATCACCTATGGTTAAATCAGATGTATCAGCGCCTGTTCTTTCTATCCATGGTTGTTTTATAAGAGCTAAAACCCCTAATAATATAACAACTGCCGCAACAGCTATAAAAACAGGATTTTTATGTAACTTTTGTTTTTCTCGGACAACTCCTTTAGGCACTCTTATCTTAGTTAATTTATAATTCTTATCTATATAGGAATCTAATGCCGCATCAATTTCTTCAGTAGGAGAAAGTGTAATAATTTCTTTCATCCGAACTTCGGAAGGCTGAGGAATTTCTTCCTTAACTTTAACTAATATCACAGTAGTGTTATCGGACCCGCCTGCATCATTTGCAGCATTTATTAACTTGGAAGCCGCTATATTTAAATTAACTTTATTTTCTCTTATTATTTTTGAAATTTCATTATCATCTATCTCGCCTGTGAGGCCGTCCGAACACAGTAAATAAATATCTCCTTCCTTTAAAGCACACCCCTTCCAGTCTACCTTCACCTGGGGACCTGTACCCATTGCCCGGGTTATCACATTACCTTCATGAAAATGCCGGACTTCACCTGTTTTAATCTCTCCATCCTGACGCAACTCTTCTACCCAGGAGTGATCTACAGAAACTTGAGTTAATTTAGAATTTCTAAACCTGTAAACCCTGCTGTCGCCTACATTGACAACATTTGCGCACCCGTTATCAAAAAACACTGAGGTAAATGTTGTGCCCATCCCCCTGAGCTTCGGATACATTACAGCTATCCTAAAAAGCAGTCTGTTAGCAAGCATTACCAGCGTAGAAAGCAGGCGGCCTGAATACGGCACATTTTGTGGCTGCTTTAATATAATATTCTTTAAATGAGTTTCTGAACACCTTTTTACAAGCTGTATGACAGTCTCAACCACCTTTTGACTCGCATAATCGCCTGCCGCTGCTCCCCCCATGCCATCACAAACAAAAAACAAATTTTTCTCTATATAAACGCCATAGGAGTCTTCATTGTGATCTCTTTTTTTACCAACATCAGTTTTAACAGCATACTCAATTTTCATTTGTTCTTTCTCTTTTTAATCCTAATCTCTAAGCTAAGTTATGAGTTACGAGTTATAAATTATGAGTTATTTCTTATAATTTCACCTATAACTTATCACTC
>JAIVZN010000077.1:0-9184 GCA_048634875.1 Deltaproteobacteria bacterium | reverse complement strand
GAGAATGGAAATAGTTTTGAATTTTCACATTTATCTTTAATAGGTGTCGGTACAAAATATACAAGGCAAAACCCTGGTTCAAATATTCAAGATTATGGATTATATATGACTGGTTATTTTGACGGATTTGAAATTCATGATTGTTATTTTGAAGGATCATCATTTGCAGCAATTATTATTTATTCTCAAAATTGGAATGGAGCAATAGGACATCCAAAAGGAGTCATTTATAACAATGAATTTTTCACAAATTCATCCATATTTTTATGATCCATCGATACAACCACCATATGAAAATGGTAGGGCAAGAATGACTTATTTACCACAAGAATACTTAGCCTCTGACTGGTTTGAAGGGGGTGGTTTGATTCAGGGTGATCGAACCACTGAAGATTTGTTTATTCAGAGTCTCAATGGGATAATTAGAACGGATCCAGAATTATTTAATGGAAATCTATCTGCATATCCAAAAGCTTGTTTATCTAAAGTACTTTAACACTAAAGATTACACTTATATAGTTGCTATTAATTCAGAAAGCCCCAAGTTTTTCAAACACCAGCTTGAATTCGACTATTCATTGGACTCAACTTGGTTGGAATTAAAAAATGATACCACCATCAGACTTAGTACTGGCGGAAGGATGAATAACTACTTCATTTTATATTCGCATACGAATCTTATACCGGGAAGGAAAACCTCTCTTGAGGGAGTACCTATTTACATTGAAAATCTTGATTCGACAACTAATTCAGTGATCTTCCATTGACTTACTATGAATAAGACAGCCAAACCACATGCCAATCCCCAACAAGCTGCAGCACTTTCATTTCTCGAATATTATCTTTCGATAAATTCAACATCAAATTTTGTGACATCATTAAAAACCATCACCGCACCCTGTATATCACCAGCAATATCAAGCATTGGTATATGAGATATATCTGTTAAACGTGTGCTACCTTGCCAATCTTTAACTGAAATAGATTTCACAATGAGAATTTTTAATCCCGACGGCAGTGAAGTGGAAATGTGCGGGAACGGCGCCAGATGCGCAGCTTTTTATTTCTTTAAAAAAGAAAATGTTAATACTGTAAAATTTAATACTTTAGCCGGAACTATGAAAGCAGAGGCAGTAAAAGATAATTCAGTAAAATTAAGCCTTCCCCCTCCGAAAGATATCAGGCTGGATATTTTAGTTAATGAAATGAGCGTATCTTATATAAATACAGGAGTGCCTCATGTTGTTGTGGAAACAGAAAAACTTGAAACTTTAGATGTAGAGAATTCAGGAAGGGCAATAAGATACAGTGAAGAATTTGCGCCTCACGGCACAAATGCGGATTTTGTTCAGGTAACAGGTAAATCTTCAATTGAAATCAGAACATATGAAAGAGGAGTGGAAGAAGAAACTTATTCCTGCGGCACAGGAGTTGTCGCGTCTGCTGTAATTGAAAGTTTAAAAGGCAGAGTTACACCCCCTGTAACTGTCAAAACAAGAGGGGGGGAGAATATGAAAGTCTATTTTAAACAGAACGAACAAGAAGATTTGATTTCAAGAGTGTATGATGTTAAACTTGAAGGAAAAGTAAATCAGGTCTTTGAAGGGACAATAGATGTAGCGGTTTGATTTATCAAACCAGTGGAGGTAAAAATGTTTAATGGATCATGTGTAGCTTTGGTAACACCTTTTAGAAATGGCAGTGTGGATTATGAAACACTCAAGAAGCTTGTTAACTGGCATATAGAACAGGGAACTGACTGTATAGTTCCATGCGGTTGTACCGGAGAAGCGGCAACTTTAAATCATGAAGAACACCGAAAGGTTATAAAAACAGTTCTTAAAGAAGTTGCCGGAAAGATTAAGGTTATGCCTGGAACAGGCTCTAATTCTACATGGGAAGCAATTGAGTTAACAGAATATGCTAAGAAAGCAGGCGCTGACGGCGCATTAATTATAACACCTTACTACAATAAGCCAACCCAGGAAGGCCTTTACAGGCATTATAAGAAAATTGCTGAAAGTGTTGATATTCCAATCTGTCTCTACAATGTTCCGTCCAGAACAGGCGTAAATATGCTGCCTGAAACTGTAGAAAGACTTTCCCGGATAAAAAATATTGTAGCGATAAAAGAAGCAGCGGGAAAAATAGCGCAGTGCGCAGAAATTATAAGGTTATGCGGCGAGAATATTACATTACTCTCGGGAGATGATTCTCTTACTTATTCAATGATGGCATTAGGCGGTAAAGGCGTTATTTCTGTTCTTGCAAATGTAGTGCCTGATGCAGTTCGTCATATGACAGATTCTTTTTTAAGAGGAGAGAGGGAAAATGCGCTTGAAATACATTATAAATGGATGCCGCTTATGGATGTATTATTTATAGAAACAAATCCGGGCCCTGTAAAAGAAGCTCTTGGAATGATGGGTAAAATAAAACCTGAATTGAGGCTGCCGCTGGTTAATCTTAAGAGTTCTTCAAGAGAATCTCTTAAAAAGGTAATGCAGAATCTCGGATTAAAGGTAGAATAATGATTAAAATAAGTATATATGGTGCAAGAGGCAGAATGGGCTCGAGTGTAATGCGTCTTGTGCAGGAAGATGCAACTTTAGAATTATCAGGTTTAATAGAATCTCCCGGCCATAAGGATATTTCTTTCATGGTAGATGGAATGAATGTTACTTCTGATATTTCACTTGGAATAAAAGACTCTGATATTGTAATTGATTTTTCAACTCCTCAATCTACAATGAAATTACTTGCTGAATGCGCAGTTAATAATAAGAAAATTGTAATTGGAACAACAGGATTTGATTCAAGCCAAATGACTGAAATTAAAGAAATTGCTTCAAAAATACCTGTGCTTCTTTCTCCCAATATGAGTGTCGGGGTAAATCTTGTTTTCAAATTAGTAAAAGAGATAACAGATAAATTACCTGATTATGAAAAAGAAATAATTGAGGCGCATCATAACAGAAAAGTTGATGCTCCTTCAGGAACGGCATTAAAAATTGCTAAAATTATTTCAAAAAGCGATGACACACTGGTCTATGGAAGAGAAGGCAAAACAGGCCCGCGCAAGAAAAACGAAGTAGGAATACATGCAATAAGAGCAGGAAATATTGTCGGAGAACATACTGTTATGTGGGTAAGTCCCTATGAAAGGGTGGAACTTACACATAGAGCTGAATCAAGAGATGTTTTTGCGAGCGGCGCAATTAAAGCGGCAGTGTGGTTAAATAATCAGCCTTCCGGTAAACTTTACAGTATGGATGATGTCCTCAGTTAAATTTAACTTCTCAAACAGGCTAAAGCAACTTCCGCCATACCTTTTTGTAGAGATTGACAAAATAAAGCAGAAGGCAGTCTCAGAAGGTGTTGATATAATAAATTTAGGAATTGGCGACCCTGATATACCGACACCTGAAATCATCAGAGAAAAAATGAAAACAGCAATTGATGATTCTGAAAATCTTCAGTATCCATTAGGAAAAGGCAAAATCCAATTCCGTGAAGAAGTACAAAAATTCTTAAAAAGAAGATATAATTTAAACCTTGACCCTGTTGACCAGATTCAGCCTTTAATAGGTTCCAAAGAAGGGATTGCTCATTTTCCGCTTGCATTTATTAACCCGGGAGATGTTGCAATAATTCCGGAACCGGCATATCCTGTATATAATTCAGGAACAATTTTTGCAGGTGGCAACCCGTATTTTGTTTCCTTAACCGCGGACAATAATTTTCTACCTGACCTGGGGAAAGTTCCCGCAGATATACTTAATAAAGCAAAAATAATCTATTTAAACTATCCCAATAACCCCACAGGGGCCATGGCAACAAAAGAATTTTTTGAAACAGTCATTAAAATAGCCGGAAAATACGGTATTATAGTTGTACATGACGCTGCTTATAATGAAATGTATTTTGAGGAGCAGCCGGTTAGTTTTCTTGAAATAGAAGGCGCCATGGAAGTCGGTATTGAATTTCATTCCCTGTCAAAGACTTTCTCAATGACAGGATGGCGGATCGGGTGGGCGTGCGGCAATGAAGTTCTTATAAAAGGCCTCGGGGCTATAAAGAACAACATTGATTCAGGTGTATTTGGCGCAATTCAGGATGCCGGTATTGAAGCATTGATAAATTACGATGAATTAGTTGAAAAAACTCGGAATATTTATAAGAAACGGGCTGAAGTTATGACAGCAGGATTAAAAAGAGCAGGCTGGGAGATGGACATCCCAAAAGCAACTTTTTATGTCTGGGCGCAGCCGCCAAAAAAGTTCACATCTATGGATGCAGTTAAAAAAATAATAAAAGAAGCAGGTATAATTTGTACTCCCGGTTCAGGATTTGGCCCGTCAGGAGAAGGGTATGTTAGGTTTGCCCTTACAAAAAGCGCGGAAAAATTAGAAGAGGCGATAAAAAGAATTAACAAGATAAAATGGCAAATTTAGTAGTGCTTTCTATTGGTTCAAATATGGATGACCGTGGGGAAAATATAAAAAAGGCAGTTGATGCTTTGAGAAAAAAATTTAGTGAAAAATTTAAAGTAAGCCCGGTTTATGACACTCCGCCGCTTTATTATGAGTATCAGCACAATTTTTATAACTGCTGTGTATCTTTTAAATCAGATTATTCTGTCCGGAAGATATTTGAAATAACAAGCTCTATAGAAAATGCGCTTGAAAGGAAAAGAGGAAACCGCCATGGCCCCAGAATAATAGATATTGACATTCTCTATGCCGGTGACCAGATAATTACAAATAATAATCTCACTGTGCCACATCCCGGAATACAGGAGAGATTATTTGTTTTAGAACCTTTGTCTGATATTCTGCCTGATTTAGTTCATCCTGCATTACAGTTAACTACAGAAGAAATGCTTGATGAGTGTCCTGATGAAAGTGTTATAAAAAAGATACGGGGATTCTGGAAAGAAAAATGATTTTTGTTGCAAAAATTATAACCATACTGATAATGATAAAAGGAATCACAGCGCTGTTTTTCCCTAATTTTGTGAAAAAATCAGCAGAAAAATTTAACAAAAGAAAAGATTCACACAAGAAAATCACAGGCATGCTTGCCATTGTTCCCGGATTGTTACTTATAACTTTAAGCAGGGTATGTCTTTTAATTCCGCTTATTCACTGGATAATTACAGTTACAGGCATATATATGGTTTTAGCAGGAATTTTTTTAATTATTATTCCCGGAGTTATGGGTAAAATTTCCATATGGTTTTTTATAGAAAAGGGTCCAACCTCGTTAATGGGGCTTATTGTATTTATCGGGGGAATGGTGCTCTTTTTCTTAATTTAATATGGAATGAAGAAGCAAACGCTGACCTAAGTCAGGAGGAGTGAGCGACTGAATGAGAGAAAAAGAAGTAGAAAAAACAGCAACTCTTGCAAGACTGGAATTTTCTGAAGAAGAAAAGATAAACTTTCCTGAACAGCTTACAAAAATCCTTGATTATATAGACCAGCTTAAAGAACTGGATACCACACGGGTTGTTCCAATTGGCCAGCCAATGATAGATAAACTTGAAATGGCAGAGGATGTAATAAAAGAGTTTAAGGATACAGAAAAACTCACTAAAATAGCTCCTGATTTCAAAGACGGCTTCTTCAGAGTTAAAAAAGTTATAGAATAATGTCCATTATTGTAGTTGCCTCATTTATGAGGCTTATTAAATCGTAACGGAATTTAAAAATTTGATTTTTTATCATTGTAGGGGCGGCATTTATGCCGCCCGTTAATGCGGGTTTGATAAATCAAACCCCTACAAGTCCGCCTGGAAGGCGTTAATTTATAATGTCAATTAAAGAAACAACAGAAAAAATAAAAAAAAAGGAAATTTCCTGCGTAGAAGTTTTAGATGAATACTTACCAAAACTCCATAGTTCACAAAAAAAATTAAACTCATTTATAACAATACTTGCGGACAGGGCAAAAGAGAAAGCTAAACAATTAGATTCCGGTAAAAAATCAGGACCGCTAACAGGAATACCCATGGCTATAAAAGATAATATGCTGCTTGACGGAACACCTACAACCTGCGGCTCAAAAATCCTGAAAAACTACATTTCACCATATACTGCAACTGCGGTAAAAAAACTTGAGGAAGCAGGAGCAATTATTGTTGGAAAAACAAACATGGATGAATTCGCCATGGGTTCATCAGGTGAAAATTCAGCTTATGGACCGACAAAAAATCCTGTGGATTTAGAAAGAATCCCGGGAGGCTCTTCTTCAGGTTCTGCTGCTGCTGTTAAAGAAGGCCAGGTTTTAGGTTCACTCGGCTCTGATACAGGGGGGTCCATACGGCAGCCTGCAGCTATGTGCGGTATTGTAGGGATGAAACCCACATACGGTCTGGTTTCCCGCTATGGACTGGTAGCTTTTGCGTCTTCGCTTGATCAGATAGGCCCGTTTGCTCAAAATACAGAAGACGCTGCAATTATTCTGAATGTTATAGCAGGGTACGACCCGAAAGATTCTACCAGTTTAAAAACAAAAATACCTGATTATTCAGCAGAAATAAATAAAGGAGTACAAGGTTTAACTTTTGGCATTCCAAAAGAATATATGGCAGAAGGTTTATCAGATGAGATACGCGAGCGTATAGAAAACACAGCTAAAAAACTCCGGAATTTAGGAGCAAAAATAAAAGAAGTTTCGCTTCCGCATACAAAATATGCTGTATCTGTCTATTACATAGTTGCTCCTGCAGAAGCTTCAGCGAACCTCGCCAGGTACGATGGCGTGAGATACGGATATCGCACTTCTATATCAGAAGACCTTTTAAGTACTTACAAAATTTCCAGGCAACATGGATTCGGTTCAGAAGTTAAAAGAAGAATAATGATAGGTACATACGCTCTTTCTTCCGGTTACTATGAAGCTTATTATTTAAAAGCGCAGAAGGTCAGAACATTAATGAAGATGGATTTTGAAAAAGTATTTAAAGAAGTAGACTTAATTTTATCACCTACATCGCCGTGTGTGGCATTTAAAATAGGTGAAAAGACAGATGATCCGCTTCAAATGTATCTATCTGATATATATACAATATCATGTAACTTAGTAGGAATACCGGGGATAAACATTCCAGCAGGAGTTGACATCAAAGGACTTCCAATTGGAGCGCAGTTGATGGGACCATACTTTTCAGAAAAAATACTGCTGCGGGCTGCAAGGCAGATAGAAAAAATACATGAATAACAACGAGTATCAAATAGTAATAGGGCTGGAAGTCCATGTTCATTTGAAGACAGACACCAAACTCTTCTGCCGCTGTATAAATTCCTTTGGAGGAGAGCCGAATATCCGAATTTGCCCTGTATGTACGGGTCAGCCCGGTGTGCTCCCTGTTTTAAACAAAAAAGCTGTTGAACAGGCTGTAACAGCCTCATTAGCACTAAACTGTAAGGTAAAGTTAGAATCAGTTTTTGCGCGCAAGCAGTACTTTTATCCTGACCTTCCTAAAAATTATCAGATTTCACAATATGAACTTCCGCTTGCTGAAGATGGATACATTGAACTTGATAACAGGAAAATAAACATAACCCGCGGGCATATGGAAGAAGATGCAGGTAAACTTCTACATGAGGGTGATATTTCACAAGTTGATTTTAACCGCACAGGAATGCCGCTGTTAGAAATAGTTTCTGAACCCGAAATAAACTCTCCCCGGGAGGCAGCAGAATATTTAAGAAAAATAAGACAGATATTAAGATACTGCAATGTAAGTGACTGCGATATGGAAAAAGGTTCAATGAGATGCGATGCAAATATCAGTTTAAAGAAAAAAGATGATGATGAACTTGGAACTAAAACTGAAATTAAAAATATGAATTCTTTTAAAGGAGTTGAAAAAGCTCTTCTTTATGAAGCAAAAAGACAGGAAGAGCTCCTTGATGAAGACAAAAGAATAATTCAGGAAACCCGTTTGTGGGATGAAGACAAAAACATAACCATATCTATGAGGTCAAAGGAAGAAGCCAATGACTACCGTTATTTTCCGGAACCTGATCTTCCGGCTTTAGTTATTGAAAAGGAATGGGTGGATGAAATTAAGAAAACAATCCCCGAGCTACCTATGAAAAGGTATAACAGATACATAAGCAATTACAATCTCTCGGAATATGACGCAGGAGTACTTACCGGGGAAAAAGAAGTTGCTGATTATTTTGAAGATACCATGGCAAAATTTAAAGTTACACATCAAAAGATAATTAAAAAACTTGCTAACTGGATTACTGTTGAACTCATGGGAAAAATAAATGCTGAAGGAATTGAATTTGCTGCTCAACCAGTAAAGCCCTCTGATATTGCCAGGTTAATTGAACTTATTGAAGATGGAACTATTTCAGGAAAAATGGCAAAGGAAATATTTGACATAATGTGGCAGACTAAAAAATCACCTGCAGAAGTAATTAAAGAAAAGGGGTTGAAACAGATTACTTCTGATGAAAAAATCCACTCCTTATGCCAGAAAGTCATAGATGACAACCCTGAGATTGTTAAGAAGTATTTAAGCGGAAAAGAAGGTGTAATAGGTGCTCTTGTTGGAAATGTTATGAAGGAAACAAAAGGACAGGCTAACCCGCAACTTGTAAACGAAAAATTAAGAGAGCTATTGAGATAAATATTTGACATTTCACCCTTATTTGTGTTAATATTTTTATAGAGGGGGGCGATCTGGGCTCGACAGGGATGGATAGGAAAAGAGCAGCAGGTAGTGTTTGTCGGCATCATTAAAAACCGTCAAAAGTAAACGCAGACGAAAGTCTAGCACTGGCTGCTTAATTTAAGCAGTCCGTTCTGGCAGTTTTTTTCTTGTCGGACTGTTAAGAGCGCCATAAAGATGAGGATAGCTGGGAAATTTCCCCGGTCTTTTCAGCGAAACTTACGGGGAAACCTCCTGTATCCATTTGTTCCGGGATGGTGCAGGAGAAAATAAATCGGAACTAAGCCTGTAGATACTCTGTTCTGTAATTTCTGGACGTGGGTTCGATTCCCACCGCCTCCACCAATTTGGAAGCTCGTCATTTATTTTAAGAAAATCAGTTATTAACAAGTCAAAATTTTTCGCCGCCGCCTTCGGCGAAAAATACAATTCCCCGACGGAATTTTTGTGAAAAGAAATTTTTTCAAAAGGGCTTTTAAAAGAAAAAGACAA
>JAIVZN010000076.1:0-9195 GCA_048634875.1 Deltaproteobacteria bacterium | reverse complement strand
AATATAATCTCCAAGACACCGAACAGCGGGATAATTACAATGCAGCTCATCCATGAAGCATAAAAAGTAGTCTGAATAAGTTTACCGAGCAGTATCCCTCCCCAGTCAAAAGGAGAAACAATTAAAAAATTATTATCCCTTGATAAGAAAAGAGTTGAAAATGCAGTTATAACACTTGAATATATGAGCATTATAAAAAGAGAAAGAAAGATCATGCCAATAACCCTGCCTACAAGCGCTGTTCCAACCATAGGGGTATCTTTTATATATATAATAATACGGTAAAAACCTACAAACAACCCTGACATAAAAATTACAGCAAATAACAGGGTTGCAATAAATTTAACTCTGTATTTTAAGATATTTTTAAAATCATGTTTTAATTCTTTAAACCATATATGCAGAAATATAAGAAATGAGTTAAGGGTTTCAGCCATTTTTTGTTATGGAAAGGTATGTTTCTTCAAGGTTGTCGGAACCAATTTTTTGTTTCAGTTCATCAATACTTCCATGAGCAATAAGTGTTCCTTTATCAATTATGGCAATCTTCTGACATAGTTCCTCCGCATCGGAAAGGGTATGGGTTGAAAGGAAAATAGTCTTTTTTTCTAAAACAAGCCTTTTAAAAATATCTTTAACCATTCTTGCAGCTTCAGGATCCAGGCCAACCATGGGTTCGTCTAATATTATTATATCAGGGTTTCTTAACATCACTGAAGCAAGCAGCAGTCTCTGCCTCATCCCGTGAGAATACGAATCAATTAAATCATGTGATACTTCCCTGATGTTAAATATAAGTAACTGGTTTTCTATCTCCTCATCAATTTCTTCTTTCTCTATTTTGTAAATCCGTGTAATAAACTTCATAAATTCCCAGCCTGTCAATTTTCCATAAAGATAAGGAACATCTGGCAAAAGCGCAAATTTTCTTTTTGCTTCATACGGGTTGGCCTGTATGTCTATTCCTTTTATTAAGACTCTTCCTGAGGTTGGCTTTAAAAGGCCTGTTAACAATTTTATAGTTGTGGTCTTACCTGCGCCGTTAGGCCCGAGCAGTCCGAATATCTCTCCTTCATTTATGTCAAGCGAAAGATTACTGAGCGCCGGACAATCTCCAAATTTCTTACTTAAATTTTCAATTTTTATAGCATTTTGCATACGAATTTAGTTGTATAGGCAAAGCTTGCTTTGCTCTTTCAGCCGAGCAAGCTCGGCCACTACACTTTCAACTTTCCACTTATTTATCTTCAATCCACCAGAGGGGATTTACAGGAACTGAATGAACATACATTCCCCAGTGCAGGTGCGGCCCTGTAGTAAGGCCTGTATCTCCAAGATGACCTATAATCCCGCCCCGTTCAACCTTTTCGCCTTTTTTAACTGCTATATCATTAAGATGTATATATAAACTCACAATTCCAACACCATGGTCTACAACAATTGTTTTACCATGCAAATTAAAATCCTCTCCTACAAGAATAACTACACCTGCTGCAGGAGATACTACAGGGGTGCCGACCTGATTTGCAATATCCACGCCCTTATGCTGCCATAGAGTTTCTTTACCGCTCCTTCTCATTGCTCCAAAAACACCTGAAATTCTTCCCTTAACAGGAACGAGAAAACTATCTTTAAAAAGTTTTCTTTTTGTGCAGGCACTAAAGGCTTTTTTTATTAATTTTTTTTCTTTTTTATTTTCAGGCGCGCCTATTTTTTTCTTTTTTTCTTTAGAAAACTTAATATACTCTACAGGAAAATCTCCCTTTTTTATAAATATTTCAATATTTTTACTGCTCTTTACTTTTCTTCTTTTGTATTCAGTAATCGACATAGTATATTTACCTGTTTTTTTATCAAGCGGTATTCCAAAGTAACATTCCATTTTATTTTCTGTTATAAAAAAAGGAACAGCCGTATTCCAGATATCCAGATTATACCTGTATTTATTCTTGTAATCCTCAATTACAAGTTTTACAGTATCTCCTAAGATATAAGGTCCTGTTTGAACCTTAACTGAAAATGAAAAACAGGGATTTACTAATAAGAGAAGGCCTAAAAATAATATAATGAAGGTTTTCTTTTTAAAAATTTCCCCCTTCCTTTCAGGGCAATTATTTTACCATTTCTGTATACTACTTCTCCCCTTGAAATAGTGTATTCAGGGCAGCCATCAAGTTTCCAGCCTTCATATGGAGACCAGTCGCAGTTAGTATGAAGTTCTCTAACTTCCAGCTTCATTTTCTTTTCAGGATTAAATATTACAATGTCAGCATCAGAGCCCTCTCTAAGTGTCCCTTTTTCAGGATACAAGCCAAATATCTTTGCAGGATTTAAAGACATCATCTTGTAAATTTGAACTATATCTATATCCCTCTTAAGGACGCCTTCAGTATAAAGTAAAGGGAATGCATTTTCCACTCCAGGAAGCCCAAAAGGGATTTTTACAAAATTATTCTTACCTGACTCTTTTTGTTCCTTCTTAAATGGACAGTGATCTGTAGCAATTATATCAATATTTTCTTCTAAAATCCCACGCCATAATTCATAATTATCTTCCTTTCTTCTAAGGGGAGGCGAGCAAGCAAAGAGATACCCTTCGGTCTCATTAAACAGATCATTTGAAAGAAGTAAATAATGCACACAGCTCTCTACAAAAATATCCTGTCCTTTTCTTCGTAACTCCCGGAGCGTAAGCATTGCTTCTTTAGTGCTTACATGGCATATATATATCGGAGATGCCGCTTCTTCCGCAAGGAGACACGCTCTCTGAACTGCTTCTCTTTCAATAAAATTCGGGCGCGCCGAGGGATAATAAATTATAGAAGTTTTACCTGAAGAGATAAGTTTATCAGTAAAATATTTTGCAAGTACCCCATTTTCAGCATGCACCATTATTAATCCTTTAATTTTTACTGACTGTTTTAATGCCTCATATAATCCATCATCGCCTATCCCCCACCTCTCAGTCCGCGGCATAAATATTTTAAAACTGGTCACACCTGATTCCATCACCTTAGCCATTTCACCGGATTTTTCATCTTCCCAGCCTATGAGCTGCGCATGAAATGAATAATCAATAATTGATTTGTGCTGCGCTGAATTCTGCTTTTCATTCAGCCTCTCAAGCATAGACTGACCAGGTGAAGGAATGGCAAAATCTATAAAAGTTGTTACGCCGCCTGCCGCTGCTGCGCATGAACCTGTATAGAAATCATCACTTGACATAGTTCCATAAGCATGGAGTTCAAAATGCACATGAGGGTCAATAACACCCGGCATTGTAAACATATTTTCTGCAACAATTTCCTCTGCGCCTGCGGGTGTATCTATGCAGGCGCTTATCTTTTCAATCTTTCCATTGGATATTAATAAATCAGCCGGCTGAACACCTTCTTCAGTAACCAGCCGGCTCCCTTTTATAACAATCTGGGTCATTATGTTTTAATTTTACTTATTTTAATTTTTTCTACCTTGTTATTTTCATCAATAATTACTACTTTTACTGTATGTTTTTTTCCTTCTTTTATCCAAATAGTTGAAAATACAAGTAATTTATCCCCAGCTCTGCCTTTTCTTGCTGCCCCGCCATTCAAGCCTATATAGCCTGTTCCCCTTTCACCCTCTATAACATAAGTCTCAAACCTTTCACCATTGTTTAAATTTATAACTTTAACCATCTCAAAGGGATTTAAATCTGCCGCATCCATTAAATCTCTATCAATAGTTATACTACCCTTATAATCTATATTTGCCTCAGTAACCCTGAGACCATGCAATTTTGTTCTAAGATATTTCTTTAACATTATTTTCCCAGTCCGCCTAGTCTCCTAATCTCCCAGTCTCCTGTTTACAACTCCCATTTTTCTAAACTTCATATACCTGTTCCGTAACAGATTTTCACATTTAGTTCTTTTTAATACTGCAAGATGGTAAACCAACCGCTTTTTCAGTATCTCGCACATATTTTTATAATTCCAGTGCGCGCCGCCTGCCGGCTCTGGTATTACTTCATCTATAACACCAAGTTTCTTCAAATCCTTAGCTGTAAGTCTCATAGTTTCTGCTGCTAAAACTGCTTTAGATGAGTCACGCCATAGAATTGCACTGCATGCTTCAGGAGTACAGACAAAATATACTGCATTTTCCAATATCAATATCCTGTCTCCTACTGCTATGCCAAGAGCTCCGCCTGATCCGCCTTCCCCGGTTATTACCACAATCACAGGTATCTTCAGTCCTGCCATTTCTTTTAAGTTTGTTGCTATTGCTTCTGCCTGCCCTCTTTCTTCAGCTTTTATACCGGGGTATGCTCCAGGCGTATCAATAAATGTAATTACAGGAAATGAAAATTTTTCTGCAAGTTTCATAAGCCGCAGTGCTTTGCGGTAACCTTCAGGGTGAGCCATACCATAATTTCTCATTTCACTCTCGGAGATTGTTCTTCCCTTCTGATTGCCCACTACCATTACAGTTTCTCCTTTTAGTGATGCAAGCCCGCCAACCATTGCATTATCTTCTCCAAATTTTCTGTCACCGTGAAATTCAACAAAATCATCAAAAATTCCTGATATATAATCAAGAGCATATGGCCTCATCGGGTGACGGGCAAGCTGAACTCTCTGATAAGGAGTAAGTTTGAAAAATACTTTTTTTATTAACTTATCTTTCTCTTTAATTAACTTTTTAACTTCTTCAGAGTCAGGGTCCTTAATAATCAGCTTTTCTAATCTCTCGTATATTTCAACAAGAGGCTTTTCAAAATCAGGATACTGCCTTTTACTCTTAACTGCCATCATTCTTACATTTGAGATTTGTTGATTGACGATTTGTAGATTGACTTCAACCTCAATCTACAATCTTCAATCTAAAATCTACAATTTAAAATTCTCCTGTATAGGTAACTTTTATAATTCTTTCCAGAACACTCCTGCCGCCTAAATCAAGTAGTGAAAACTCAAAGTCAAGCTGCGGATTAAGTAAATACTTCGCGCCAGCATTAAAATAACTGTCCCACATAGTTATTTCTTTTACTTCTGCAAGTATCATAAATTCAGGTCCCAACATAAAATCCGCATTACAAAATCCCTTAATTTTTTCTTCAGTATCCTCTTTGAAAGTGTAATTTGCATTAATCCCAAAACTGACATTTAAACCGGTCATAAGAGCCTTTTTTGTAAAAACAAGGAAAAAACCAACAGGAGGAACTTCGTATTCCTCATTATCTTCATTATATTTTCCAAAGCCCTGTTCATCAAAACCAACACTAATTGCAGGCCAGGTATAACTTCCTAAATATAATGGAAGCTTTATATAGAGATACGGCCTGCGCGGCTCTACAGAGCCTGAACCAATCACATTTTCAGCATCAAAACTTAAACCAAGGGTCAAATTTTTTACTATTATCCCGTAATATAAACGGGTCAAAATCGAACCCTCTTTATATAAGCGAACTGAAACTGCATATGAACCTAACTCTTTAGAAGTCGCAGTCGGAGTATCTATAATCTCGGTAACATGCTGTTCACAAAATGCTAAATTATAAAAAACAACTATAAAAAACAAAATACAAAAAATTATTCTTTTCATAATATCTCCCTCGGCAACTTCACTTTCCACTTTCAACCTTCCACTTTCAACTTCTTTAAGACTTTCGGTGCACGCAGCCTCGCCCCGCCTCCCTTGAAATCCCCTCCTAAGAGGGGCCTTAAATAATTTCTAAACTCTTCAGTTATATGATTGCCACGAGCATTAATAAATTCATCCCTCATCACCTTTGTCTTACCTGCGACATCATCTAATTTTACAAGTTTGTAATCAACAGCATAATTTCCAATGCGGTTTATTGTTATTGAACCATCTAAATTATCGCCAACTCCAAAATGAACTGCTTTTTCACCAACTTCCTTTGCCTCTACCTGATCAACACAACTCGCACAGGCTCTGAAGGATCTCTGTAAATAACCAAATGTATCTGCTCTTACTCTTGAGATTTTTGTATTTTTCTTTATATAGTCTTTTAATGAATCTGCGAGAGAACCTGAACCTGACAACTGGATGTTGCCATGGGCATCCCTTTCAACATTTTCCTGCAGTTTTGCCGCAACAGGTGTGCCATCTCCATCCTGGATACCTTCTGAGGCGGCTACAACGCACCTCTTATATTTATCATAAACTTCCCTCACATCATTTAGAAACCTTTCTGTATTAAAAGCTCTTTCAGGAAGATATATTAAATGCGGCCCGTCGGAAGAATATTTCTGAGCCATTGAACTGGAAGCAGTTAAAAATCCTGCATGCCTTCCCATAACAACAGCTATATAAACTCCGGGAAGCGCCCTGTTATCCAGATCAAGCCCTACAAATGCTTCCGCTACAAACCTTGCTGCTGACGGATAGCCGGGTGTATGATCATTTAATACAAGATCATTATCAACTGTCTTTGGTATATGTACAGCTCTAAAATCATAATCTTCATTTTGCGCAAACTCTTTTACCAATCTCAGGGTATCTGAAGAATCATTTCCGCCAATATAAAAAAAATATCTTATATTATGTGCTTTCAATACATCAAAAATCTTTTTGCAGTACTCCTTATCAGGTTTATCTCTTGTTGAAAGCAAACCAGCAGCAGGCGAGGAAGCAACACTTAAAAGATTAGTTGTTGTAAGTTGAGTTAAATCAACAATATTCTCATTTATAATTCCATTAACTCCGTTAATTGCGCCATATATTCTCTCTACCTCGTTGTACTTTCTTGCTTCAAGGACTGCTCCTGCAAGTGACTGGTTTATAACCGCAGTAGGCCCGCCGCCCTGTGCAATTAAAAGCTTGCCTCTCAATCTTTCCATAATTTCCTAACCTCCTTGTCGCTTCGCTCCAATTGTAAAATGCAAATTATAAATATTAAATTTTAAATTTTTTTATTTTATTTCTTTTTTAAATTTACAATTTACAATTTTCAATTTCCAATTTACAATTCGACATTCGCAGAATGTCGCTTAACGATTACCTTGGTACCTACCTTACATTCCTGATCGAGATTATGTGCCGCATTACCCATATTGATGGCAATCTCGAGTTGATGAGAACTCCCGATGAGGGCCAGGGGTTGACCCACCGGCACGTCACTATAGGTGGTGCTCAGTTTCTGTAAAACCAGACCCCCAACCTTAATAGATACACCCTTGGGCTGAAGAAATGGGCTGAGGTGGTCTTTGGTGATATTGGTGACGAGATTGCCAAAGTGATCCGCCCGTATGATCTCGCCAACCAGATCACTATTCTCTTTACAGGGAAGCGGCGCGGCTATCATGGTTGGATCGCCGATTTTTTCACCCAAGAGAAAGGGATCTACTCCCTTTGACAGATGGGAGGCAACCGGGGCAAAAATGTCTCTTCCGTGAAACGTTGGGCTAATTTCCCTCATCCAGTACATCTTATCACTAAGATGAATAACCTCGCTATGTTCCTGTGTTTCAATTATTGGCCAGAACAGACCGTTATCGGGCCCCACAAAGAAATGGTTGTCGGCCAGCACAGCGATGGGCCTTCTTTTGCCGCCGACGCCCGGATCAATCACTGCCAGGTGGACGGTTCCCGAAGGAAAGTGTTGGTAGGTCTCCTTAATGATTGAACCTCCCTCTCGAATTGAACCAGGCGGTACCCGGTGGGTTATATCCACTATCCGTGAACCTGGATTAATGGTAAGGATGACCCCTTTCATCATTGCCACATAGGGGTCCCTTTCACCAAAGTCAGTGGTTATGGTAATAATTCCTGATGCCATCAATTCAGACTCTCGACAAGCATTGGCAGGATCTTTCCGGCTGGGCCAGTTAAAACAAAATTCATATGTTCTGATTGAGGCGTTTTCTCCAGATTGATCTCAGCAACTACAGCCCCCCCTTGCTTGGCATGAAGAGAAAGAGAGGCTGCTGGCTGAACGATCCCGGATGTTCCAACAATGAGCATGACCTCACAATTTCGGGCTGCGTCGAAGGCCTTGCCTAAAATATCAGGATCGAGGGATTCGCCGAACCAGACAACATTTGGTCTGAGGAGTCCTTCGCACTTGGTACATTTAGGCAGCCGGCCCATATCCTGAGACCGATCCAGGGTAAGCAGGCCGCATTGGGTGCACTTGACATCCCACAGATTACCATGAATCTCAAGCAAGCGCTTGCTCCCAGCTTCCCTGTGGAGGCCATCAACATTCTGGGTGATGAGCGTAAAGTCACGAACATGATTTTCTAATTTTACCAGGGCCTTGTGACCGTCATTAAAGGTAACCTTACTCAGAAGGCTCCTTCTCCAGTTATAGAATTCCCATACCAGTTCTGGATCCCTGGCAAACGCTTGCGGTGTAGCGACATCGGTAACCTGGTGATTCCGCCATATGCCATCAGCGCCTCTGAAGGTGGGGACCCCGCTTTCAGCAGAGATACCTGCCCCGGTAAGCACGGTGACTCTGTTAGAGGTAGTAATGATTTCCCTTAATTCATTAATATCTTTTTCCACAAGATGGAAATTATCTCAAATGACCTGACGGGTCAAGAAGGTAATATTGGAGTACGGGTAAAGGATAATTTTTTGTTACTAATCAGCCACGGACCCGCCTGCCAGATGGCGGGCAGGTTTACGCTGATTATCACTGATTTTTTTTAAAATATACAAGTCTTTTGAATTATTGACATATACAGATATTTGCTATTTTTTTGTATTTAAACCTATCTGCAGTCATCTGTGTGAATCTGTGGCTGAATAGTTGTGTTTTCTAGTTTTAGGATTTGATATTTAAACCCAGTTATGGTATCGAGCTAGTCAAGTTAAATAGGCCGCAGACCCGCCTGCCAGACGGCGGGCAGGTTTTCGCAGATATACACAGATAAGATCATTATTCATAAAATTTGAAAATCCTGATAATCTACATTCACCTGTGTCTAAAAGAATAAAATTTGTATACAATCAACTTAATGTAGTACCCAAGAGACAATAGAGTATTATAAAAAGTTTGTCGTGATTACTCAGGTATCTTGCCACGAAGGCACCAAGATTATGAAATTATTCTTTATAATAGCCTTTTTAATGCGCCTGAGGCGCATTACTGAAAAGACTCGGTTATTCAATTTATATTCATTTTCCCCGCCTGCCGCTTGCCCGCCGGAAGTATGGCGGGTAAATCGGGCAGGTCTTTGG
>JAIVZN010000075.1:0-9433 GCA_048634875.1 Deltaproteobacteria bacterium | reverse complement strand
GCCGGCACAAAAGCGGATGAACCCAGCCCCTATATGCAGGAGCTGGGTGAAAATAATTGAGCCCTAAAAATGTATTTTGTTGCTCCGGAGACTTTTTGCCTTTGGCACATGAAACTATGCCTAAAACAATGAATTAAGTTATAAGTGATGAGTTATAAGTTATAGGTGAAATTATTAAGAAATAACTCATAATTTATAATTCGTAATTTATAACTCAGATTAGGTCTCAATAAAGGATTTATTTACAAATGAAAATAAGTATGATAGCACCACCATACATTCCAATTCCGCCATCAGGTTATGGCGGAACAGAATGGGTAATATATAATCTTATTGAAGGACTCTCGCTCAAGGGTAATGAAGTTATTCTTTTTGGCAATCAATATTCAAATACAAGGGCCCACAAGTTTCTGCCTTATATAGAAAACAAAGAATTAGAATTTGGCATTTTCTCTCCCCTTCCAGAAAAATTAATAGCAAATGAACTATGTTCAAAATATGCCCTCAGTATGTCAGCATACCTTAATGTAGATATTATTCACGACCACACATTATCATACAATCTAACCGATAAACATACAGTTCATACATTACATGGTCCTGGCACTGAGGGTTCGGTAATTAAATGCGTGGAACTTTCGGATAATCACAACAACCATTTTGTATCTATTTCAAAAAGACAACAGGAAATGTATTTAACAATTAACAAAGATATTAATTTTGTCGGTAATGTATATAATTCAATTGATATACATAAAATTGACTGGAGTAAAGATAAAGAAGATTTCTTCTTATTTGTAGGAAGAATAAACTGGGAAAAAGGACCTGATATGGCTATCAGGGTTGCAGCTAAGATAAAAAAACCTCTTGTAATGATAGTAAAAATGAGCGAACAATTTGAAAAGGATTTTTTTTCCGAGAATATTCAACCGCTTCTTGACGAATTTCAAAAATCTCTTACATTAAAGCTTTATGAAGAACCGCCGCATGAGTTTAAATTTGAAGTGTACAGAAAAGCAAAGTGCACTCTTTTTACCAGTCAATGGGAAGAACCATTCGGGCTTGTAATGATTGAATCAATGGCCTGCGGAACACCTGTTATTGCTTTAAAAAGAGGAGCAGCGCCGGAAGTAATAATAGACGGTAAGACAGGTTTTCTCGTAGAAACAGAAGAAGAAATGATTGAAGCAGCGAAGAATATAGACAAAATAAACCCTGAGGAGTGTCGTAAACATGTTGAAGAAAATTTTTCACTTGAAAAAATGGCAGGTGATTATATAGAAATTTATAAAAAAATATTAGGAGAATAAAATGAAAATAGCAATTATTGCACCACCCTGGAGAAAACTTCCATCACATGATTATACAGGAATTGAAACTGTAATCAGCGATCTCTCGGAAAAATTAGTTGAAACAGAACACAAGGTAATTCTCTTTGCACCTAATGGTTCCACTTCACTTAGTGAAGTTATACACTATCCCCCTGACACTTCGGAAATCAACTGGAAAAAAGCAGATAAAAACTCAAGATATTACCTAAAAAATATTATAGCAAAATATGCCTGCGCTCAGGCGATGAATCTTGGTGTTGATCTTATACATAACTTTACACTTGCCGGTGAATTTGAAAATCCCGTGCCGTCTCTTCACACTGTATACGGACCTCCGGATGAGGGGACTGTTAAAATCTGTGAAGATATTGCACAATTTGCAGGAAATTATTTTGCCGCTATATCAAACAGGCAGAGGGTACTGTTTAATGATATTTCTTCTGATATAACCTTTGTAGATACCGTTTACAAATCTATAAATACTGATGAAATTCAGTGGGATAAAAACAAAGAAGATTACTTTTTATTCATAGGCCATAAGGATCAGGAGCAGTCACTGGAGCTTGCAAGAAGGGTTTCAAATACTGCAGGCAAAAGGTTAGTAGCAGTAATACAGGGAACAAAGAAACAATTATTTAATAAAGAGATAAAACCATGGCTTGATCATAAAACCCTCAACTTTAACCTCCAGTTCACTGAGGATCTTCCACAGGAAGCGCGCTATGATCTTTACCGTAAAGCTAAGGGAACTTTTTACATAAACCAGTGGGAAGAACCATTTGGTATGGAAATGCTTGAATCATTAGCATGCGGCACTCCTGTAATTGCATTAAGTAAAGGCGCTTCACCTGAAGTCATTGAAAATGGAAAAACAGGTTTTCTTGTAGAAACAGAGAGTGAAATGGTAGAAGCTGTAAAGAATATTAACTCAATAGATCCTGCACAATGCAGGCACGCTGCCGAAGAAAATTTTTCAGCAAAAAAGATTACTGAAAAGTATTTGGAAATTTACAATTCAATTCTGTAAGGAAAAAATCCTGCCCTTATCCTTAATCCGTAGAAGAACCGTTTCAGACTCTATCTCAGGCGGAGTATCTTCCCCGTAATAAACAATTAAGCCTTTACACCTTGACTTAATATTCTCCCAGTCAGGTTTATACGGCTCAATTGCCATAATGACATCAAAAGTATTTTTAGGAATATCACCACCTGCATAGATAAATATTTTACTTTTCCCGAGAAATTCAGCCTGTATAAAATTATCTCTTATATCAAGATATGTTTTGTCCGGTTCAGTAATTATTATTTGCGACTTTTTATAATAAATTACATCACCTTTTTTTAAAGTATATATATCAGTTTCATTCGTAAATACCTTTTCCCCTCTCCTTAATCCTCTCCCCCTCTCCTTAATCCTCTCCCCTTGGGGGAGAGGGTAGGGTGAGGGGGAGAGGAAAGGGTGAGGGGGATAAAAGATTTTCTTAACTTTAAATTCTTCTGCTAATTTAAAAACACCTATTAAATCTTCATAAGGCGGATGAACTATATAGATATGTTTTATTTTTCTAATTCCAAAAGAATAAATAGATGATTTTATTACTTTTTCATCAATATCTTTTTTACCAATAAAAGCTATAACATCTCCACAACTTTCCTTTATTACGGATATACAGCCGCCTTTAGATTTTAATACTGCTAAAAAACTTTTTCCAAAATATCTATCCTTCACATGACATAAACCTAAACCTGTTAAACTGATAATTAATAGAATATTTCTTCTACGAGAAGATTCTTGACTCACTAAAATTAAAATAAAATAAAAGATAGCAACTATCAGTAATGAGGGTCTGCCACAAGTTACTCCTCCCGGACAAATGCCTGTTACCAACTCAATAAACCTGATAACATAAAAAATAGCTATTGAATATATTTCACCTAAAAAATTTGAAAACCCTGATATAACTAAAAAAAACATTCCAAGACTTACCACAATACCTGTAAGTGGTATTACCACAAGATTTGTAATTGGAGAAAAAAGAGGCAAATAATTATAATTCCATGCAAGAACCGGCAGAATTGCCGCAACAGCAGAAATGGATACTGCAAAGGGCCTTCCAACTAATCGATACAAAGACGGACTTATATAGACAATTCCTGATACTGCGAGAAACGATAAGATAAAACCTGCTGTAAAAAGAAGTCCGGGACACAATCCGAGAATTACAAGGGCGGCAAGACATAAACTGTTATACACATTACCTCTGCCGCCTAAAATCCCGCCGGCAACTACCATGGTCAACATAATTGCCGCCCTGCATGCAGAAGGACGCATCCCTGTCACTACTACATAAATATACATAAAGATAATTGCAATTATAAAAGACCTGTTTTTACTCAAGCCAAAAGCTGCCAATACATAATAAACAGTAAACAGGACTAATCCTACATGAAGGCCGGATACAGCAAGAATATGCATAATACCTGATTTGCGAAATTGTTCAATAGTTTCCTGAGGAACTAAACCCGGATTTCCTAAAAGAATTCCAGCAAGTATTCCTGCTTCCTTCCGTGGTAAGTACTTGTATATTTTTTCTTTGATATAACTCCTAATTTTTCCTATAATGGCTGCAATAAACCCTTCTTTTATAACACGGATAGAATACACTTGGGCAACAGTAAATATCTTTTGATTTGCGAGATGTTTTCTCCAGTTAAATTGACCTGGGTTTAAAGACGCCCGGGGACTATAAAATCTACCGTATATTTCAATGCGCGCCCCTGGAGAAGGCACCGAGCCCTCCCACTGTAAATATACTTTTCCTGAAAATTTTTTATCAACTCTTACAATTAAATGCCTTGCTGGAAGTAAAACCCTACCTGTTACTTTTCCCTCAAATGGCAGGATTTGTGAAATATCATTCTGTGAGGGTATTGTATGATATATGTAGGATGATGCAGCTAAAAAAATTATTGAAAAAATAAATACGGTTTTTTTATGAAAATAAATAGAAATGACAAAAAGAAGCAACCCTGAATACAGGAATAAATTTAAACCTAAATTCTTAAAATTTAAACCTATTACTATTCCTGAAATAACAGCTATTAGCGGTAAAAAAAGTGGAACAGAATTGTTTTTTATTCTCAATTCATATTAGTGCATAAGAGCACAAGTTATAGGTCATAATCTCTCAGTCTCTTAATCTCTTATTTATATAACTTTCTTCAGGTCCTTTGCCAAGCCCTATTTTTTCAAAAATACTTTTACGGACAGGAATAATTATTTTTTGTCCATCCCTTAATGTTTGGGTAAGGTTAATGCCGCGCATATCAGCGCGAGGAGTTAAACCTCCTGCCTTATCTATCAGCTCACCTATCCTCATTGTGGTTACTATCTTATAAAGACCAGGAGCATTAATTTCGCCTTCTATATGGACATAAATCTTTTTTGTAGAATTTTCTCTATGGTTACTATTTTTTAAATACCACCCCGCAAAACCTATTATTCCGAAAAACAATAAAAATCCACAAAGTTTAATTAGATCCACAAGGTTTTACTTTCTTGCTTTTGCTCTCTCCAGAGCTTTTTTAGCTTCCACATGGTCACTATCATATTCAAGTGCTTTTTCCCACATTTCAATAGCGCTTTCTATATTTCCAAGGGTATATTTATTCAATCCCTGTTCATATAACTTTTCTGCTTTCTTTTTATTTATTTGCAGTAGCTTTTCTTTAACTTCTTTTAATTTCCCTTTAACTTCATCATAATACCTGTCATAACTTAATGCTTTTTCAAATTCTGCCACCGCTTCTTGGAATTTATTTTGCTGATAATAAAGATATCCTTTTTCATAATAGCGCACAGCTATTTTCTTCCTGGTTTTAACAATTTGTTTATTAAATTTTCCCCGCCAGGTAGCGCTATCTCTACTTTCCCCCACCATGTTTAAACCTTGTCTGTACTGCGATAATGCTGACTGATACTTTTTGTTATCATAATACTTTAAACCTGTATTGTAATACCTGGATATTTTTTTTTCTGTTTCCGTAGCTTCTTCTTTCTTACCTGACAATCTCTTTGCTTCTTCAATTTCTTTTATCTTTCGTTTTGCTTCTGAAATTTTTTGCTTCGCCTTAACATTCCTCTTATCTATCACCATTACTGCTATATAATATCTTATTGCTTCATTATATTTGTTTCTATCAAAGAGTATATCTCCTATTTTCATTAACCTCTGGGTTTTTTTTAATTCTTTTTCTATTAATGGCTCATCTTTCTTAAGTTTTCCTATTGCTTTCTTAATCTGTTCAAGATATCTTACAGTCTCCTTATAATTTTCATCAATAAGAAGAACTTTCTCAAATCTTATTTGCGCATCCACTAAATTGCCTTGCAAAAAATACTTTTTCCCTGATTGATAAAGCCTTGAAATATCATCAGGATCTTCTTTTAAACTTCCAAACATATACTTTAAAGATATTATATGAAAAGGGTAAACTTCTTTATTACCGGATACAATTCCATAGTCTAACGATAAACCGCCATATCTTACACCGACCCCGCCTGTCACTCTTGGCGTAATATTTTCTTCTGCCATAAGACCAATTCTAACTTTTGAATTTCGTAATGCTGTTATATTATATTCTGTTCCTGCATTAAAATATATACTTTCATCAAATATAACTCCGCCATTCCCTGCTAAATTTAATCCGCCAATTAAATTTTTCTTACTTAAATTTAATTCAAATAAAGAAGGAAGCCGGCGCCTCACTTCCCCGAGTTCATATTCCCCTGCAATATTCCTGAATGCTAATCCTAAATTAAATTCTTTGATAAAAGGTAATTTAAATAATATCCCAAAATCCGCTGCAAAAATAGTTGTATTCTCATCGGATAAATTTTTATCCATAACTTTCAAGTTTATTCCGGCGCTTGCTACTTGACTGCGGATTAAATTTTCATCTTTTTTATATACCCGATGCGCATAACCAAACACTCCAATAAGATTATGATATTTATCTTCTCCAAAATAACTTATTGCTGCTCCTAAGACACCATATTCAATAGGATAACTAAATATTGCGCTCTGATGACTTACTCCTTCAGGGTAAAAGCCATATGAAAGGCAAAATTCTTTTTTAAGCATATTGGATATTACAGCAGGATTATAAATAATTGCACTTGAATTACCTTGGCCACCTTCATATGCTCCACCCATAGAAACTATTTTCGCATCTGAGTTTATATCTTCTATTAACGGAGTACCTCTAACTGCATGTAAACTTAATACAAAAAAAATAATAGTAATAATAAATATTTGTCTTCGCATAATATTACCAACTTTCCAATAATACTAATAGATTTTGCAGATTTTATCAAACTGAGTTGAAAATTTATGAATATTATGTATATATTAAAATTATAAGTGATAGGTTATAAATTAACTTATAATTCATAACTCATAACTTATAGTAAGTTATGGGTGATAAGTTAAAAAAAAAGGTATTTATAGATGTCAAAACATAAATTATCGCAAATCATTATAATAATAATTATAACTTCTGTCTTCTATCTTCCACCTTCCATCTTACTCTGGGCAAAGGGGGCAGGTTCGTCTTCAGGTATAACCCTGCTGCGACCCATCTCACCCAAAGCAGCAGGTATAGCTGAAGCATGTTCTTCTATGCAGGGTGAGATAACGGCAATACACTACAATCCTGCCGGGCTTGCTGCATTTCGCGGAACAGAATTCTCAGCAACCTATCAAAGAGGATTTGCAAACGATAACCTTGCCTCGTTAGTTATCGGACAAAATTTATCAACTGCTGTCTTAGGAGCTGCTTTTATATACTATACTACAGGAAAAGTTGATTTATATGATACCACAGGATTCCTGATAAATAGAATAGGACAACAAGACATTATTTTCATATTGGGAAGCGGCACAAACTACAAGAAACTTTCTGTTGGATTAAATCTAAAATATATTACATCTGAAATATTTGGATACAGAGCCTTTGCCTTTGCCGTAGACTCAGGGATACAGTTCAAATTTTCAGATAATATAAATACAGGTTTATGCCTGCAAAACTTAGGAACAAAGTTAGAATATCTCAAAGCAGATGAAAAATTACCTTTAATAATACGGTCTGCTGTTTCCTGGAATTACAAAGATTATGGAAAAAACTTTATCTTTGCCATTGATTTACCGTATTATGTAAATGAAGAGGAGTTATTAATGTCTATCGGCGCCCAAACCACCTTTGAAAAACAATTATCCATAAGGGTAGGATATAAAATAAATTTAACCCATATAAAAAACATTGATGAGAAATTAAATATCGGATGGGGAATAAACTTCAAGAAACTCCAATTCAATCACTCTATAGGTATCACAAGTAACTTAAACATTCCTCAGAATTTCTCTGTTTCAATTAAATTTTAAATCTTTAATTTCTTCTAACAATACAAGGGCATCTAAATAATCTTTATCTAACATTAAAGCATGAAGCAGGTTTTCTCTTGCTCTTTTGTAACAGTTATTTCTCAGTACTTCAATAGCAATCTTGTAATATTTTCTTGCTTTTATTCTATTCTTCTTTATCAGTATATTTGCCATTGCTTGACTTATAAAAATATCAATTTCCGGAATAACTAATTGTAATTTTTTAAAATATTTTACTGCAGCTTTATAATCTTCATCCTGGTAATAATTTATAGCTTTATGAAATATTTTTTTCTTTTTTTTAGTTGCAGTTTTTATAATATTTTGAAGTCTCCGGTAAGCTTCTTGAAAAAGAGTATAAGCATCTTGATGTTCAGGATTATACTTTAAAACTCTCGTGGCTTCTTGCATAGCACCTAACATATTTCCAGCATTATAATAAGATTCTGCACTACGAAAAATTTTCTCTTCTAATTTTTTGCGAATTTTTACTTTTATTTCCCTGGTCTTTTGAATCTTGTTCTTAAAATCTTTTGCCTCCTGCTCTTCCGGCTCAATTTTCAAAATCATATCAAGTATTTTTTCTGCTTCATCTAAATCTCTTTCCCAATATACCTCTTTTGCATTCTCTAATCTACTTGTTACTTTTGAATATTCTATCGCATCTTCCTGCATTACTAACTTCATTTGAGTTTCCTGAATTTTATTCACAAGATCTTTTGCATTTTGATTTTTCGGCTCTAATTCCAAAACTAATCTTAATTCTTTTTTTGCTTTATTTAATTTACCCCTGTTATAATATTTTTCAGCTTTTTCTAAATGTTTAGATGCTTTTTCGGAAAGTTGTTTTTTTACCTTTAAAAAGTTTGATTTCTCTTTTTCATATATTGCCATTACCTGAGCATTCCCAGATAATTGTAAGGGGAGTTCATCAATATCATATTCAAAACCCATATCATGAGACAATAACTCTTTTATCGCCTCATGCGCCTGTTCTTCATATCCATCAAATAACTTAATAAATGCTATCCAGAAATAGGATTTTATTTTTAAGTCCTCGTTAGCTGTTTCAGAATGAATTACTTTATTCATTTCCTGTAAACCATGTTCTATATCGTAATTATTTATGTGCTCTACAGCATTGTTATATATATCAAGATCGCCGGCATATGCATGAGTACCAATTGAAAAAGAAATAAAGTAATAAAATACTAAGGTAATAAATCTTTTCATTTTATTTTATCACCATTTCTCCAGCGCTGTCAAAATTAATTATTATTCTCTGTCCTGATTCATCCACTTCTATTTTATTAGAAATCCTCCCGATATAAGGATGCTCAATGGATATTTCATGTTGACCAGAAGATACCTCAGGTATTCTCCTTATTGTTTCACCTTCAAGTTTGCCATCAAAAAATATACTTGCCCCCGGAAAATAAGGCCGGGTATCAATAATTAAAATACTTGTCTGTTTCTCTAATATTTTTTCTGCTTTTTCTGCTTCCTCTCGTTCTTTTTCTATTCTTTCCTTTTCTGCTTTTTCTATTCTTTCCTTTTCTACTTCCTCTATTCTTTCCTTTTCTACTTCCTCTATTCTTTCCCTTATCTTTTCTGCTATTTCCTCTTTCGAAAAAGGTTTCGTGATATAGCCTTTTGCTC
>JAIVZN010000074.1:0-9482 GCA_048634875.1 Deltaproteobacteria bacterium | reverse complement strand
ATTTCAAGAATGACTATTGTTGTAAAGGGAGATGAAAGAATCTTAGAACAGGTGACAAAACAGTTAAATAAACTCCCTGATGTAATTAAAGTAAGGGATTTTTTGAATACGGAATATGTTGAAAGAGATTTAATTCTGATTAAAGTTGCTGCAGATAAAAAATTGCGACCTGAGATATTGGAAATAGCTTCTATATTCAGGACAAAAATAGTTGATGTGGCACATGATAGTCTGACTGTTGAGGTGACAGGAGATGAAAATAAAATAAAAGCTTTTATTGAATTAATGAGACCGTATAAAATAATTGAGTTAGCAAGAACAGGTATTATTGCCTTAGAAAGAGGATAAGATAGTTGAAAGTGGAAGGTGGTTTCCCTATTTATGGAGCTAAAAAATTTCGGAGGACAATATGAGTGCAAAAATGTATTACGAAAAAGATGCAGATTTAAGTCTGCTTGAAGGTAAGAAGATTGTAATTATTGGTTATGGTTCACAGGGGCATGCACATGCATTAAACTTAAGGGATTCAGGTATTGATGTTGTGGTTTCCGATGTTGAAGGTTCCGAGAACTGGGAGCAGGCTTTGAAACATGGTTTTCAGCCTGTGTCAGTTAGGGAAGCAGTTCAAAAAGAAGGTGTAAGCTGGGTTCAGATGCTTGTTCCTGATACCATTCAGGCAAAAGTATTTGAAGAAATAAGACCATATATTGAGAACAAGCAAAGTATGGTAATTGGTTTTTCACATGGTTTTAATATCCGTTTTAATCAAATTGTGCCGCCTGAAAACTGTGATGTAGTTATGGTAGCTCCTAAAGGTCCCGGTCATTTAGTTCGCGATGTTTTCAAAGAAGGCAAGGGTGTGCCAATGCTGATTGCAGTAGAGAAAGATGTTTCCGGCAGTGCAAAGGAATTTGCTCTATCTTATGCCAAGGGTATTGGCGGTACCAGGGCAGGAGTAATTGAGACTACTTTTACTGAAGAGACTGAAACCGACCTTTTTGGTGAACAGGTCGTGCTCTGCGGGGGTGTTGTGGAATTAATTAAGAAAGGTTTTGAAACATTAGTAGAAGCTGGTTATCAGCCTGAGATTGCTTATTTTGAATGTTTGCATGAAATGAAGTTGATTATAGATTTAGTTTACAAGAAAGGAATTTCTTTTATGAATTATTCTATCTCTGATACTGCTGAGTATGGAGAATATTCACGCGGTGAAAGAATTGTCAGTGATGATACGAAAAAGGAGATGAAGAAGATTTTAGAAGAAATTCAATCAGGAAATTTTGCCAGGGAATGGATTGAGGAAAATAATAATAGCAGACCGGTTTTCAATCAAAAAAGGCAGGATTTGAAACAACATCAGATAGAAAAAGTAGGAGCCCAGTTAAGAGGAATGATGTCCTGGCTGAAGTAAGATGGAAGATGGTTGAGTATGTTTTAAGTTTTTTAGTAGTAATATCGGGTTCCAGCGGATTAATTGCAGTTATAGAAGAATCATACAGTTTAAGCTGCAAATTAGTGTTGCTGACAATATTTTTCGAGTTGGTTAATAAAATTCTTGTAAAAAATCCTGGAAAATTCTTAAAGCTTTTTAACTTTAGCGGAGGCTTACTCTGGTATACTGGTATTGTTTCTATTCTTCTCTGGAAACTTTTTTACATAAACTATGGTCTTATAGGTATGGGGGCGGTTATTCTTTTAATTTTAGCAGGATTAACCCGGTTTACAAGGAACATTATAAGTGAAAAATGTATAGGGCTCCCTCTTATGGTGTCAGCCGGTGTAATTGTATCTGTTATAATGGTATTGTTAAATATGGGTGTGGATTTCACAGGGTTTGTGAAATTAATAACGGTTCTGGTAATCTTAATATCATATTTAATGGTTACAGATATTAAAATAAATGCAAAAGGCGTAAAGAGTAAAGCGTGAAGGGGTAATTTAATGTCAAAGAAAATATTAATTTTTGATACTACTTTAAGAGACGGTGAACAGTCTCCCGGCGCAAGTATGAATCTTAAGGAAAAGCTTCAAATAGCTCATCAGCTTGAACGCTTAGGGGTAGATATAATTGAAGCCGGATTTCCAGTTGCGTCACCCGGTGATTTTGAAGCTGTAAATGAGATTGCAAAAGAGATAAAAAAATGCAGTGTATGCGGCCTTGCAAGAGCAGTTGAAGAAGATATAAATCGCTGCTGGGAGGCAGTGAAAGATGCTGAAAAACCACGGATTCATACTTTTATTGCAACCAGCCCGATACATAGAAAAGCTAAATTAAAGATGACTAAGGAGGAAATTATAGGAAATGCAGTTAAAGCTGTAAAATTTGCAAAATCTTTATGTGATGATGTTGAATTTTCTGCAGAAGATGCAACAAGAACTGAACTTGAGTTCTTAAAACAGGTTGCGGAAGCTGCTGCTCGCGCAGGAGCAGGTACTATTAACATTCCTGATACTGTAGGATATACAATGCCTTTGGAATTTTCAAAAATAATTAAAGAAGTCAGAAAAGTACTTCCTGATAATGTTGTCCTCAGTGTCCACTGTCATAATGATCTTGGAATGGCGTCTGCGAACTCGCTTATTGCAGTTCAAAACGGCGCTAAACAAATTGAATGTACAGTTAACGGAATAGGTGAAAGGGCAGGTAATGCGTCTTTAGAAGAAATTGTGATGAGTATTGTTACACGCAAAGATATATACAATGTCCACAGTGATATTCGGACCCCGCAGATTTATCCCACTTCTTCAATGGTTTCAAGGTTGTCGGGTATAGGTATTCAGAAGAATAAGGCAATTGTCGGGGAAAATGCATTCAGGCACGAAGCAGGTATTCATCAGCACGGGATTTTACAGGATAAACTGACTTATGAGATTATGACTCCCGAGTCAATAGGCAGGCATGTTGAATCACTGGTCCTTGGTAAACACTCAGGAAGGCATGCCATTATAGAAAGGCTTAAAGTCCTTGGAATAGATGAAGAAAAAATAGATATAGATGTCCTTTTTGACAAGTTTAAATCTTTAGCGGATAAGAAGAAAGAAGTATATGATGATGAACTTCTTGCACTTGTTGATGAGCAGGTTGGCGCGATAAGAAAGACTTTTGAGATGGATTATCTTCATGCACTTTCAGGCTCAAAAACAATTCCAAGCGCAACTGTAAGGATAAAGATAAACAAAGAAGATAATCAGACTTGTATAGTTCAGGAAGCTGCTACAGGAGATGGCCCTGTAGATGCCTGCTATAAAGCAATAGATAAAATAACCGGTATAAAATGCATTCTTGTTGATTACCGTATAAAAGCAGTCTCTAAAGGCGGAGATTCAATGGGTGAAGTTACTGTAAGCATAAAGGAAGATGATGAATCAAAAGAAATTTCCGGGCGGGGTGTTTCAACAGATATAATTGAGGCATCTGCGCTGGCGTACATTTCAGCAATTAACAGATTGCACATAATACGCAAACAAATGTAGAAAAATTGTAGATTGAAGATTGAAGATTGAAAAAATTAAAATCACTAAATCTACAATCAACAAATCTAAAATGAAACAATGAGTTTTGTTAGAAATATTTTTCAGAAGAAATTAGGTAAAAAGAAACTTTCAGTAGGTGAGTTTATAGAAGTTGATGTTGATGTAATACTCTCTAATGACATTACGACACCGCTTGCGATAGATGCCTTTGAGGAAGCAAAAATAAATAATATTGCATATCCTGAAAGGGTTGTAATAGTTGCTGATCATTTTACGCCAAATAAGGATATAGCATCTGCCCAGCAGGTAAAAAAGGTAAGAGATTTTGCAAAAAAATGGAGGTTACAATTTTATGACGGGGGTGTTGGAATTGAGCATGTCCTTCTGCCTGAAGAAGGCCTTGTCCTGCCGCAGGATATAATAATAGGAGCTGATTCGCATACCTGCACTTATGGCGCATTAGGCGCATTTGCGACAGGTGTGGGTTCTACGGATGTAGCTAATGCCTGGGCAACAGGAAAGTGCTGGTTTAAGGTCCCTCCTGCAGTTAAAATCATATTAAAAGGGAAACTCAAACCTTATGTCAGCGGTAAGGATATAATCCTGTATATAATATCACTTATAGGTACTGACGGCGCGCTCTATAAAGGGCTTGAATTTTCGGGAGAAACATTAAGTGCGCTTTCTCTGGATTCAAGATTTACAATGGCAAATATGGTTATAGAATGCGGCGCAAAGTACGGGATAATGGATGCTGATTATATAGTGGTGGATTATGTTGAAAAAAGGGCAAAACGGCCGTATGAAGCTGTTAGTAATTACTCTATTTTTAAAGACAAAGAGTTTGAAGAAGTGATGGAAATAGATTGCTCTGTTATTGAACCACAGGTAGCACATCCGTATTCGCCTGCAAATTCCAAATCAGTAAATTTAACTGAAAAAGTTAAGATAGATCAGGTAGTTCTTGGCTCGTGCACTAATGGCAGGTGGGAAGATTTTGTAAAAGCAGCAAAAATAATTTCAGGGAAAAAAGTTGCTAAGGACTTGAGGTTTATTGTTATTCCAGGTTCTCATAGAATCTATAAAAAAATGTTAAATGAAGGACTTTTAAAAGTTTTTGCTGATGCAGGCGCAATAATTTCTCCGCCAACCTGCGGGCCGTGCCTTGGCGGACATATGGGTGTTTTAGCTGATGGAGAGCGTGCGCTTTCTACTACAAATAGGAATTTTGTCGGAAGAATGGGGCATAAGAATTCTGAAGTTTATCTTTCAAATCCTGAGGTGGCGGCAGCATCTGCAATTACAGGATACATAATTTCTCCGGAAAAATTAGTATAATGCAAAAATTAAAATGCAAAAAAGGGTTTACTTATGAAACGGACATGAGCCTTTGGCTCACAAAAGGAGATGAAAATAATTGAGCCCTAAAGATACATTTTTTTGCTCCGGAGACTTTTTGCCTTTGGCACATGAAACTATGCCTAAAACTAAAAAACTCCCAAGCTCTTGCAGGCAAGAGCTTGGTCAAACAAGTTTTAGTTTTTAAACGCCATAGTTTCTATAAAAAGTCACAAGTCGCAAAAAATGCATTTTTAGGTCCCAATTAAGGAGTTTATTTACAGGTGAAATGAATGAAAAAAAATTTATAATTAAAGGTAGAGTATTCAAATTCGGGGATGATGTTGATACGGACCAGATCATTCCTGCAAGATATCTAAATACATCCGATTCATCAAAACTTGCCGGGCATTGTATGGAAGGAATAGAAGAAAATTTTTCTTCCAAGGTTAATCCGGGAGATGTAATTGTTGCAGGGAAAAATTTTGGCTGCGGTTCATCCAGGGAACATGCACCTATATCTATTAAGGGCTGCGGTATCTCTGCAGTAGTTGCAAAGAGTTTTGCCAGGATATTTTTTAGAAATGCCATAAACATTGGACTTCCAATTATAGAGTGTGAGGACTTTTATGCAGAAACTAATGATGAAATTACTATAGATTTAGTAAAAGGAAAGATTGTAAATAATACTACAGGTGAAGCTAAAATAATTTCCCGGTTTCCGGAATTTCTAACTAATATTATTTCTGCCGGAGGATTGATGAAGAGGATTAAAAAATGAAAAAAAATTATAAAATAGCGGTTATACCGGGTGACGGGACAGGCCCTGAAGTTGTAGCCGAAGGCGTAAAGGTTCTTAAGTCTGCAGGCGGTAAATTTAATATAACATTTGATTTTACAGATTTTGATTTTGGCGGCGAACGCTACAAAAAGACAGGCGAGACCCTTCCTGATTCTGCTATAGATGAATTAAAGCAGTTTGATGCTATTTATTTGGGAGCAATAGGGCACGCGGATGTTGCGCCTGGAGTTTTAGAAAAAGGAATATTGCTGAAACTCCGCTTTGCATTAGATCAGTATATTAATCTCCGGCCTGTTATACTTTATGAAGGAGTGGATACCCCGTTAAAAGGCAAGAGTCCTGATGAAGTGGATTTCGCAGTAATCAGAGAAAACACTGAGGACCTTTACACAGGTGTCGGTGGGGTTACCCACAAGGGTACATCCAATGAGGTTGCAGTTCAGAGTGCTGTATATACCCGCAGGGGGGTTGAAAGAGCAATTCGTTATGCCTTTGAATATACTAAGAATAGACGGAAAGGGCGCCCGTGGAAAGGGCTTTCCCAGAAAGAAATTGAGAGCGGTTTTGTCGGGCAGTTAACGCTTGTTGGAAAAACAAATGTGCTTACTTACATTTATGATCTATGGGAAAGGGCTTTTCATGAAATAGGTGAAAGTGAATATAAAGATATAAAGCGTGATTATAATCATGTAGATGCCTGCTGTATGTGGATGGTGAAAAACCCCGAGTGGTATGATGTAATTGTTACAGGAAACATGTTCGGAGATATTATTACTGATCTTGGGGCAATGATACAGGGGGGCATGGGAATTGCTGCCGGCGGGAATATAAATCCTGAAGGTGTTTCCATGTTTGAACCTATTGGCGGTTCAGCGCCAAAATATACCGGTAAAAATGTGATTAATCCTTTAGCTGCTATTGCTGCTGCGCAGATGATGATGGATGAACTTGGTGAGAGTGATGCTGCTCTGCAAATAGAGAATGCAATTAAGTGGGTGGTTTCGGAAAAGTTAGAGAGCCTTGCTGCAGGAAAAATGGGATATTCAACCCGGGAAGTTGGCGATATGGTTGCAGAGTGGGTTGAAAGTTGAAAGTGTAGTGGAAAATTAAGGATGTTTATTTACGAATGAAAAAATATAATGTAGCTGTTGTCGGTGCCACCGGGGCTGTCGGCGAGAAGATGCGTTCCATATTAGAGGAGCGGGATTTTCCTGTTAAAGAAATACATTATATGGCATCCCTGCGGTCAAAAGGTAAAAAACTTCCCTGGAAAGATACTGAGATTGAAGTTGAGGATTTGAATGAGGCAAGTTTTGACGGTGTTGATGTTGCTCTTTTTTCAGCAGGCGCCGGCCGGTCAAAAGAATATGCAGGAAAAGCGGTTTCCGAAGGTGCAATTGTAATAGATAATTCAAGTGCTTTCAGGATGGATGAAGATGTTCCTTTGATAGTTCCTGAAGTAAATCCGGATGATATAGATAACCACAGGGGAATAATTGCAAACCCGAATTGCTCAACTATCCAGATGGCGGTAGCTTTAAAGCCGATATATGATGAGGCAGGGATAAAGAGAATTGTTGTTTCAACTTACCAGTCGGTTTCAGGGGCAGGTTTAAAGGCCGTAGAAGAGTTATTTGAGCAGACCCGTGATTTTCTTGATAAAAAAGAGATAAAATGTAATGTTTTTCCTCACCAGATAGCTTTTGAATGTCTTCCGCAGATACCTCAAACCAATGCATTTGGAAAGAATGGTTATACTTCGGAAGAGATGAAGATGCTTCATGAAACACAGAAGATTTTTGGGGATAAGGAGATTAAGGTAACAATGACAACTGTCAGAGTTCCTGTAATAGGCGGCCATTCGGAAGCTGTAAATGTAGAAACTAAGGTTAAAATAACTGCTCGTAGGGCAAGGCAGTTATTAGAGAATTTTGATGGAGTTAAAGTTTTAGATGATCCTGAAAATCAGGTGTATCCCCTGGCGAACATAGCATGGGGGCGGGATGAGGTCTTTGTTGGCCGTATCCGGGAAGATGAATCTATAGAATGCGGACTGAATATGTGGGTTGTTTCAGATAACCTGCGAAAAGGCGCGGCGCTAAATGCTGTCCAGATTGCAGAACTCTTGATAAAAAAACAATTAATAAATAATAAATAAGTGATAACTTGTAACTCATAACTTATAATTTATAACTTAGATGAACATAGCACATCAATTCCTATTGGGAAGGTACTTACAGGGAAATTCAATAATCCACCGTATTGATGCCCGTATTAAAATATTTATTCTTATGCTGTTTTCCATTTCATTATTTTTTATCAAAAGTTTTATCTGCCCGTTCATATTGCTTATTATAGTAATAGGTGTTTCAAGGATTAAATTTCAGAGGATTTTTAAGGGAGTAATTCCGATTTTATGGCTAATGGGATTTACTTTTATTTTTCATAGTTTTATTCCGCCGGGAAATATTGAATATGCACTTCAGATTTCTTTAAGGTTATTGCTACTTTTTTGCTGGGCAACAGTGTTAACTGTTACAACTACTAATATAGAACTTTGTAAAGCAATATCGTGGTATGCGGGACCCATGAAGATTTTTAAGGTTTCTCCTGAAAATGTAGCGCTGACTTTTTCTTTAGCTTTAAGATTTTTTCCGATTATCTTAGAGGAAGCTGATTGTATAATCAAAGCCCAGCGTTTAAGAAAAGGAAAATCTCTTGTTTCATTCTGCACTGTATTTATGATAAGAGTGCTTAGAAGAGCTCGCAATATTGAATATGCCTTATTAAATAGAAATATCCTGGAAGAAAACCTTAAAAATTTAAATACTTTCAAAAAATTAGGATTGGCAGATGTTTCAGCAATTATTGTTTGTCTGGGCTATATCTTTGTAAGTTATAAGTTGTAATATGTATGTAAAAGCAGTTGTTGAATATGACGGTACTATATTTAAAGGATTTCAAATACAATATAATGAATTTACAATTCAAGATGAAATTCAAAAAGCGTTAAAAAGATTATTTAAAAGTGAAATCAATATTACATATGCAAGCAGGACTGATAGCGGGACACATTCTAAAGGCCAGGTAATAAGTTTTAAAGTACCTTATAATATGTTGGTTGGTAAAATTCAGGTAGCTTTAAATAATATACTTAATGGAAGTGTAATAGTAAAAGAGGTTTCAGAATGCTCTCGGGAGTTTAATCCCCGTTATGATGCAAAGTCAAAATTATATGTATATAGAATTTTAAATCAGTCAGTTAATGATTATATGTTAAAAAATTTTGTCTGGCTTATACCTAAAAAATTGAACTGGGAAAATATTAAAAAAGGAGTTCAAGTTTTAAAAGGTGAACACGATTTTTTGCTTTTTTCTTCAGGGTGTGAAGAAAAAACAACTTGTATAAAATTAGATTCGGACATTAATTCAACAGGAAACCTGTATGAAATAACTTTTAATGCCAGATATTTTCTGACTTACATGGTGAGGTATTTAGTTGGATTTCTTGTGGCTATCGGTAAAGGTAAAGAAGATATTAGTAATTTTAAAAAAATGCTGGAAGGTAGAGGTGAAAAATGCAGCTATTGTGCTCCTGCTAAGGGATTAGAGTTGAGTCGAATTGTATTTTAATTCATTTAGTGTTAAAATATATAATAGAGTGAAATGGATATGAGCTTCGCTCACAAAAGGAGATGAACCCAGCCTCTGCACGCAGGAGCTGGGTGAAAATAATTGAGCCCTAAAAATGCATTTTGTTGCTCCGGAGACTTTTTGCCTTTGGCACATGAAACTATGCCTAAAACTAAAAAACTCCCCAGCCCTTGCAAGCAAGAGCTGGGTCAAACAAGTTTTAGTTTTTAAATGC
>JAIVZN010000073.1:0-9748 GCA_048634875.1 Deltaproteobacteria bacterium | reverse complement strand
TAGAACTTGATTTCCATCCCGACAAACCTATCAAACTGGTGGGAGCCGATCCTGATTATAAAGAGATCCCGACGATTCCATCAAATCTGGAGGAGTTTGCCAGGACGATAGAAAAGCTGCCGTTCGCAGAACTGGTGAACAAATTGACGTCGGCGATTGAGTGAGTTGTTCTTCATCAGAAGCTCTGAGACCTACAGTCCTTCTTATTATGTAAAAAAGGACAGATGCAGTTCCAAATACCCAAATAAATACGGAAATCACACCTGTTAACTGAATAAAAAACTGGCTTAATCCTCCGCCAAATAGGAGACCATTTACAGCGCCGGCTCCACTTGACTCACCGTATGAAGCCTGGGCAAAAAGTCCTACAGCAAGAGTTCCCCAGGCTCCGCATACACCATGAACTGATATCGCGCCAACAGGATCATCAATATGCAAACCCTTATCAAGAAACTCAACGCTGACTACCACCAATACGCCTGCTATTGCTCCAATAATAATAGCGCTTAAAGGAGAGACGCTTGCGCAGGGAGCAGTTATTGCTACTAATCCAGCTAAGGCGCCATTTAATGCCATACTGGTATCAGGCTTTCCAAATCTTTTCCAGGCAGTAAACATAGCGGTAATCGCGGCTGCAGCTGCGGCTAAATTAGTAGTTACTGCGATAGTAGCTATACTTAGATTTGTCCCCGATGTAGTACTTCCAGCATTAAACCCGAACCATCCAAACCAGAGAATAAATACACCCAATGCAGCTAAAGGTACATTGTGCCCAGGTATAGCATTAGATGTCTTATCTTTATTATATTTACCCAATCTGGGACCCAGTAATATTGCCCCTGCCAAACCTGCCCAGCCGCCAACTGAGTGAACCACTGTTGAGCCGGCGAAATCTATCATCCCTTTATTTCCAAGCCATCCCCCTCCCCATATCCAGTGACCTACTACAGGGTAGATTACAGCGCAGATAAAAAATGAATAAATCAAATACGCAGGGAATTTTGTTCTTTCAGCCATTGCGCCTGATACAATAGTTGCAGCAGTAGCGGCAAAGACTATCTGAAACATCCAGTAAGCAAACTGCCATAATCCTTCACCAGTAGAAGGATTCGCAGCGCTAAGAAAGAAACCACTTGTTCCAAAAAGACCAAAAGCGCTTGCGCCAAACATTATGCCAAAACCAATCAACCAGAAAGCAATTGACCCGATACAGAAATCCATGAGGTTCTTCATCAAAATATTGGCTGAATTTTTCGCCCTTGTGAAACCGGTCTCTACCATGGCAAAACCAGGCTGCATAAAAAATACCAGGAAGGCTGCGACCAAAGTCCATACCGTATCAATAGCAACTACATTTGCAGCGGCTGTTGTTTCATCTGCAAAAGCCAATAAAGGAAGCCCTATCACAAATGTTGCGACTAACCCTAATTGTTTAAATAATTTTTTTAATATCATTACCGCCTCCTTTTAAAACTCGTATCCGAAACTGAAACCGCCATATAAGGCTGCCTCCTGGGCTCCGTCATTGTCATCAGCCATATCCCCGAATGGAACTACATAACTCATTCCGGGATTAAATGACAGTCCATTCTTTAATTTCATACTCAAAGATGCTCCAATACTGTAATCTCCACCATCACCTGCAATAAACAGCTTATTATTAATTCCAAGGCTACCTGACAGTTCAAGTGATATGTCAGGAACGGCGAGGGGAATAGAGTGACCAAATGCTATTTTACAATACGCTCCTTCACCCCCGCCATCCGATTCTTTGCCATAGTCATAATATAATGTAAAAACAGGTGAAAACAGAGTACCATAAGAAATACCAAGATAGAATTCTTTACTGACTGCATCTGCTGCTGGAAAAGTATAGAAAGTATTTCCTAAAGACACAGACACATCGCCGAATTCCTTGGTCAAATCAATAACAAAATCAACTTCAGCAGAATTTACACTGTCCTTATATGTAATATCCTGGCTGTTCCAAATTCCCACTGTTATCACATTATACGCAATATTCAAGCCAGTCTGCGCCACAGGGTCACTGTCAAGTTCAAATCCTCTCCAGACATAAGAAGAATATAAAGCATAATCTCCACTAACACTGATACCTTTTAAACCGGTTAAGATATCTTCTTTTGCCCGGATATTACTGCCCAGTAAAATCAAAATACCAAATACGAAAACAACTACATTAATCTTTTTCATTTTAATACCTCCTTCAATATATTGCTTCATCCTGAGTTTCACCTGTTCTTATCCGATGGATATTATCCACTGGCAAAACTATAATTTTCCCATCTCCAAGTTCACCCGTACAACAGGTACTAATAATTACAGATATTAACTCTTTTACCTGTTTATCAGCAGCATAGATCTCAACCTTGGTTTTCGGTAAAATTAAATAAGCCTCCGGCCGGGTGGTTTCCCTTCCAAATCCCTTAACTTCAGTAATAGTGATTCCTCCAACACCAACTCGTCTTAAAGCTCTTTCTAATTCTTTTAACTTTTCTGAACGGATTACACATTCAATCTTTTTCATTGTTTTACCTCCTAAAATTGCCCATATAAATAAAAAAAGACGTTTTATCAACATTGAAATTAATGTAAATAAAACGCCTTTGTATTTTTTTGACCCAACACCGGATCAAATTGTTTCCTTCTACTTATACAAGTAAAAAACTGAAACTTTTGTTAACCCCTTATTCATACAAACACTTCATCCTTTACTTTCTTTTTAATATTATTCTCAATTTTCGATACCCTTACAAAAGATATATCCAATATTTCTCCCATTTCTCTTAAGGTATGCCCTTCCAAACTAAGCAAGAAAACTTCCTTCTCCCTCTTTGTTAAGCCATTGGATAATATATTATCAACGGTAATTTTGAAATTTACTATGTCGTAAACTGATTCTGAACCATCTTCTATCATTTCACACAGACATACATCGGTTCCGTCTACAATATCATCAAGACTGATAGTCTTAATTTTTTTATTGATTTTTCTCAAATAATTCTTGATATGGAACCAGCAACTCTGAAGAATATAACTTTTAGTATACCCTTCAATCTCACCCTTGTTCCATTTCTCTAACAAATGCATAGACATTTCCTGAACCAGGTCATTTAAATCATAACCATTTGAGTTTTTATTTAATTGCAGAGATATGCTTATAAACTTTGGCGTTAGTTCCTTTAATATTTCTTTGAAATTCATCCTTCATCACCTCCTTATTAAAATGATACTGCATTGTGACGAAGAACTGCTTTGTTCTTAACTGCGGGACTCTTCTTTGAGCAAATAAGTATTAAAATTAAAAAAATTCTCTATATCCATTAGTAATAGGAAACCGTCTGTCTTTCCCAAACGCTTTTGGAGTAATCTTTATTCCTATAGGCGACTGTCGTCGTTTATACTCATTTCTATCTACTAATTTTATAACATTCCTGACAATTTCATGATCAATGTTATGTGATTTTACTATCTCTTCATAATTTTTATCTTTTTCAATATAATCTACTAAAATCTTATCCAGAATATCATATGGCGGTAAATTATCAGTATCCTTTTGATCAGGCCTCAACTCTGCTGATGGCGCTCTGGCAATAACACTTTCTGGAATTAAGTAAAAATCTTCCTTATCGTTTCTGAATTTGGCAAGCTCATAAACAACAGTCTTATATACATCTTTTAATACACTAAAACCCCCTGCAGTATCACCATACAATGTGCAATAACCACAAGAGAGTTCACTTTTATTTCCAGTAGTAAGCACAAGATAACCGAATTTATTAGATAACGCCATTAAAATATTACCTCTTATTCTTGCCTGAATATTTTCTTCAGTTATGTCATGCCCCAACCCTTTAAACACATCTTTAAAACCGGATAAATAGCTATTAAAAACATCTTCTATCGGAATTATCTTGAATTCAATCCCTAAATTTTCAGCCAGTTTTTTAGCATCTGCCTGTGTCTCAGGCGAAGAATATTCTGACGGCATAGATATCCCAATTACATTATTCATGCCTATTGCGTCACATGCAATTAATACGGTTAACGATGAATCTATTCCGCCGCTTAAACCTATAACTGCTTTTTTAAACCCGTTCTTTTCGGCATAGTCTTTGACACCTGAAACCAGCGCCTCATATACCTCTTTAAATTTTCCTGATTTTTCTACTTTTCTTTTGTTTAATCCTGGTTTAGTATCATCCTTAAAAGGGATATCCGTTAATAATAAATCCTCCTTAAACCTTTTACCCGAAGCAAGTTTTTTTCCTTCAGGAGAAATAATGAGACTGCTGCCATCAAAAACAAGCTCATCCTGTGCTCCCACTAAATTTACATAACATATATAAGTACCAGTCTCTACCGCTCTCTGTATTAAAATTTGATTCCTTAAATCCATTTTGCCGGCATGATACGGAGAAGCAGATATATTTATTATAATTTCAGCTCCTGCTTCTGCCTGCATCTGCACATGTTTCTCTGTCCAGATATCCTCACAAATATTTATCCCTATAACAGTTTCTCTGTATTTAGTCACCAAATGCCTGGCACCTGGACAAAAATATCTCTTCTCATCAAATACTCCATAATTGGGCAACTCTATTTTATGACATACATCAAGCATTTTGCCATTATGAATTAAAGCCGCAGCATTAAATAAATCGTTCTTTTTATTTTTATCAACAAATCCAATAATGAGTAACATATCACCAACCTTTTTAATCAATGATTCCATCGTTTTTAAATTATCATCTACAAAATGTTTTTTATACAGTAAATCTTCCGGCGGATAACCGGTAATAGCTAATTCCGGGAAGGCAATTATATCCGCCTTGTATTTTTCAGCCTGTTCTATAAAACAGTATATTTTATCGGAATTATCTTTTAGACTCCCCACAGTTGAATTAATCTGCGCCAGCGCTATTCTTAATATTTTTTTCATCAATTTTACTCTTCACTTGTTTATATGGACTTTTCTTAAATTAACAGTAATTTGTAACTGTTGAAAAACTACTTTGTATGTATTGCTTCTTTGAAAAGTTTCTTGGCGGGCTCTGCCTTAAGACAGCTATGTCTTTCTAATATATTTATAACATTTATTATCTTTATTGTCAAATTTTACAATAAAAAATTTAATAATATATTTTAATAAGCATATAACTTGCCGTAAGGCCTATTAGATAATGCTATGTATTTGGAAAATTTATCTCCAACAATTTTATTATAATCCAGATTAAAATCTTTGCAGTATTCTTTCAGATATACGAAAAATATTTCATTGTCTTTTTTGTCCCATTCCTGCAATCCGACCTCTTTGCCTAACTTCCATTCTTCCACATTACCCCTGACATAGATTGTACCGCCATGCATTCCAGTTCCTAAAAGCTTTCCTACTGGAGATTCATCTTCTTTAAGATTTAAACCAAGAACCATAATTATTCCACCCGCAAGATATTCCCCGCAATAATCACTGGCTTTTCCCCCTACTATGATCACCGGCAGAAAACTTTTATATGCCTTCATGTGTATTCCCGCGCGATAACCGGCATTACCCTGAATATAAATTTTTCCGCCTCTCAGTCCATACCCGAGTATATCTCCGCAATCTCCTCTTATAAGAATTTTTCCGTCATTCATTGTATTCCCGATACAATCCTGTCCATTGCCCATCACTTCAATTTCAGGGCCATCCATGAACACTCCAAGGTCATTGCCTCCCACCCCGTCAAGATTAATTTTTATTTTACCTCTCAGTCCGGCAGCAATATACCTCTGACCATTTACATTTTTCAAATCTACCTCTGCTATGCCTTCTGAAAGGGATTTCCTTAAAAAAGAATTAATCTCTCTCTGAGTTTTACCGCTTACATCAAATTCTATCTTTTTCATACCCTTTTGTGCCGGCTTGCAGGCATATCCGTTTCATATTTCTAATGGTTCTATCTCTCTGTATTTATATTTATGCGGAATACTTATCAGACTGAAATCCTCCTGGAGCAAATCGTTTTTAAAAGAAGAAACATCCGCCTTTATTTCCATTAAACTGTTATAAATACCGGCTCCTTCAATATTTTTCATAAGAATTACACCTTTTATATTATTATCTTTAATTATGATTTTCTTGTAGAATTTTTTATCTTTATCTGCTTTTTTTAAAATATCCCCCTCTTCCTTAATACTATTCCCCAGGGTAATAACCGGGTAATCAAACACAGTCATGGAATTCATGAGCCAGCCACCCGAATATTCAGTATTTCCACCCGCCATATTTATTCCCGCAACCCTGCCCTGCCTGTATGCAAGCGGCCATATAGCAATATTTTTTATATTCTTTTCCAGTATATCTTCACTCTTTATCACATCACCCGCCGCATAGATACCCTTAAATTTGGTTTCCATTTTATTATTAACTTTAACACCATGTTTACCTGCACCTTTAATAAATTCATAATTTGGTTTTACTCCAATGGCAATTAATATAAGTGCCGTGTCAATTATCTCGCCATTTCTCAATTTTACTCTTCTTACTTTGCCTTTACCTGAAATTTCGTCAACTGTATTTCTTAGGTATACATTTACACCGTTCTCTTTCAGGACTTCAAGCAGCATATCCGAAGCGCACTTATCCAGAACCTGCGGCAATATTCTATCCTGAAGTTCTACAAGATGCACATTCCATCCTTTCAGTCTGAATGCTTCTACAATTTTTAATCCAATCATTCCTGCGCCAAGAACAACAACATTCTTATTAGAATAATTTTTATTCTTTAATTCTTTTGCATCTTCTAATGAGTTCAATTTCTTAACTCCTTCTAAATGACCGCCTTTAATTTCAGGAATAAACGGAGTGCCGCCTGATGCTACAAGAAGCCTGTCATATTTTATACTCAGGTTTGCTTTTAATTTAACCTGCTTTTTATCAGGTTCAACATCTATTACTTCATTTCTTATAATTTCAATATTATTATTATCAAAAAATTCTTTATCCCTGTAATAAAGCCCGTTAATATTTACTTTATCTGCAAAATAATATGTAATTAACGGCTTAGAATAGCCAACTTCTTCTCTGCTTACTAAAAGTATGGTATTCTCCTTATCAATCATTCTTATTCCTTCAATTGCAGATATTCCGGCCGGACCCGATCCAATAATTACATACTTTTTATTCTTCATTTTCTTCCTCTAATGTAAGAGCTTCATTAGGACATGCTTCAACACACGCAGGAACATCCTCATCAGGGCATAAATCACATTTTGTAGCCACCTTTTTCTCTCTGGTATCAGGCAGAATCACCCCATACGGGCAGACCATTATACACATCCAGCAACCAATGCATTTATCAGAATCATGTTCCACTTCACCGGTGTCTTTATTCCTGCGCATTGCTCCAGTCAGACAGGATTCAATGCACGGGGCTTCCCTTCCTTCCTTTTGGTCAGGTTCGCAATGCCTGCACTGTAATGCAAAAGAAACCGAACCCATTTCATACACTTTAACCCTGGGTAAAGCTCTGATAGGTTCTTCTTTAAATGCTTTTAAAATCTTTTTTGATTTGGAATGTGCAACAATACAACTAATTTCGCATAATCTGCATGCCATACAATATTTTTCATTAATTTTTATTTTTTTCATTATAAAGATTCACCTGCCTGTTTAATTCCTAAAACTTTTAATTCATCCGGGGTTAAATCAACACCCCTTAATCTTAACCTGTTTCCTCTCAAGCTTTCAATGGCATTTATCCCCATCCCACCCAGCATCTCTTTTATCTCATGGCTCCATGCCTGTAAAAGATTAGACAGCTTTCTCCTGCCTATGTTTGGATTGAGACGTTTTACAAGATATTCATCCTGTGTTGCTATACCCCAGTTGCACTTTCCCGTATAACACTTCTGGCACATATGACAGCCAAGAGCAATTAAAGCAGCAGTTCCTATATATACAGCATCAGCGCCAAGAGCTATAGCCTTTACTATATCCGCAGAATTTCTTATTCCTCCTGCAATTATAAGGGAAACTCTATGCCTGATACCTTCATTCCTTAAACGCTGATCAACATTTGCAAGGGCAAGCTCTACAGGCAAACCGACATTATCTCTTATTCTTGTTGGAGCGGCACCTGTGCCTCCTCTTAAGCCATCAATAGCAATAATATCAGCGCCGGCTCGTACTATACCACTTGAAATCGCAGCAACATTATGAACTGCCGCAATCTTAACTATAACAGGTTTTGTATAAGCAGTAGCTTCTTTTAATGAATAAATAAGCTGAGACAAGTCTTCAATAGAATATATATCATGATGCGGAGCAGGAGACAGCGCATCGGTACCGGCAGGTATCATCCTGGTTTTTGAAATTTCCACGCTGACTTTTTCCCCGGGAAGATGTCCTCCAATGCCCGGTTTAGCGCCCTGCCCTATTTTTATCTCTATTGCCGCTGCTACATCAAGATACTCAGAATGAACGCCAAACCTGCCGGATGCAACCTGAACAATGGTATTTTTTGCATACTTATAAAAATCTCTATGCAGACCGCCTTCACCTGTATTGTAGTATGTTCCATATTCACTCGCTGATAATGCAAGAGAATAACAGGTATTATATGATATTGCCCCGTATGACATAGCTGAAAAAAGAATAGGAGTTTCGCAAATAAGCTGAGGCGGCAGTTCCGTTCTCAAATTATTATTCTCATTAAATTCAAGCCTGTCCGGTTTAGCCCCGAGATAGGTTCTCAGTTCCATAGGCTCTCTGAGCGGATCTATAGAAGGATTTGTTACCTGTGCGGCATCTAAGAGTATATGGTCCCAGTAAATTTTATATCTTTTATCCGAACCCATCCCTGAAAGCAATACCCCTCCTGTTTCAGCCTGTTTTGTAATTTCACTTATAGTTTTTGATGTCCAGTAATTATTTCCTCTAAACACACGGGAAGCAGGCTTTAATTCCAGCGCATCGGTTGGACAGAGAGTAACACAGCGCTGGCATCCGACACACTTTGAAGAATTACTTAAGACCTTATTGTTTTCTTTATCAAATTCATGTACATCAAATGCGCACTGCCGCACACATACTTCACACTGTATGCACTTGTCTTCATTTCTTACAATTTCAAATTCCGGGTTTACAAAACTCTTTTTCATCTTACCTTAAATATAACAGGTTTATTCGGTACTCTCGGATAGATTGCGGTTTCGGGATCTGGATATGATATCGGTACAGTAGTGGTTTGAAAAACGGGCCACAGTTGAAGTGTATTGCGAATGGCCGTTCTCTTCTGGGCTAATGACATTGAATCCCAGGCCTCGTCTCCAACTATACCGATTATTACCTCGAGTGATTCAAGAACCAATCTCATAGAGTCATAACCGACCGCTACGAAACAACCTGGTTCTTTATTATACTTCGCTTTATAATCCAAAACGAATTGTTTCCCTTTTTCGGTAGTGGGAGAATCCCCGGCAAATTGCGTTGAAATGTAAGCACCCTCTACCGCCTGCCCTCCAACCTCAACTACACTAATATCGTCACCACCATCAGTGAGGAACAGAGGAACAGTAATTCCCAGGCTCCTCGCTTGTTTTGAATAAACTGGTGCATCCTGAGGTTCGGGAGGGAAAGTCACAAACGCGTCGATTTTGTCTTGGACACCTCTGATCCGGGTAAGCTGAGCGGTGAAGGTCATATCCCCAGTCATGTAGGATTCTGCCTGTACTATTGCCGATGGAT
>JAIVZN010000072.1:0-9799 GCA_048634875.1 Deltaproteobacteria bacterium | reverse complement strand
GAACTTTCTGTTCGCTTTGTTGATGTTAAAACAGGTCAGATAGTTATAAGTTGTACTTCAAAAAAAGAATGTTCAGCAGAGGATATAGGAAAACAACTTTCAAAAATGGCTGATTCAATTAAGAAAAAATTAGAATAAATTTAGCCGGACAAAATATGGATATTTGGAAAACCACACCAGAATTTTTTGAGTTTCTGAAATTATTAAAATCAAAAAAAAATGTCAGAATAAGCGGACTAACTGATTCAGCATTAGGTTCAATTATTGCATCCGCATTTAATGAACTGAAATTAAATACTGTTATTGTAACCGAGCGCGAAAAAGATATTTTTAAATGGTCGGAGATTATTGGAAGTTTCAGTTCTGAATTGCCGCTCGGCTTTCCTGCTGATTATCCGGCACGCCAGATTGAGGTAATCAAAAAATTAACCACTCCCCTGCCCCGCATAATTATTGGTTGTATTGAATCAATAGATGAAAAAATATTACCCCCTGAAGAATTCACTGAAAATATAGTAAAAATTAAAACCGGGGATTTTTCATATGAGAGAGTAATTGATGGACTGACAAAAGGAAACTACATAAGATGTGATGTAGTAAGCGAACCCGGTGAATTCGCAAGGCGTGGCGAAGTCATTGATTTCTGGACTCCCGGCGCATCAGATCCTGTAAGAATACTTTTTAAATTAGATAAAATCAGCCGGATTAAAACTTTTGATCCTGTAAGCCAGCTCTCTATTGAAACTATTGATGAAGCTGAGATTATTCCTGCTGAATATCCTGAAAATGTTAGCTCCACATTAACTGATTATCTTGGAAAGGATTTCATAGTTCTATCGCTTAATGAAGAAACTATTCCTGAAGACCCAGCCACTGCTCCGAGGGGCGGGGTGCATCTTATTAGAAGAGTCAAGCTGCAGAAAGCAGATATGGAATTTAATTCTAAAACATTACAATTTTCCCGTTCATTTTCCGGGATAAAGAATGAACTTCAGGCATTAAAGGAATCTTCATACAGAATCATATTCAGCGCTCCCAATAATATAGAACTGACAAAATTAATGAATATTGTTTCAGAAGAAACCGGTATCAAAGGCGAAGGTATAGTTTCAATGTTAAATGAAGGCTTTATCCTTGAAAACCTGAAAATTGCAATTTTAAGCATAGGAGATATTCTGCCTTCACATAGAAGAATCTGCTATAAACCGCCACCACCTGTTCATCCTGTTAAAGAGTTTTCTGATTTAATACCCGGAGATTATATTATTCACAAAAAATTTGGAATCGGTCAATTTGAAGGCATTGAAAAAATAGAGCATAATGGTATGATATCTGATTTTCTAAAATTAAAATACTCCCTCAGCGGCAGGCTCTATGTAGCTGTAGAAAATGCCGATTTTATACAGAAATATATTGGAAGTAAATTCAGCACTAAACTTGACTCCCTCTCGGGTAAATCATGGAAGAAGACTACATATAAAGTCAGGGAATCTGTCAGAGAGCTTTCAAAAAAACTCGTTGAAATTTACAAATCCCTTACAAGAGAAGGTATTTCATTTAAACCATACCATGAGATGGAAAAAGAATTTGCGGATCACTTTCCATATAGATTAACCACGCACCAGGAGAAGGCTGTAAAAGAAGTTTTAAATGATATGGAATCAGATAATGCAATGGACAGGTTAGTCTGCGGAGATGTCGGTTACGGAAAAACCGAAGTTGCAATGAGAGCTGCATTCAGAGCAGTGATAAACGGATGGCAGGTTGTACTTTTAGCTCCCACTACAGTTCTTGCCAGGCAGCATTTTCACACATTCAGAGAGAGATTTAAAAATGTCCCTGTAATAATTGAAATGTTATCGCGGCTTGTCTCTAACCTTGAGCAGAAAAATATTATTGAGAGGATAAATGACGGAAAAGTAGATATTGTTATAGGGACACACAGGCTTTTATCCCATGAATTAAAGTTTCCTTCAATCGGACTGATAATTATAGATGAAGAACAAAGATTCGGTGTTGAGCAGAAGGAAAAATTAAGATTCAAATTTAAGAATGTGGAAGTACTGACTCTCTCAGCAACTCCCATCCCAAGGACATTATCAATGGCTTTTGGCAGAATAAAGGGACTTTCCCTTATAAATACTCCTCCGCCTGGGCGCACAGGAATTAAAACCCGTGTCCTGCCGTATGAATTAGAAACTGTTAAGAATGCAATTGTGCATGAGGTAGCAAGAGGCGGACAGTGTTATTATATACATTCAAGAATCGGCACAATACCCGGCATAACAAAACTGCTTCAAAAAACCATGCCTGATATTTCATTTAAATATATTCACGGGAGGATTAAACCGGAAGAAATTGATAATATAATGGCTGACTTTATAGAAGGTAAATTTGACTGTCTCATCTCAACTACCTTAATTGAAAACGGACTGGATATCCCGAATGTAAATACAATGATAATTGACTACGCTCAAAAACTCGGACTGGCAGATATATACCAGTTAAGGGGAAGGATAGGAAGAAGCAATATCAAGGCATATTGTTATCTGATGTATCCTGAAGGTTTGGATTTAACAGACACTGTAAAAGAAAGGCTTTCAGCCTTAAGCTCTTTTTCTGCAATGGGCAGCGGATTCCAGCTTGCTTTAAGGGACCTCCAGATAAGAGGAGCAGGAGAACTGCTCGGGCCCGAACAACACGGAAATATCATGAAAGTCGGATTTGATTACTATACAACTATACTTAAAGAAGAAATTGCGCGCCTTAAAGGCGAGGAATACATAGAACCAATTGAAGTTAAAATATCGCTGCCTGTTACAGCATATATTCCTCACCTTTATATAGATTCAGCAGGGCTCAGGCTTGCATTTTACAGGAAACTTTCTTCAATAACTGAAAGCAGTGAGATTTCCCTGATAAAAAAAGAAATGAAAGACAGATTTGGAACTGTGCCAAAAGAGCTTAAAACACTTTTTAAAATCATGGATATTAAGATACACGCAGCAAAAGTAAATATTGAAAGTGTTGCTGCATACCATTCAAAAATAACATTTAAACTTGTAACAGGTGAAAAAATCCAAACAACAATACCCGGCAATGACATATTAAAAGAAATTAAAAATTTCACATCAAAGTTGCCTCATTTACCTAACTCATAAGGAAATTATGGTTCTTTCTTAAATGCCAAAACTATACCCGAAAAGGTATAATTTAATAATTTTAAATAAACTTTATACCCTATAGGGTATAGTATAATTTATTTTATTAATAAATATACCCGTTAGGGTATATTATATATTTTAAAAAGTTGACATTATACCCGAAAAGGTATATAATAAATAAATTCTCAGTAAACTTCGTGTCATTGCGAACGAAGTGAAGCAATCTCGTTTTGATTGCTTCGTCGCTATCGCTCCCCGCAATGACGTAGTTGAGTGAATATTTACTATAATAATATATAAAAAAGAGGAGTTTTAAAAAATGGAAATAGGTAAAATCATTAAAGAATTAAGAAAAAAAGCTAAAATTACTCAAGTAGAATTAGCAGAAAGAGTTGGAGTCGGCCTCCGTTTTATAAGAGATCTTGAGCAGGGAAAACATACTGTTAGATTAGATAAAGTTAATCAAGTTTTAAAGTTTTTTGGATATCATTTAGAAATAAAGAAAGATGAAAAACAGGAAAGCAATAGTCTATTTTAATAATGAAGAGGCTGGAATATTGGAAGAAACAGAACAAGTGTACAGGTTTACATACAGAAAAGAATTTTTAGAAAAACAAATACCAATTTCTATTTCGTTACCATTAAGGGAAAAACCTTATGAAAGTTCTGAACTTTTTCCATTCTTTCTTGGATTACTACCGGAAGGCTGGTATTTAGATTTAGTTTCATCCATTTTAAAAATAGATAAAAACGATGCTTTTGGACTACTTATTGCAACTTGTGAAGAAACAATTGGAGCGGTTACAATAAAGGAGATTAATAAATAATGAAAAGATGCTTTTCCTGTGGAAATAAAATTAATGAAAAAGATTTTATTCATCCTCAATGTATAAAAAAATTATTTGGAGTTAATTGTTTCCCAATAGTAAATTTATCTCTTAGTGAAATATCAATAAAAGCGCAAGAGATGGTTGGAAAACTTTCAATATCAGGTATTCAAATAAAGTTATCAATGAAATTAGATAGAAAAAGTAAAGAACTATTAGCAGTAGCAAAAAGAGGGGAATATATTTTGAAACCTAAAATTGATTTATATCCCGGTATTATTCAGAATGAAAACTTATGTATGACAATTGCAGAGCATACAGGGATTAATGTCCCTCCTCATGCTCTTATTAAGTTAAAAGATGGCAGCTGGTCATATATTGTCAAAAGGTTTGATAGAATAAATGGCAAAAAAATACATCAAGAAGATTTTTGTCAGATTTTAGGAAAATCAACAAAAGAGAAATATAATGGCTCGGCAGAACAAATAGCTAATAAGTTAAAAGAAATTTCTGAATTTCCCGGTTTAGACATACAACATTTTTATGAGAGACTTTTGTTATATTTTATTATTGGAAATGGTGACGGGCATTTAAAGAACTTTTCAGTAAATTATACTTCCCCGGATAATATTAGACTTTCTCCTGCTTATGATGTTATTTCTTCCAGACTAGCGTTACCTAATGAGAAAGATGAATTTGGAATATATATTAATGGAAAAAAAAGCAGGATTACTATAAAAGATTTTAAGGCCGTTTCCAGTAAATTTAATATTCCTGAAAAGATAACTACAAATATTTTAAATAAGAAATCTAATATTATTGAACTTATAAAGGATTCTCAATTAGGACAAGAAGATATGCAAAGACTGTTAGAGATAGTAAATGAAAGATTTTCTCGACTTACATAGTTAATTTGACAATGTTAAAGCAGGAAGGCGGATCTAATTTTACCTGAGATCCTGCAAGGAATTAAAAATGATAAGCTATTTTGTGTGTCTCGATATTCTATAGGGCACCTATACTTGCCCTATAGAATATCCTTATTTGCAAAAAATTACTCTGCCCCATGAGACCTAAGCAAACTTACCATTTCATCAAACTTATGTGCTGCTGCATGTGACAAAGCTGTCTCCCCACGGTTATCCTTTGCATTAATACAAGCACCTTTTTCTATAAGTAACTTTACTGATTGTAAAGAATTACCACGAGCTGCTGTAACCAATATTGTATCACCACCTATATTAGCTACTTCAATATCAGCACCATTATCTATAAGCAATTTTGCTACTTCAAATGAAGAATCGCGCATAGCTGCCATATGTAGTGCCGTGTTTCCTGCATTGTCCCTTGCATTAATATCTACTCCCTGCTCAATTAATAATTTCACTTTTTCTAAAGAATTCATTATAACAGCCATTATTAATTCTTTTATTTTAGCTTCTTCCATTTACTAATAACTTCTTTTATTCTTATCAGGTATTCATCACGCAACATCTGTTACTTCACTATTTCCTCAATTATTGGCTCTATGAATATGCCCACCGTCACAAATACATTATCATACTTTTTTATCCACCTTATTTCGCCTACAAGATCCGTAATTTCTCCAACGGCCATTTTAAACTTTTCTCCCTCTTTCAAAGGAAAAGGCCCGCGAAATATTGCACAACAACCTGAATATGATTCGTCCCGGACAAGCCCAACTTTATCTATTTTTTCGTTATTCACAATACCATGCATAATTGTTACCAAACAATTCTTATCCGGATCAAAACGCAAAGATTTCCTTGTCATCTTTTACCCCCTTATATCTCTCCTTTTAACAACTTATTCACTATTTTCAACAGGTAATTAACATTAAAAGGCTTAACCATATACCAATCTGCTTTCTTCATTATAGATTTATCAAAACTTTCATCTGTATCATAAGCTGTTAACATCAACACCTTGACATTTCCAGTAACCGGATTTGTTTTTATTTTTTCACATACCTGTATGCCATCCATATCAGGCAACATGATATCTAAAATAACTATATCCGGTTTTTCTTTGATTACTTCTTTCAATCCAGTCTCACCTGTAGACGCAGTAATAACCTTATATCCTTCATAAACAAAGAGCGTTTCTAATGATTCAACAGCAAGAGGATTATCATCAATAATAACTACTTTTCTTCCTTCACTCATTACTTATTCTCCTTTTAACAGCCTATCTACTATCTTCAGCATGTAATTAACACTATAAGGCTTAACCATATACCAATCTGCTTTTTTTCTTATAGATTCATCAAAATTTTTATCCGTATCATATCCAGTCAACATCACTACTGGAATATCTTTAATACACTGCTCCTCCTTTATTTTTCCACATACCTGCAACCCGTCCATATCAGGCAACTTGATATCTAAAATAACTACATCCGGTTTTTCTTCTATTACTTTATTCAATCCGGTTTCACCGGTAAAAGCAGAAATGACTTTATATCCTACATCTACAAAAAGCTTTTCAAGTGCATCAACAGTAGCAGAATCGTCATCAATAATCATTATTTTTTTTTCTTTCATTTATTTCTTTAAATTCCTTCTCCAGTTGCGCACTCCAAATTATAACTTATTTAATAACTTGTCCAATATTTTTAACATGTAACTAATTTCATAAGGCTTAAGTATATACCAATCTGCTTTCTTTTTTATAGATTCATCAAAATATTCATCTGTACTATAACCTGTTAACATCAACACCTTTATATTTTTAGTATCCGGATTACTTTTTATTTTCTCACATACCTGGCAACCATCCATACCAGGCATCTTAATATCTAAGATAACCACATCCGGCTTTTCTCTATTTACCATATTTAATCCAATTTCGCCAACATTAGCACTAATAACTTCATATCCTTCTTCTAATAGTATCATCTGTAATGCCTCAACTGCTATATAATCATCATCAATAATAAGTATTTTCTTATTTTCAGTCATCTGATTAAAGGTAACATAATTGAAAATTTACTACCCTTTCCTAAAGTACTTGCAACTGTGATTTCACCTTCATGTTTCTCTATAATATTTTTAGTTATATAGAGCCCCATTCCAAGACGCGAACTTTTAAATTCAAAGTCACCTGAATAATGAAGTCTAATATCTTTAGCTTCGTAAAATGGTTCAAATATTACATTTAATGTATCTTCTCGTATCCCTATACCCTGATCTTCAATTTCAATTACAGCCTTATCTTTTTCCTTTATTAATCTGACAAAAATCCTTTTTTTATCTTCACTGAACTTAGAAGCATTCTCAACTATACCAAATATCGCATCAAATAACCTTAATTTATCCGCTTTAACAAAAAGAGACTTATCTTTAACTGACATTATTAATTTTTGATTTCTAATTTTTAAAAATGGCATTATCGCGGCTTTTAATTCGTTAATTAAATCATCAAGCTTTAATTCCTCAAATTTGTAAGATATTTCCTGCTGACTTTGCTGGTTAGCTATATTAATTTCAGTCATAATCGTCTCTAACCTTTTTCTCTCTTCTTCAAATATTTTCGTACATCTCTTCTTTTCGCTTTTATTAAGTTTAGAAGTAGCAATGCATAGCTCAGCGGTACTAGATATTATTGCTATAGGTGTTCGAAGCCCATGTGAAACCATATTCAAAAAGTCAGTCTTTTTCCTGTTTAAAATTGATAATTCTTTAACTTTTACAGCTAATTCTTCCTTACTCTTTCTTAATTTACTTTCCATTTTTGCTTTATAGAATGCCATTTCCAGGGTAGCCTTCAATTCTCTCTCTTTAAAAGGTTTCATAATATATCCAAATGGCTTGGTTACTTTTGCCCGGTTAAGTAACTTGTCACTGCCATACGCTGTCAGATATACAACAGGAATATGAAAACGAGAGGTTATTTCATTAGCAACATCAATACCGTCTACTTTTCCACTCAGCATAATATCCATTAATACTAAATCAGGCTTAATTTCTTCAACTTTTTTTATAGTCTTTTCCCCTGAATTTATTATTGCAGAAACATCGTAACCCATATCCTCTAAAATCTTCTGTATATCTAAAGCAACAATACCTTCATCCTCAACTACCACAATACTTTTCTTCTTTTTCATCTCTTCTCCATTCAGCCACTCACTAAAGCTATAAGCTATAAGTTTTAAAAAATTTTTTCTTATAGCAGCTTATAACTTATTTGGCATAATTCTTTAACTTCTATATTTTACACTTGATTGTAAATTTAGTTCCAGAGCTTCTGTCAAGCTCTATTTTACCATCTAACTGTTTTTCTATCAGTGTAGTGACTAACTGTAATCCTAATGTTTTAACCTTTTTGAAATCTATCTCTTGTGGAAAACCAATTCCATTATCACAAATTATTAGTTCAATCTCGTTTTTATTTGTATGCAAGCTAACACTTATTTTGCCTTTCTTATTCTCAGGAAAAGCATACTTAAGAGAATTGGAAACCAGTTCATTGATAATCAAGCCAATAGGCATAGCTAACTTAAGCTCAAGAGAAATCCCCTTAATATTTATATTTGTAGTAATCTTCCCTATATCAACGCCATGAGACAGAAACACACCGGTTATCAGATCTTTGATATATTCTTTAGAATCAATGTGTGTCATGTCTTCTGAGCGGTAAAGTTTCTCATGAACTAAAGCCATTAGTTCTATTCTATTCTGACTATCTTTAAGCAGTTCTAAATATTTTTCGTTTTTAATAGAACGCCCCTGCAATCTCAATAAACTGGAAATAACCTGCATATTATTCTTAACCCTGTGGTGAATCTCTCCTAACAAAACCTGTTTTTCAGCTAAGGATTTCTTGATTCTTTTTTCTACACGCTTTCGTTCAATAATTTCCTGCTTCAGTCGTTCATTGAGCGCTGTCAGCTCAGCGGTACGTTCAGCTACCCGCATTTCAAGTGTATCGTGTGCTTTTCTGAGCGCCACCTCTGCCTGTTTGCGCTCAATAGCATAATTGATAGAATGAACTAATAAAACACTGGTAAAGTCTCCTTTAATTAAGTAATCCTGCGCACCCCCTCTGAGAGCAGTAATTGTTAATTCATCATCTTCTGTAGAAGTTAATATTACAATAGGTATGCCCAAAGCATGCCTTTTAGTTCTGGCAAAAGTCCTTAACCCCTTACAATCAGGTAACACCAAATCCAGCAACACTACATCAAAATCTTCCATGTCAAGGCACTCAAGACCCTGAGCAAGATTACTGCAGCGTTTTATTTCAAACAGGATATTTTTTACGTTACCTAACAGCTCCTGCACAACAACAGCATGGTAATCGCTGTCTTCTATTAAAAGAACTTTTTTCTTGTTAACATTCATCATACTTCATTTGTAAATAAACTCCTTAATTGAGACCTGAATGATGTATTTTTTGCGACTTGTGACTTTTTAATGAAACTATGGCGTTAAAAAACTAAAACTTGTTTGAGCGTTAGCGAGTTTTTTAGTTTTAGGCATAGTTTCATATGCCAAAGGCAAAAAGTCTCCGGAGCAACAAAATGCATTTTTAGGTCTCAATTATTTTCATCTCCTTTTGTAAGCGGAGCTCATATCCATTTCACTCTATTATACATTTTAACACTAAATGAATTAAAATACAATTCTACTCAACTCTAATCCCTTAGCAGGAGCACAATACCTGCATTTTTCACCTTTACCTTCCAGCATTTTTTTAAAATTACTAATATCTTCTTTACCTTTACCGATAGCCACAAGAAATCCAACTAAATACCTCACCATGTAAGTCAGGAAATATCTGGCATTA
>JAIVZN010000071.1:0-9967 GCA_048634875.1 Deltaproteobacteria bacterium | reverse complement strand
TGTAGGTGATTTTTCAAATACAATACCTGGCACACAGGATTTTTACATAACAGGCGCATATGGAACAGAGGCAAATGAATATGGAGTAACATTCGGGGTATGGAGTGGAGATAACGGAGGTACGGATACGACCCCTTCTTATCAATCAAATAATTATGGAGTTGATAATGGAGATATAACAGGAAGTGTAGTAATAAATTTCCGTGATATGGCAGGTAACCGTGAGAGTAAGACATTGACATTAACAGAAGATTCATCTGCGCCCGCTACTCCAGCCGATTCCGAGTGCCGGCCTGATGGTTATGGAGATACCGGAGAATATGATGATGATACAACAATTTATTTTACATGGACAAATATAAGCGATGCAGGAGGAGCAGGAATAGAAACATATTATGCTGAGATTGGGGATTCTACACCAGATGAAAATGCAGGAACAGATGAAGAAGATACTGATACAGGAACAGAAGGAGTAAATACTTATTATATCCGCGCAAAGGATAATGTAGGAAATTATGGTTCAGTAACAAGTGATACAATTATCATAGATTTAACTAATCCTGTAGTAGCTAATGCGCATTTGCAGTTAAGTAATACACATCCGGGTGGATCTCCATACGGGACAGATGGAGGCATAGCAGCAGGTGTTATAACCAGCGCTTATATAGATTATGATAGTATAACAGAAGTTAATCCTGACAGTACAACATTCAGTTATAAACATTATCGCGCAGGCGGTGAGCTGTCAAGCGGTAGCCAGACAGATCTTGGCGATACAACTGCTCCTCAGCCTAAGCAGTGGAATTTTGGCAATTTAACCGGCGCAGATAAATTATATATAGAAGTAAAACATTTTGATAAGGTGGCACATAATGATATGGATAATGAAACATATTATGTCAAACCATATACGCCTGATATACCGGCAGTATCTACAGGTACTTTAACAGAAGGCACAACAACTCTGTTTGTTGATGTAGTTCCGCATGTATCCGAGAATTCAGCGGTTAAGTATTGTATACATGAAACTGAAACTAACAGATATGTTCAGAATAGCGGAACATTAGATGCAGGTGAAGTGTTTCAGACCACTACAACATGGCTCAACAAAAAGGTAGTTAGTTTAACAGAAAATAAAAAATATACATTTGAAGTGAAAAGCAGAAACCATTATTCAAGTGGAGTAGAATCAGATTATAGCGGAACTAATTCTACCTGGACACTTTCTGTTCCTCCTGCATGGGATACACTTAATTGTAATAAGAGTACGGGCGCGCCTCATGGCGCATCTACATTTACATTTATTGCTGGATACGGGTTCGGTGACGGCGCAATTCAAAAGTATATGTACAAATGGGATACAAACCCGGCCTGTTCTGATTGGACTGAAGAGTGGGGCACAGGAGATTTAGAAATATATGCTGCTTATCCATCAACTTCCTGGTATCTTCATTTGAAAGGGTATAACGGCGCTGGTGTACCCAATGGAACATTTGATTACGGCCCTTTATGGTATTCAACAATGACTCCAATAATTACAATTGTATGGCCGGAAAATGAACACTGGTATACTACAGTAATTTCTTCTTACTCAGGTACAATAAATAAAAAAGGAGTGAATGTATGGACAGGTTATCCAGATCCCCCTAATGCAAGTAAACGGCCTGAATATAATAATGGTTCAGGCTGGGGTCATGATTTTCATGATGATGGTTTTGGCGATGATACTTATACATGGGTGAGCACTAATACTGCTCCTTTAATTCCTGATACAAATGAAGGAATAAATACTTTAATAGTAAGATTCTGGAATGATTGGAATAATGACTGGATAGAATCTCCTAAGTGTAATATATGGGTTGACACATCTCCGCCTGCAGGGCCAATGTCAACTTCATTTGACAATATTGGAATTAGCAGTATGCAGGTTATTGGAGCAGAACTTATTGATTTAACTCAGGGCCAGGAATTTTATAAATTTGATTGCACTAATGATGATAATTATGACAGAGGGTGGATTGAAAATGACCGGTGGAATGAGTGCGCAGGAATGATAGCCAATAAACAATATACTTTCCGGTATGATGTAAAAGATGGCTTAGAGAAGAATAGAGATTGGGGAGGTTCAACTTCCATATATACTCTTTCTATTCCTCCTTGTACCGATACTGTAGGTAGTAATCGTAATACCTGTACATGGTATCATGATAATCCATTTGTTTTTACTGCTAAAGATGGATTTGGAGAAGGCGCAATTCAAAAGTATATGTACAAATGGGATACAAATTCTTCACCAAGCACATATCCTGATCTATGGAATGGTGGAACTCTTTCTTTAAATGCCACTTCAAACAGTGATTCCTGGTATCTTCACATAAAAGGATATAATGGAGATAATGCAGCAAATGGAACATTTGATTATGGGCCGTTTTACTATTCAACATCTATCCCTGTAATTACTCTTGAGTGGCCAGTACCTGGTGAATGGTATGGCATGAAAATATCTTCATATTCCGGTTCTATAACTGATACCGGAGGATTTGGTATAAATATGAATACTCTTTACTACAAATATAATGATGGAGAGTGGATTCACTATAATAATGATGCTGGACCCGGTGACTGGAATGATACTAACGAAATTCCGGATACCGGAGAGACACCTGTTAGTGGTGTAACTTTAAAGTTAAAAGTAACTGACAACGCTGAACGAACAGGAGAGTCTCCGACTTATACAATAAAGGTTGATGCTTCTCCGCCTTTGCCGCCTGTAAATTTGATATGGGATGAAATTTCAGGTGATGGAATTTATTATAGTAGCGATACTGTAATAGCTGCAGACTGGAGTGATGCAGACGATAAAACTGGTATAATAGATTATAAATTAAAAGTGTATAAAGATTCTACCCAGGAGAGTGCAGTAGTATTTGAAGGATGGGTTGGTATAGATTCAGATGAAATTTTAAATTATGGATGGATAGAGAATGACCATACCTATTATTATCGTGTAAAAGCAAAGAATGGAGTTGGACTTGGGTCCGGGCCTGAGGGCATTTGGAGTGGTATTTCTTCAGGGGTATATGTAGATACTGTTAATCCGTCAAAACCGGTTCTTGTTTCTCCTGAACATAATTCAACTACTGCTGATAATACGCCTACTTTTGACTGGAATGATGTAATTGACCCTTCAGGAGTAAGTTATTATATTCAAGTAGACAATGATATTAGCTTTGGGAGCCTAGAAATAGATGTAAAAGGGTTTAGTGCATCAGTTTATATTTCTACAACATTTCTATCTCAGGGAAAATACTGGTGGAAGGTAAGAGCAACTGATGGAGCAACAAATACCGGAGTCTGGTCAGATACACGGACAGTAATTATAAATAATGTTCCTGTTTTATCATGGACAGGAGAAACCGGCTATGAAAATGACTGTGTTAATCCGGATGTAGGCACTGCATCAAGTAATTTTAATTATCGGGTAAAGTATGTTGATTTGGATAATCAGCCTCCGGACAATATAAAAATATATATTGATAGAAATGGCGATGGAGATTATGTTGATACTGGTGAAGTTAATGGAGCAGTTATGACTCATGAATTTGGTGATGGAGACTTCGTAAACGGAGAGATTTATTATTATAATTCCGTTTCTATATTCGGATATGAAGACAATCCCAAATATAAATTTACAGCTTTTGATGGAATAGAAATAGGCCCGGAACCTAATGCCACAGGGATTCCAACAACTGCTCAGGAAGGCCCTGTAATAGGTTTTCCAATTACATTTACAAATCCAGTTCCTCATACGGAACAAAATACAACTGAAGTAACCTGTAAAATAACTGCTGTTGCGCCTTCTGATGCTTCTATCAGTACTGATACAATTAAATATGAAATATATGATGGTAATGAAAGTTCCGGTGAAGGGGATAATGCACAGTGTATCAGTATTAATATTGATGCTGAAAAGACTCAAGCTGTGTTTATGGTTTCTACAGATGTATTTAAAGAAGGAAGTAATAATTATATTAAGTGGAAATGTAAAGATGGAGATGGGCAGGAGTGGCACTCAAGTCTCTGCCGGGTAAAAGTAAAACTAAATAAAGCTCCTGAAATTGATATATTGCAGCCAATGAACTATGGTTATGCAACACTTCATCCTTTAATAGAGGCTAAAGCCTATGATGAGGAAAATGGGATTGACAGAAATTCAATAATAATAAAAATTGATACTCTTAATAATGTCACTATAGTAACAGAAAAAAGTAGTGAAAATTCAGGGATTTTCAATCCGTCGTCTAATATTATATCTTATACTTATGAAGGAAATTCTTTAAAAAATGATAATAAATATAAATTGACAATTTCTTTAAAGGATTCAGGCTACAGCAAACAATTAGGGGCATATAAGTCAATTGTCTTCACAGTTAAAGATGCAATGATAGCGGATTTAATAAATTATCCAAATCCATTTGATCCAAAAGACGGAGACACAGTAATCAGTTATGTTCTTGGAGAAGATGCGACAGTTACAATAAATGTTTATGATACAAGCAACAGGCTTGTAAAAACAGTAGTTAAAAAAGAGAAAAGGAAAAAGGGATTGAATGAGGATAAGTGGGATGGGAAAAATTTTGCTAAAATGGGCCTTGCAAACGGGATATATTTCTGTGAGATAATTGTCAAAAACGGAGGAGAACATAGATATTACCAGACAATTGCAATATTTGGCAAATGAAACGGATATGCCGGCGAGCCGGCACAAAAGCGGATGAAAATAATTGAGCCCTAAAAATACATTTTTTTGCTCCGGAGACTTTTTGCCTTTGGCACATGAAACTATGCCTAAAACTAAAAAACTCGCTAACGCTCAAACAAGTTTTAGTTTTTTAACGCCATAGTTTCTATAAAAAGTCACAAGTCGCAAAAAATGCATCATTTAGGTCTCAATTAAGTTTATTTACGGGTGAAAAAGTAAGATGGAAATAAAATGAAAAGTAATATGGAAATATGGAAATATAGAAATAAGGAGAGAAAAAAAAGACTTATTACCTTATTACTTTATTATTTTATTATTTTATTACCTAGTGTCTGTTATGCTGCTATTAATTTTAAAAATGAGTCTCCAACTACAGAGTGGCAGCACAGAACAATAATAGATTGCTATATAACAGTTGTTTCTACAACTCCGGATAATATAGATATAGATTCACTAGAATATGCAGTATCAAATTCCGGTCCTCTTGGTGGATTCTGGAAAGATGATGCTGTATTAGTCAGCAGCAATGCTTGTGAGGCTGTATTTTCAGCAGGTATTCCAAATTCTGATAATGATGAATTTAAAGAAGAAAGTGATAATTATATCAGATGGAGGTGTAATGGTAATGACGGGAGTTTTGAAATGCGCTCATTTAAGATAAATATATATCAAAATGAATTCCCGAAAATTGATATATTACAGCCAAAAAACAATGGCTATGCTACTCCCCAGCCTGTTATTGCAGCTAAAGCTTATGATGAAGGAATTGGGGTTGATGTTGATTCAATAAAAATAGAAATTGATGAATTTAATGGAAACAATATAATAACAGTAAAAGGAGATGAAAACCCCGGAATTTTTGACTCGTCAACTGATATTATATCTTATAATTATGACGGAAGTTCTTTAAATAGCGGTAAATATAAATTGACAATTTCCTTAAAGGATTCAGGTTATGACGAGCCAAAGGAAGCGGCTGAATCAGTTGTATTTACAGTTAAAGATGAGATGATAGCGGATTTAATAAATTATCCGAATCCATTTGACCCGGAACAATGTGAGACAACAATCAGGTATGTTCTTGAAAAAGAAGCAGAGGTTACAATAAATATTTATGATGTAAGCTCGGGGCTTGTAAGAACAGTAATTAAGGGAAAGAAGAGAAGCAAAGGTTTAAATGAAGACAAATGGGATGGGAGTAATTTTGCTAAAAAAACTCTATCAAATGGAATATACTTCTGTGAGTTTATTGCAAAAGATGAAGATGGTGAGTATAAAGCTTATCAGACAATTGCGATATTGGGAGATTAGGGAAATGGAAATTTGTAGCTTGAATTGTTATAATAAAAATAGGAGATTAAGAGACTGGGAGACTACGAGATTATGGCTTGAGTCTTTCTGAAAAAAAATGAATTTAAAAGTAATACTAATAACAAGTGTAACATTTATCTATACCGGCAGTATTATATCTGCGGGTGTTAATCCTGCTGCATTTCTTGATATAGGGGTGGGTGCCAGGGCGCTTGGGATGGGAGGAGCATTCGTGGCAGTTTCAGATGATGCTACTGCAAGTTACTGGAATCCTGCAGGACTCGGGAGGTTGAAAAAATATATGAGTTCTCTGATGCTTCAGAAGCCAGGCAGCGCTAAGTGGCCGGGAATAGAGAATATTGCTCCTACATATCAGTTTTTTAATATAGTTGTTCCGCTTAATAAAGCAGGAATAATGGAAAATGGCGCCATGGCTTTATCTGTTATTTTATTTGGGATAAATAATATTCCACATACATATATAGATAGCGCAGGTAATCTTTATAGAGGAAGTTTTAAAGATTCTGAGTCTGCATATTGTTTGTCGTTTGGATGTCCGTTATTTTTAAACGAGTTTTTCGCAGGCGGCAGTATTAAATTAATTTCTCAGGAGTTTTCAAGTATTAAGGGTGGAAAAGCTTCCGGCTGGGATGCAGATATTGGAATGCTTATTCTGTTGACTTCTAAATTTCATTTAGGTTTTCTTGTGAGCAAGGGGCCTGAGTTGAAGTGGGAAAACGGGCATGTTGACAGGGATATGTTGAATTCTAAGATTGGAATAAGTTATAATTATAGCATAAACCCAAAAATGAATATATTGGGCGCCTGTGATTTTATTCAAAAAAAGTATATGCCTGTTAAGAGTTCTGCCGGGTTTGAGTTGACTTTTTTGCCTCAATTCGGCAAAGGCTTTGGCAGAATTGATTCAGCTCAAGTAAGAGCAGGAATTGATAAGTTTGCCATAGAAAACAGATATGGAAGTTATGAAGAACAAAACAGGAATATTAAGTGGAATATTGGATTGGGTATGGGATTAGGTGTTTATAAATTTGATATGCAGCTTGATTATGCTTTTAGTTCCGAGCAGTGCGGTTCAAAACATCGTATTTCAGTAATATTGAAGATGTAATTAGGAAACTAAAATAGTTGAAAGTGGAAAGAAAATTTAGAAGAGTTTTAATTGTAACGATAGTAGTTACAGCATTTTCTGTCTGTAAAGCAGTTGCTTTTAAAGATCTGTCTCCTGAAGTTGATGAGGCGGCTGAGAGATTCAGCGAAGAAGGAATGTTCGGGTCCTTTTTATATCAATATGGTCAGGATTTATTCAGACCTGATGGATATGTAACCAGGGAAAATTTAATTTTAATTTTAAAAGAATACCATACTCTCACTATGAAACTTTTATCTCAAAACAAACAACTTCTTTCTGAAATGAATAAACTAAAATCAGAAAGTCTGAGTTCAAAAAGCATGGATCTTATACTTCAGGAATTTCAGAAAGTGTTGGAGCCAATGCTGCGAAATTCAAAGACGATTTTTGCGCTCAGGAAACATATAGCGGAAATTTCGGTAGGTAGTGCTTCTACAGCTACCGGCGAGTCCATTAATTTTCAGGAAGAAATTAATGCTCTTAATGAAAAAGTGGGAAATTTAGCAAAGTTGTATTCAGCAAGTAGAGAAAAACCCGGGAAAATGGTAGGATTGGATTCTGGAAGCAGTAAGAGAATTGCAATTATTTCAGATGAACTTAACGAAATTAAAAGCCGAATTACAAATTTAAAGAAAGATATGTACATGCAGAAAAAACAAATTACAGGAATTGCTAAGGAAAAGGCCGATGATACTGAGTTTAAACATTTGCAGAAAGAGATTAGTAACCTTAATGAGAAGGTAGAAAGTTTAGTAAAGTTGTATTCAACAAGTGGAGAAAAAACCGGGAAAATGGTAGGATTAGATTCTGAAAGCAGTAAGAGAATTATAATTATTTTAGATGACCTGAAAAGGATTAAAGATAGAATTGCGGATTTGAATAAGGATATTTCTATGCAGAAAAAACAAATTGCAGGAATTTCTAAAACTGAAAAAGAGGCAAAGAGTGATTCTAAAACAGGATATGAAATAGCTGGTATTAAAAATAATATTAAAAATTTGGAACAGACTATTGTCAGACACCAGAGGTATATTGAAGGAATTTCCCGTGAAAAAACTTTTAAATCTTCAGGTGGTAGTTTAATCCCATTCTGGGTTAAAGTAAGTATAGGTTTTTCAACTTTTGCATTGTTTTTTATGGCAAGGTAATATAGAGTGGAAAGTGGAAAGAAAAGGAAAAAAATTTGTTGATTGGAGATTGATAAATCACTAAATCGGCAATCATAAATGGAGGAATAGCAGATGCCCAAGATAGTTGTTAAGAATAAGGCTGAGATTGTAAAGGAATACATAATTGGAAAAGGTAAGGTTACAGTAGGTAGAGTTAAAGGAAACAGTATAACACTTGATGATGAAGCTATATCAGAAGAGCATTGCGTAATAAGCCGGATAGATAATAAATTAGTGCTGGAAGATTTAAATACTGCTTTTGGAACTACAGTTAACGGCAAAGTTATAAGTAAACAGGAGATTAATATAGGCGATGAAATAGGTGTGAGCAATCATTTGTTGATCATAAAACCTTCAGGAAAAGAAAAGGTTAAAAAAAGTGCAATTGGAGACAGTCGGATTGAGGCATACCTTTTGGGAATTCAGGGTAAAATGGATGGTAAAAAATTTGAGTTAAATCCAGTTGAGACAAGAATAGGCCGCGCAAAAGATTTTAATGACATCTGGATTTTAAAAACTCTTGATAAAAGTGTTTCCAGGCGTCATGCTACAATTAATTATACAGCCGGCAAGTTTATTTTAACAGATAAACGGAGCCGCAACCGAACTTTTATAAATCAGCAGCAGGTAAATGAAACAGATGAGGTAGCTTTGAAAAGCGGGGATGAAATTTTAATAGGGAAAAGCATATTTAGATTTATTATTGGAAAAAAAGAGGACTATTCTACGCCTAAAAAGGCAGGTATTTTTTTAATCAGGTTTTTCCCGAAGTTAAAAAAAATCATTACAGTGTTGGTATTAATGGCAGGATTGTTATTAAGTTATGAAGGTATAAATGGACTTTCTATAATATCTTCCAAGCCGGCAGATATTTATATAGATAACTTGAACTTCAAGCCGGAAAATTTCATACGCACATGGAAAGGATATTTTCCTAAAGAAACATTTGATATTACACCCTCGCCGGCAATTGGCAATATAAACACTGATAAAACTCAGGAAATTGTAATGGCTGATGCTATGGGCAGGGTTTATGTATGGGGCGGCAGAGGTGGAAATTTGCTATGGCAAAGTGAATTAGGACAATCAGAGCTTACTTCACCGGTTCTTGCTGATATTAACAATGATGGAGTTTTAGATGTGGTAGTAGGATCAGATAATTCCAGGATGTATGTCTTAGATGGCATTTCAGGGCAGGTGTTGTACAAGAGTGACTTTATAGGTGGAAAGTTATTATTTGGTTCTTCCCCGCTTGTAGATGATATTGACGGCGATGGTTTTAATGATATTGTAGTTGTTACAGATGATAAAATTGTATGTTTTCTTTATTCGCCTATAACAGGCAGTAAGGAACCATACTTTTTTAAAACTCCTGAAGAGATATTATCATCACCTGTTTTTCTGGATAATTTAAATGGTCAGGATAAAGTAGCAATTGCTACTAATGGAGGGAAAATATATCTTTTTGATGTAATTAATCCTGAGTCCAGGGAAGTCATTGATGTAACACAGAAGATTAATATGTTGAAAGGGGTTAATCTTATATTAAATGAAATTTCATCCGTACCAGCAGTT
>JAIVZN010000070.1:0-9977 GCA_048634875.1 Deltaproteobacteria bacterium | reverse complement strand
GTTCGGTCTTAGTACGTGACTTGCTACATTCTCTTCTGAATCTCTTAAGAACTGAATTGATGGTTTCGCTTTCTCTTTTTACTACCAACGGCCCTAACGGCATTAAATATCACCTCCCCTTAAAAAAATTTAAAACGTAAAATGCAAATATCAAAATGACAATCCAAAATGTAAAATTATAATAAAATCTAAATGACCAAAAAAAGTTTTGGCATTGACATTTTTAATTTTAATCTGTCATTTTGCATTTTTATTTTTGAATTTTGCATTTTTATCCAGGCGGCCACTTCATCTGTCTGCCACCTAAAAGATGTATATGGAAATGGTCAACTTCCTGACCGCCAAACCTGTTGCAATTAATAACTATTCTATATCCCTTATCAGCAATGCCCGAATTACTTGAAAGTTCTTTTGCAACAGCTACACAGTGTCCTATAATGTCTGCATCTGCTTCATTTAAATTCTTTATATGTTTTTTAGGAACAACAAGCATATGCACCGGCGCCTGCGGGTTTATATCCGAAAACGCTATAACTTTATTATCCTGATATTTAATATCAGAACTAATGTTCCCATTTATAATTTTACAAAATATACAATCCATAATGCATAAAGTAATATTAATAGCACATTTTTATTATTTTTTCAAATTTTATTGGTTCTTTCTTAAATAAGTTGGAGGTATCGTCGAAAGTTGTGTGAACCCAGCCCCTCCAACAGTGACAGGGATAGGCACTTGATGAAGATTAAAGGAGGATCTGAGTGAAAATGAGTCCAGAAAATGTGTTTTGAGTAACATCGGGACCGGTGAATATCAATAATATCCGCCTAAGAAATCCGCTATTATATCTCTTCTTGTAATAACGCCTATAACTTTCTTATTTTTAAGTACAGGCAGCCGCCTGTATGGATATTTAGTGAATACCTTGGTAACTTTTTCTAAAGAATCATTACTATTCACAGAAATTACTTTTGTCTCCATTATCTGGCTGGCTTTAAGTTCGCCAGTCTTTTCATCAAATGTTGATTTTATGACATTTATTTCCGAAATTATTCCCTTAAGATTTTTATCCCTATCAACAATCACCACACTTGAAATTTTCTTTTCAAGCAACAACTTTCCTATCTTCCTGACAGTAGTATTTTCTCCTGCAGTTACTAAATTTTCTTTCTTTATTACATCATTAACTGTAATCATTTCTTTATAACCCTCCTTGGATTTTATGGTTTTAAATCTGTGTGGAGTAAGCATTACTTCTTCTCCATAAACTTTTACCAGCCTTCTTTTATCTGATTTATTATTTTCAGGTAAAAACCTTAACTTTACCTGAGTATCTGATTCCTCAACTTCAAAAAGGTCACCCCTGTTGAAAAACTTAAATTTTAAACTCTTAAAATTTTTAGGCAACTTAGAGGTTATCTTTACTTCACCACCTGAACAACTTACACCTCCATACCCGAAAATGAGCGCCTGCCACACTCCGCCAAGATTTGCAGCATGTATCCCATCTGCCGTATTATTAGGAATATCCATTAAATCTATATTTACAGCCATCCAGAAAAAACAAAATGACCTGAAATAATCTTCCAGACAGGCTGAAATAATAGAGTGCATACAGTATGACAATGATGACTTATGTATTGTTCTCATAATATAATAATTGTAATTGGATATTTTTTCATCTTTAGTAAATTCTTCTCCGAAAAGATGAAACAAAAGCAGTACATCAGCCTGTTTAATAAGACGGGTTTTGTCCAGACCCGCATATTCAAAGTATTTTGGCGTAAGCGGCATAAAATTTTTATCATAGCCCTTTACTGTGTAATCTTTTTTTCTTAGATATCCGTCAAACTGATTTATTATCTTATGTTTTTTTGACTTTAAAATCACAATACTTTCAGCAATATTCTTCCACTTTTCTATTTCCTTCAGGGTCAGCTTTATCTTTTTTAAGGTTTTTTTTATTTTTTCCTCGTTTTTTAGTTCATTGTAAATTTCCGCGCCTGATTTAAGATTCCATTTTACAAGATAATTAGTGTAGGCATTATCATTTACATTTACATGGAATTCATCAGGGCCTATTATCCCGTTAATATGATATTTTTCATCTTTTTTATTATAGGACACACGGCTTGCCCAGAATCTTGCTGTTTCAAATAATATCTCTGCGCCATAATCTATCATAAACTGCTTATCCCCTGTCACACTGTAATAGTTATATACTCCGTAAGCGACATCTGCAGTTATGTGATGCTCAAAATCATGCGTCTTAACTTCAACTATTCTCCCGTCTACATCCTTAGAATATCTCGGTGTCTGTTCAGTTCCGCTTGCAGTTGCTTCCCATGGATACATTGCACCTTCATATCCTTTTTCTTTTGCAATATTTTTAGCCTGTGGCAAAGTATTAAATCTAAACTTAAGTAAATTGCGCGCAATTTCAGGCTGGGTATAAATAAAAAATGGCAGCAAATATATCTCTGTATCCCAGAAAATATGACCCCTGTAACCCTGGCCGCTTAATGTTTTTGCCGCAATACTGTATATCGCATACTCCTCCCTTGTTGAAATCAGCATATGGTATATGTTAAACCGCACTGCCCTCTGGCAGTCATAATCCCCCTTAATCACAATATCCGAGTTTTCCCACCTCTCATTAAATTTCTTTATATGTTCCTGAAAAAGTCTGTCAAAACCTTTTTCCACAGCATCGTTTAATGCCCTCATTGTTTCTCTTTTTATAGATTTGGCAGAATACTTTCTTGAAGTATATATAGAAAAAATCTTTGTAAAAATTATCTCCTGGCCGGTTCTCAGGTCAAACTGAAAAAATCTATCTATTATCGGAAAACTCCTGCCTTCATAATCAATTATAAATGCATCACCGTACGCAATTATATCTCTGTAAAAATTTGTGCGGAAAGCAGTATAATCAAAATATTCCTCTTTATCTGCTTTTATGGTATTAAAGTGCCTGCGCCTTGACAGCATCAGCCCGCCTGAATTATAAACCGAGTCATCTATTCTGCTCATGGCAGCTATATTCGCAGTTCCTTTAAGAAGCTTAATTGATATTTTCATTGCACCTATATGCGGATCATCCATGCTGAAAAACCTGACAGACTGGTATAGATACTTTCTCTTTTTAGCATCCTGAAAAAGTGTCTTTCGGACAAGGACACCGTTCTTCATATCAAGCACCCTCCTATGAGAGAGTACCTTCATTGTAAAAATATCAAACTTTTCCCCGTCAACTGCTACTACACAATTTATCGGATTGGGCAGATTTATAAGTTCTTCCACCTGCGCAGCAGATATACCGTACATACCGCTGATAAAAGTTCCGGGACAGGAATAAAGAGGATTTTCTTCCATAATGCCTCTTGAACCGATAAATCCATTCCCTATTGTAAACAAAGTCTCCTGAACCCTCTGGTTAGATTCAGAGAAGGAATTTTCTATAATCTTATAAGAATTATCATTGAATGTATATTTTGCAAGAAAACTTTTTTTCACTCGTAAATAAAACTCCTTAATTGAGTCCTAAATGATGCATTTTTTGCGAGCTTTAAGACTTTTTATAGAAACTATGGCGGTTAAAAATTAAAACTGTTATTTTCATCTCCTTTTGCATTGTTTGTAAAGACCTCCATAGCTGCACCCACACCTTTCCCGAGAACATCCATTACCCCGAGTTCCTTTAATGCCATTTCTACAACTCCAAGCGCTTTTATAACATCAAGTTTATCATAATAACCCATATGTGCAATCCTGAAAATCTTACTTTTAAGTTTTTCCTGCCCGCCTGCAAAAACAACTCCGTATTTTTCTTCTATATGTTTTACAAAAACACCGCCAATTCTGTCAGAGGAAGGAATATTTACAGCAGTTAATCCATTTGCGGGATTTGACGAAAATAATTCCAGTCCCATTGCTTTAATACCTTCTCTTGCAGCCTTTGCCAGGACTTCATGCCTTGCAAAAGTATTTTCAATCCCTTCAGTATTTATCATTTTAAGCGCCTGAAGTAATCCTGTTATTAAATTAACTGACGGCGTATAAGATGTCTGGCCTTTTGCCATTGCTTTACTTTCTTTCTTAATATCCCAGTAGTAGCTTTTTCTTGAATTCTTTTCATATACAGATTTTGCTTTTTCGTTTATACAGATAAATGAAAGCCCCGGCGGTGTCATAAGCGCCTTCTGCGAACCTGAAACAACTACATCAATTCCCCACTTATCTACCATTATCCTGTCCGAGCCAAGACCGCTTACAGCATCTACAATGAAAATTGCATTACTTTTTGATACAACTTTTGCAAGTTCTTCAATTGGATGAAGAGTTCCTGTTGAAGTTTCTACAAGTGTAGCAAAAACTGCTTTTATATCTTTATTTTCTTTAAGTTTTTCTTCAACTTCCCCGGTATCCACTGCATTTCCCCATTCATATTTGAGTGCTGTTGTTTTCACTCCGAAAACCTCACACAGTTCTCCCCACCGTTCGCCAAATTTTCCTGACTCTATATAAAGAGCTTTATCGCCTTCTTCAGTGAAATTCTGCACAGCAGCTTCCATTGCCCCTGTTCCTGATGAAGCAAAAATAAACACCTCTCCTGTTGAGAGAAATACTCTCTTGAGATTACTGACAGCTTCTTCAAAAATATTGACAAAATCCTTTTTCCTGTGATGTATAGGCGGTCTTGAAATTTCAATTAATACTTCCTGTGGAACTTCTGTTGGCCCCGGTGTAAATAAATATTTTTTCATTATCATTTATATCCTTTCTCCTAGTAATAGAAGTAATAAAATAATAAGATTTTTCTTTATTACCTTATTTCTATATTTCCATATTACTTAAATTTCCCAATTATCAATGTAAAAAATGCCGTCTTCCTGTAAAAACCATACTTATTCCTAATTCATCTGCTCTTTTTATTACAAGAGAATCGTTTTTTGAACCTCCCGGCTGAACAACTGAACACACATTAGCTTTCACTGCTTCTTCAACTGCATCAGGAAACGGGAAAAAAGCATCTGAAGCCATAACTAAATTATCTTCGTCTTCTCCAAAGAACTGTTTCAACTTGGAAATTGCCACATTAACCGCACCTACCCTTGCAGTTTCTCCTGAACCTAATCCATATGTTTGAGAATTCTTAACTATTGCTATAGCATTTGATTTTAAAAATCTTACTATCTTCCAGGCAAACTTCAAATCCTCCATCTGTTCTTCAGTCGGTTGCTTTTTTGTTACCACCTTCCAGTCTTCACCTTCAAATGTATCCATGTCCTGAACAAGTAACCCTCCGGATATGCCTCTTATATCTATTTCATTTGTAAATCCCCCCTTACTCCCCCCTTTAATAAAGGGGGATAGGGGGATTTGCATGTCTATTTCTTCTTTAAAAGAAGAATATTTTACTACCCGGAGATTCGGCTTCCCTGAAAGTATTTTAAGGCTATCTTTAGAGAAATCAGGAGCAACAATAACTTCAAAAAAACTCTTTATTATTTCCCTTGCCACATTTTCTTCAAGTTTTTCGTTTAAACCTATTATTCCTCCAAACGCGCTCATTGGATCTGATTTTAGCGCATTAATATATGAATCAGGTATATCATCCTTAGAAGCTGCCCCGCACGGCACTAAATGTTTTATAATTACTGCCGCAGGCGCGGAAAAACTTTTTACAATATTTATTGCTGCATTTGCATCCTGTATATTGTTAAAACTCAATTCCTTTTCACCTTGAATTTTTTTAAATGGAACCTTACCATACAGTGCTGCTTTCTGTAGGGGATTCTCACCATACCTTAAATCCATTATTTTCCTGAGATTAATGTTAATTTCATCAGGTCGGATAAATCCGACCCCTACATTATTTTTCGTAGGGGTTTGATTTATCAAACCCGTGGGTTTCAGATTTTCAGAAAAATATTCAGCAATTGCTCTATCATATTCTGCCGTTACTTTAAATGCATTTAACCCATACTTTTTTCTCATCCGGATACTGATACCATCGGACTTCAGTTCTTTAATGACCTCATCATAATCTTTACAGTCGGTAACTACTATTACATTGTGATAATTCTTTGCAGCAGCTCTAAGAAGCGTTACTCCTCCTATATCAATATTTTCCAGTATCAGTGATTCATTATCATACTTCAGGAGGGCTTCTTTAAAAGGATAAAGATTACAACAGACCATATCAATTTTCGGAATACTGTGACTGGCTAATTCTTTTCGCTGATCAGATCTTGCTAAAATACCTGCAAATATTTTAGGATGTAATGTCTTTACCCTTCCGCCAAGTATCTCAGGACTCCCTGTGAAATCCGAAACTTTTGTTACATCAATACCTGCACTTTTCAGGAAATCATATGTTCCGCCTGTAGAGATAATCTCCCAGCCAAGCTTTCTTAAATTTCCGGCAAAATCGCCTATTCCTTTTTTATTATATACGCTTATTAAGACTTTCATTTTTATACTTTGAATTTTGCTTTTTTTCAGGATTAATGTCAAATTAAAAAAGCCCCTTCGCAAATCTAAATTTGCGAAGGGGCATACTCACCTAAAACTTCTCTCTTACATCATACCAGGCATTCCGCCACCATAACCTCCGCCACCAGGCATAGGAGGCATCATATCCTTTTTCTCCTCAGGTTTATCAGTTATCAAACATTCAGTAGTAAGCATTATAGACGCAACAGATGCAGCATTTTCAATAGCAGATCTTGTTACCTTCGCAGGATCTATAATACCTCTTTTTATCATGTCTACATAATCACCTTTTTCAGCATCATAACCGGTACCTGGTTCTGAAGAACGTATCTTGTCAACCACTATTGAACTCTCTGCGCCTGCATTTTCAGCAATCTGTCTGACAGGAGCTTCAAGTACCCTTTTCACAATACTTATTCCAACTTCTTCGTCAGCATCTTCAGCTTTTACATCTTCAAGCACTTTAGCAGCGCCGAGTAATGCAACTCCGCCGCCAGAAACAATTCCTTCTTCAACAGCAGCGCGGGTTGCATTTACTGCGTCTTCAACCTTAAATTTTCTTGCCTTCATTTCTGTTTCAGTTGCTGCTCCCACCTTGATTACCGCAACTCCGCCAACGAGCTTTGCAAGCCGTTCTTCTAATTTTTCACGGTCATAATCCGAATCAGTATTTTCTATCTTTGCCTTTATCTGTTTGACCCTTGCTTCTATATCTGATTTTTCACCCGCGCCGCCTACAATTACTGTATTTTCATTATCAACTGTAATCCTCTTTGCCTTGCCGAGCATGTTGATGGCAGCTTTTTCTAATTTAACCCCAAGTTCTTCTGAAATTACTTTCCCGGCAGTGAGAATAGATAAATCCTCAAGCATCTCTTTCCTTCTATCGCCAAAACCAGGAGCTTTTACTGCAACACACTTAAGGGTACCTCTAATCTTATTTACCACAAGTGTTGCAAGCGCTTCACCATCAATATCTTCAGCTATCAAAAGGAATGAACTTCCTGTTTTTGCAATCTGTTCAAGAAGCGGAAGTAAATCCTGCATACTTGAAATTTTCTTATCTGTTATAAGAATATACGGGTCATCAAGGACTGCTTCCATTCTTTCAGCATCAGTAACAAAATAAGGTGAAAGATAACCCCTGTCAAACTGCATTCCTTCTACAACATCAAGTTCAGTCTGAGCGCCTTTTCCCTCTTCAACCGATATAACGCCATCTCTTCCAACCTTATCCATAGCATCAGCAATCAGATTACCTATTTCTCTGTCCGCAGCTGAAATTGAAGCCACCTGCGCTATCTCATCACGGTTTTTTATATGTTTTGCTTCCTTACGAACATGTTCAACAACTTTATCCACTGCTTTATCAATACCTGCTTTTATATGTCTTGAGTTTGCACCTGCAGTTATATTTCTAAAACCCTGCTGAATCATCGCTCTTCCAAGAACTATTGCTGTTGTAGTACCATCTCCAGCAACATCATTTGTCTTTGAAGCAATTTCTTTTAAAAGCTGTGCGCCCATATTTTCAAACTTATCTTCAAGCTCAATCTCTTTGGCAATGCTTACGCCATCTGAAGAAATAGTGGGTGAACCAAAACTTTTATCCATTATTACCTGGCTGCCTTTTGGGCCAAGTGTTATCTGGACAGCATTTGCCATCTTGTGGACACCACTTAATAATGCATGTGCAGCATCATCTCTAAATTTTAACTGTTTTGCCATATCTTTCTCTCCTTATTTTTCTTTCAACCGATCCTTCAACCTCACTCAATAATTCCAAATATATCATCTTCATGCATGATAAGGAATTCATCACCATTTATTTTTACTTCAGTACCGGAATATTTTCCATAGAGAACAGTATCTCCTTCTTTAACATTCATCTGAAGACGGTTTCCTGTTTCAGTAAGCTTACCGGGACCAACTGCTTCTACATGCCCTTCCTGCGGTTTTTCTTTTGCAGTGTCAGGAATTATAATTCCGCCTATCTTCTCTTCTTCTTTTTCCAAAGGTTTTACTATAACCCTGTCACCCAGTGGTTTAATCTTCATTATATCCTCCTCCTTTCACTCGTAAATAACCGTTTGTTTTATATCTGTAGTTGCCCGATTTATCGGGCCGCCTCATAAATGAGGTAACTACAATTTTCATCCTCTTTTGCACCGGCTCGCCGGCATATCCGTCTCATTTACCCCATTTTTTTATCTTGAATTTTTAAGTATAAGAAAATTTAAATTTTTGTCAAGTTTTAAGACAGGATATAAAAATATTTAAAATTCAGGCTTTTTATAATAATTTAGCTGAAAGACCGGCAAGATTACTTCTTTCACTTTTCACAAGTGTTATATGGGAAAATATTTCCTGACCTTTAAATCTCTCTGCCAGATATGTAAGTCCGTTTGACGATGAATCCAGGTATGGGCTGTCTATTTGATACGGATCGCCGGTTAATACGACTTTTGTATCTTTCCCGGCTCTTGAAACAACAGTTTTTACTTCAAGGGGGGTAAGGTTCTGCGCTTCATCTATTATCATAAACTGCCTCGGGATACTTCTTCCTCTCATGTAGGTAAGCGCCTCTATTTCAAGTTTTCCCGTATCAAATAAACTATCAACTGCTTCGGGAATCTTTAACTTTCCTTCACTTTTAAATGCGTTTTTATGACTTTGCACAAGAAACTCAAGGTTATCATAAAAAGCGCCCATCCAGTTATAAAGTTTTTCTTTCTTGGTTCCGGGTAAATATCCAATATCTTTTCCAAGAGGAACTATAGGTCTTGATATTAAAATCTTACGGTACATCTCCTTATCAAAAGTAAGATACATGGCACATGCAAGCGCCAGCAGTGTCTTACCTGTACCCGCTATACCTAACAATGTAACGAGTTTAATATCTTCATTCAGCAGCGCTTCAAGAGCAAACCTCTGCTGAAGATTCAACGCCTGCAATCCCCATGGACTGTATTCATCATATTTAAGTTTTAAAAGCATTTTTTCTTTCGGACAATACCTGGCAAGCCCTGTCTTGTGTTCATTGATATCCGATTTAAGAAGCACAAACTCCTGCGGGTATAAATCCTTTTCAAGCGGCTTAAGTTTCTTCTGCCGGTGAAACTCATCTATAAGTTCATCAGCTATAACAATCTCTCTCCAGCCGCTGTATAATCCTTCAAACCTGACTTTTGCTTTTTCAAAATCCTGCACATCAAGCCCGAGCACCTCGGCTTTTATTCTCATATTTATATCTTTTGAAATAAAGCTAAGGTCATGCATATGTGCGACTGAAAGGATGAGAAGGGAATATATTTGATTTTTGGAATTTAATATTAACAGGCCTCTTTCACAGAAGTGGTTTTAATTCCTCGCCATAATCGTATTGAAGATCTTCGTGTAGAGTGCTTATTGCTTTTTTAATTTTTTGAATTTGCCTTGCGTAGATATTGCTCAGTGCGATGCTCTTATTCATTGAAAT
>JAIVZN010000069.1:0-10344 GCA_048634875.1 Deltaproteobacteria bacterium | reverse complement strand
GTTTGAAGTGGCATTAGAATCAATTCGAACATTCTTCCATCCGTTTGATGAATTTGCATAGAATATGTGATTAGTATCTCCTGGATCAGAGCCCGTCATTCCATTACTAAATGTTATATGTACAATATTATTTTTATCTATATCCATTGAATGCCAATAAATACGACTATAAACAGTGTGAGAAACTCTTGTCTTAGTCCACCCACTCTTTTTATTTGTATAGTAAACCTGATGATTATATGGCCAATCTCCTTGTGTAGTAAATTTTCTATAAGAAATATGTATTTCTCCTGTTTCGTCAACTTTAATAACTGGATCATATACAGCAACAGTGGGACCAACAGTAATAAGATGATTTATCCATCCATCATCTGAACTGGCATAGTATACATCCCATGCAGAACCATCACCATTTGGACCGTTCCTAGTGTCACACCATGCGATATAAACTACATTATTAGCATCTACACATATAGAAGGAACATTGCGTGCAGTTCCAACCACTATACAAACCTTTTCCCATTTATTAATGTTATTAACATAATACACACTCGAATCTTGAAGCCAAGCAATATGTGCATTATTATCTGAGTCTAATGTAATAACTGTATTTTGAAAATAACTTTTGTTATAGTTTGAGTCTGTAACTTGATATGTATTCCATGCAAAACAAACTGATAATGCTACAATTTTAGTTATTGAAAATATACATATACTTATTCGAAATAATTTATACTTTATTAAAATATACCTCCTAATTTTTTTAGTCTATACATTAATAAAAAATTCAATACAAAAAATAATTAAGAAATATTTTTGGCATATAGTTTATAATCCTATTTATGTTTACCTGTCAAAAATCCTTCTATGCCTATAGCTATTATATAAAATATTTTCCTCCCCAAATATAGTATTTATAAGTATACTCCAATTAATATGATATTATAGATTATTGTAAAATGGATGTAAACTCTATACAGGCGGATTAAAACCTCTCTACCACCCCCCTCACAATTTCAGACATTCTTCTGCCGGTTTTTAAAAAAATCCCTAAAAAGTGATCACCATATAGTCACCATGTTGGGTACGATTAGACCATTTTTAATCAACTTCAGTAATGCTATTTATTGACGATAAGAGAGTTTTGCGAGAATGCCAAAAAAGGTTTAGGAAACCTGTGCTCTATCCACTGAGCTACGAGGGTACTAAGCGCTAATTATTGACAACAAAATGCTTAAACTTGAACACTCAAAAAAAACAAAAAATATGTGTGAGTCCAAAATGATACCATGTTAAATCACATAGCAATCAAGTTCATTATAACTTTTTTTTAGTAATTTCCCAAGGCAATTGAGTCTTTTAATCACACTATCATTCAATGAACAAACAATAAAAACAAAGTTTAACATTTTCCGCCGAATTAGCCAAACTATCTGAACTATTTAAGCAACTTAAAAATTAATTAATTTTAATAATACCAACAAAACAAAAATCAATTAAACATAACTTCAATTATATCTCCGTCCTGAACCTCATAGTCCCGTCCTTCAATTCTAAATTTCCCGGTTTTCTTAAGTATATCAATATTGAAGTCATTCTCTTTGAAATCTTTATAATTATAAACCTTGGCCCTGATAAAACCCTTCTGTATATCTGTATGTATTTTACCGGCAGCGTCATATGCACTCAAACCTTTTTTAATATTATATCCTTTTATTTCTTTTCCGCCTACAATAGTTATGAAAGTAATCATATCAAGCATCTTTTTCACATCTTCAAAGATAGTCTCGGCCGATGATTCCCAGTCTGGCATTTCACTGGTAAAATATTCCCTTTCTTCTTCACTCATCCCGGTTAACTCCTGCTGAAATGCAACATCAATATAAATTGCCCTGCCTCCTTTAATTTCAGATTTCCCCATGCCTGTTGTTATATTAATTACAACAATCCTTGATTTTGGAGTCAGCAACACACCTTCTTCATCAATTTCCGGAGGAACTTCTTTCACAAGTTTCTCCATTGCTTCTTTCCAGTAATCCGAAGAAGGATTTTCTTTAATTCTTTTTTCTACTATATCAATATCAGCAAGATACAGTTCAGTTTCAACTAACTCTATGTCTCTTTGAGGGGAAGAAGGATCTTTATCAAGTCTTGAAACTTCAGCCGAACTAAATGCCCTTACAACATGAAGAAGGCTATCTGCATTTCTGATATTGGAAAGAAACTGATTTCCAAGCCCCTCGCCTTTTGAAGCGCCCGGAGGCAATCCTGCCACATCAACAAATTTAATATGAGGATAAGTTACTTTTGCTCCAGGTATAAGTTCTGCGAGTTTATGCATTCGGGAATCTTTGACTATAGCTACACCTGTATTCGGTTCAACCGTACAATACGGATAATTTGAACTGGGCGCATTGTTAGATGTGAGTAAATTAAAGAGTAAAGTCTTACCGACATTCGGCAGACCTATGATACCGCAGTTCAAAACAAAGTTACCAGGAAAAAGTGGATTTCAGCTATAACACCTGAAAACGCCAGAGACACTACAGCCATCAGTTTCAACAATATATTCAAGGAAGGACCCGATGTATCTTTAAACGGGTCGCCCACTGTATCACCTATAACAGTTGCTTTATGTACTTCCGAGCCTTTTCCTCCGAGGTTTCCTTCTTCTACCCATTTCTTTGCATTATCCCATGCGCCGCCTGCATTTGCTAAAAAGATTGCCAGCGGAACTCCGGAAATTAAACTGCCTGCTAAAAAACCGCCCAATGCCTGCATACCTAATATGGAACCGACAATAACTGGAACTATCACTGCCATGATTCCAGGGAGAATCATTTCTTTTAGAGCGCTTCTTGTTGTTATATCAACACAACGATCTGAATCAGGTTCAACTGTTCCTTCCATAAGTCCAGCAATATCCCTGAATTGCCTGCGCACTTCTTCAACAACCTGAAATGCAGCTTTGCTAACAGCGCTCATAGTTGCTGCTGAAAAAACAAATGGCACAACACCGCCAATAAACATACCCGCTACAACAGAAGGCTTTAAAATATCAATCATTTGAAGGTTTGTAGTCATTGCATACGCAGCAAAAAGAGCAAGAGCAGTAAGGGCTGCAGAACCTATTGCAAATCCTTTACCTACTGCTGCAGTAGTATTCCCTACTGCATCAAGCGCTTCAGCCCTTTTTCTTACTTCTTCACCCATCCCTGCCATTTCTGCAATTCCCGCTGCATTATCGGCAATCGGTCCATAAGCATCCACTGCCACTGTCATACCTGTTATTGAAAGCATACCGATTGCTGCAAGCGCAACACCAAAGGTGCCCTCAGCGCTGTATGCAATAACTATTGCTATTGCAATGGTCACAAGAGGCAGAGCTGTTGAAAACATGCCTGCTGCCGTACCTGCTAAAATATTTGTAGCAGGCCCTGTCTGTGAGGATTTAGCAATATTCCGAACAACTTTGCCTGAAGTAAATATTTCCGCAGTATATCCGACAACTATTCCTGCAACAAGTCCGACAAAAACTGCCCAGAACGGAGAAAAACTTATATACCAGAACTTTGAAAGCAGGAATGCTCCGATTAAAAGAACCACGGAGGAAGCTATCATTCCATTACGGAGAGCCTTTTGAGGATGAGCAGAACCTGTTTTTACAAAAAAGACTCCTATTATTGAAGAAATTATCCCCCACCCGGCAAGTAAAAACACAAGCATAATACCATGAGTGTTTGACGCTGCTTGAGCAATAACACATGCAGCAATAATTGCTCCAACATAGGATTCAAATAAATCAGCGCCCATACCGGCAACATCGCCAACATTATCTCCGACATTATCAGCAATAACCGCAGGGTTACGCGGGTCATCTTCGGGAATACCAGCTTCTACCTTGCCTACAAGATCAGCGCCCACATCCGCTGCCTTTGTATATATTCCTCCGCCTACCCTGCTAAAAAGAGCAACAGATGAAGCGCCCATGCTGAAACCTATGATTAAAGAAGTAGCTTCTTTTATTTTATCTATTAAGTAATACTGGTTGAAATCAGCATGCCACATAAAAAGAAGATACACAGCAGAGAGCCCTAAAAGACCGAGTCCTACAACGCTCACACCCATAACAGCTCCACCGGGGAAAGCCACACCAAGCGCTTTCGTTATACTCTCAGTTGCTGCCTGCGCAGTCCTCCCGTTTGCTGATGTTGCTACTCTCATGCCTATATAGCCTGCAAGAATAGAGCATCCTGCTCCAATTACAAATGCAAATGCAGTTTTCTTGGCAATTGCAAAAAATATTATTACAGCAAGCACAATAACAAAAATCAGAATCCAGTTGTACTCCCTCTTTAAAAATGCCATTGCCCCTTTCTGTATCAACCGCGAAATTGAACGTACTTTCTGATTACCCGGATATGCCTTTAGAACACTATGAGCAGTAACCCCGACAAAAATTAAACCTATTACACTACAAATAAGTGCTATCCAAATTGAACTTAATTCACCAGCAAACATCTATCCTCCTCTGCCATCTTTCCTCATTCCTTCAAACCTGAGTTCTTCCGGCACTATCATGCCACCTGAAAATATAAATTCCATTGCCTCCTTAACAGTAATTGGAAGAACATTAACATCTTCTTTTGGAAGAACGATACAATACCCCGTAGTTGGATTCGGCGTAGAAGGCACAAAAACTGTTACAAATCCTTCTCGTACAGTATCATTTGTTACAAATACTATTGTATATATTCCGTTCCTTGGATATTCTATTAAGGCAACTGTCTTAAAAGCCTGCTTATTTACAAACATGGTGTCAGTAATCTTTCTCATTGTCCTGTAAATCTTTGAAACAATCGGCATCTTAAAGACAAGTTTCTCAAACCACTTAAGAACTACCCGCCCGATATAATTTCTTGCCCAGAATCCGATAAACCATATTATTACAATAGTTAAAACAGCGCTTATACCCATCTGGGCAGGCATTGGAAGCGCTGCAATATCAGGGATACTTTCAAATAACGGCAGAAACCTTTTGCCTATCAGCTTAAAAAGTATCCACACCACCCAGACAGTTAAACCTAAGGGAAGTAATACAATTAAACCTGTTAAAAACTGATTTTTTATTCTCTTTGTAATTTTTCCAGCCATCAGTAAAAATTTACCCTTTACTCTTTACCCTTTACGATTTTTGAATTAAATTTATTCATTGTACTATCAATCCCGTTTTTAATATAATAATCAACAAACAAACGGGCATCTATCAGCATATCTTCAATAATTTTTAATTCCCTTCTATTGAAATTTTCAAGTACATATCCTATCTTATCAATAACATCCATACCGCCAATACCCAATCTTAACCTTGGAAACTCTGTTGTGCCTGTATAATCTATTATTGACTGAAGCCCATTATGCCCTCCTGAAGAACCTGAAGGTCTTAATCTTAATTTTCCGTGAGGTAAATTAAAATCATCGCAAATTACAAGCAACTTTTCCAAATCTATATTTAATTTATTTATAATACATCTGACTGCAATTCCGCTTCTATTCATATAGGTCAAAGGTTTTACCGCTATAAACTTTTGTGCTTCTGCATATAAAAACGGACAATCTCTGTTTTTTTTAAATTTACTAACAAGAGTATCTACAAACTTAAACCCGAGGTTGTGCCGGGTATTTTCATATTTAGATTCAGGGTTGCCTAAGCCAACAATTATTATTTTTTTCAAATTATGCTTATTTAGCCGGTTCTTCTTCTTCTACTTTCCCCTCTTTTTCCTTCTGCCCGATTACCTCAGGTTCACCTTCCTTTTCAAGTTCTTCTTTTTCTTCTTCTTCCGGTTCCTTATACTCTGACGGTTGCACTACATTTACAGCAAGCGCATCTTCATCTTCAAGTATTTCTATCCCTTCTATTTCAGGTATATCCTTTATCTTAAGTCCACTGCCAATCTCTAAGTTAGAAACATTCAGCACAAGTTTATCAGGAATTTTAGTTGGCAAACATTTTACTTTAACAGTTCTTATTATGTGTTCTAACACACCGCCGTCCGTGGCTACTCCGGGCGAGGTACCTTCCACCTCAAGAGGCACTTCAACTTCAATTTCCTCTGACAGGTTAATCTGACACATATCAACATGCATAATCTTCATAGTAACAGGATGAATTTGAATCTCCTTGATTAATGTCATAAGCGGTTTTTTATTAGCAACTTTCAGCTTTATAAGAACATTCTCTCCGTGTTCTGTAGATATTACCGATTTAAATTCCTTTTCATCAATTACTATGGAAGTACTTTCTATTTCAGGGCCATATAATACTGCCGGGATCTTTTCCTGTTGTCTTAACTCATTCAGCCTGCTCCCGGAAAAATCCTTCCTGATATCAACACTAAGTTTTATTTCATCAGTCATCTCTTATCTCCTTTAAATAAATAAATCACTAACCGAAGTCTCCTCATGTATCCTTTTTATTGCTTCACCAAGAAGCAGAGCAACAGATAAAACTTTAACCTTTGATATCCGTTTTTCCCTTGGAATATCTATTGTATCTGTTGTTAACAGTTCTTTTATATTACTATTTTTTATCTTCTCTACTGCAGAATCTGAAAGGACTCCATGAGTACATGCAGCATAAACAGTTTTCGCTCCAGCCTTCTTTATTGCTGAAGAAACCTCCCTGAGAGTTCCTGCAGTATCAACTATATCATCAAGAATTACAGTGTTTCTGCCTTTAACATTCCCAATTACATGATAGACTTTTGCAACATTTGATGCTGGCCTCCGTTTATCGACAAGAACAAGCCGCGCTCTCATTTTCTTGGCTAATTCCTTTGCCCGCACCACCCCTCCTGTATCAGGCGCAACAATAGTAAGCCTGTCAATATTTTTCTTTTTCAAATAATTCACTATAACAGGTAAGGCAAGCAGATTATCTACAGGGCAATCAAAAAAACCCTGTATCTGCTGCGCATGTATATCCATTAAAAGAATTCTATTTGCTCCTGCTACCTGAAGAAGATTTGCTACAAGTTTTGCAGATATAGGCACACGGGGGCTGTCTTTTCTATCCTGCCTGGCGTATCCGAAATAAGGGACAACTGCAGTTATTCTTTTAGCAGATGCTCTTTTTAAAGCATCAATCATTATTAACAACTCCATTAAATTGTGATTTACCGGCTGTGATGTTGACTGTATAACAAAAGAATCTGCGCCCCTTACATTTTCAAGTATCCTTACTTTACACTCGCCATCTGCAAACTCTGAAATCTTTGCATTGTTTAACTTTACTCCAAGATAATTACAAATACTTCTGGCAAGTTTCCGATTTGAATTTCCTGAAAATATCTTTAATTTTCTATACATTTTTTAATGTCTCCCATACTTCTTTTAACTGTGCTTTAGTATTAATTCCCTGTATATTCTTATAATCACACATAAATTCGCCAACCTTCAAACCTTCCTTAATTACAATCGCAATAAGGTCTGTGAGATAATATTCTCCTTTAACAGCAGACTTTTTTATTCTTTTTAAATATTTTTCTAAATTCTTGCGCTCCATACAATAAATTCCACTGTTAATTAATTTAATTTTCCTTTCTTCTTCTCTAAGTTCCTTTTCTTCAACAATTTTTACAACTTCATTTTTCTTTTTTATAACCCTGCCATACCCTTTTGGCTCAGGAACTTCTGAAGTTAAAATTGTAATGTAATTATTATTCCTTTTATGTTTTTCATACAGGTCATTAAAAATCTTACCTGTCACAAGAGGAATATCCGAACAACTCAGTATCACATCGCCATTATCTGCGCACTTAAAAAGAGCAACTCCGAGGGCATCTGCTGTTCCTACAGGCTTTTTCTGCCATGCCGTATCTATATCTAAATCTTTTATCTTATCTTCAACTTTCTTGCTGCTGACAACAACAACTAATTTTTCAGGGTTTAACTCTTTAGCAGATTCTATAACCCGCCTTAGCATAGTTTTATTGCCTACTCTCAAAAGAGGCTTTGGAACAGAAGATTTCATCCGGACCCCTTTTCCGGCAGCAAGTATTACAAAACTAATTGTTTTCATTATATAAAAAACACCTTTTAAATTCAATCATCCTTTTCTGTATTTTTCATGGCTTTCTATTATTTCTTTCGGGTAATATCTTCTGAACTCATTGAATTGTGAAAGCCACTTTAACCTTTTTTCTATCGGCCAAGTACCATAATTTCTTATTTTTTCTTCTTCTAAATAATATTCAAATCCTCTATACTTATAACAGGTATAAAATTATTCAAAAACTTTGTCAAGCTCTTATTGACATCCATATAGCTATTTATTAAACCTAAAAATTAATTTTGATTACCTAAAAATATAATGTCCAGACTTTATTAATTAATTCAGAGAAATGTACATATAAAATTGCGCCCGTTGCAAGATATGGGCCGAATGGTATATATTCCAATCTGCCTTTTGCGCCTCGGAGTATCATAGTAACTCCTACAATACTCCCGAAAATACTGGCAATAAATAAAGTCCAGAATATTCCACTTAGTCCTGTAAATGAACCAATTCCCATCATCAGTTTAACATCACCTAAACCCATAGCTTCCTTTTTAAAGGCAACATTGCCGAGTATTCTGATTAAAAGAATTACACTTCCTCCTGCAATCAGGCAGAAAATAGAATAAAAAATTCTGTTCGCATATATATTTTCCATATAGGGATTAATTGACGATGATAAAACTCCGGTTACCATTAAAAAATATGTCAGAGGCTGTGGTATAATAAAATGCTTAAAATCTATACCTGAAATAATAATTAAAATTAATCCAAACACTACAAAAACAAAAGCTTGAGGCAATTCAAACTTTATAAACCATGATGCAGTTACAATACCTGTAAGTAATTCAACTATTGGATATCTTACGCTGATAGGATTTTTACAAAATGCGCATTTCCCTTTTAAAAATATATAACTTAACATAGGTATATTGTAATACCACGGGATTTTTCTTTTACACTCTGGACAAAAAGAGCGCGGTTTTACTATAGAAATACCTTCAGGAATACGCCATATACACACATTGGCAAAACTCCCTAAAAAGAGCCCGAATATAAATGCTGCATAAGCTGTAAGTTGTAAGTCATAAGTTGTCATTTTCTTTATCTATTCTTTTTCCTTTCTTCCTCTCAATTCTAAAACTTCATAAATTTGGATTTTTTCCTTCCTACCTCTTACCCCAACTAATCCGAAGGTACTAAATTTAATATAAATATCTTTACGTTCTTTTACTTTACAGTATGTATCCTCCCCTATGTAAACTTGAGATCCTTTGCTTTCTTTCTCAATTCTTTCTGCAAGATTTACCGAACCTCCAATAATCGTGTAATCTGCTCTTCTTCTTGTTCCTATAACACATGCTGCAACTTTTCCACTATTTATTCCTATTCCTACTTGAAGTGATTTTTTATATTTTTCATTAAATTTTCTAACCATTTCCTGTATCTTTAATCCGCAAAGTATAGCATTTACAGGCGCGTCTTCTTTCTCACTTTCTTTTCCCTCATTAAAGTCGCCCCAAAAAGCCATTATTCCATCTCCCATGCTCTTATCCAAAATCCCACGATATTTAGAAACAGCAGAGATCATAATTGAAACATAGTCGGTTATCAAATCAACTATTTTTGTAGGAGTTACATCTTCCGTAACCTTTGAAAAATTTCTTATATCCGCAAAAAGTATGGTGGCATCTTTTTCTACAAGGTGTTTCTTTCCGTCTAATTCTTTTGTGTCCTGTGTGCTTCCCAGGCGAGCGGCGAGTCCGAGCTCGTGGTGGGCGTAAAACCTGCGGAACCCTTCATAATCGTTGCAGATGATGGTTCGGTGAGCGGGTTTAGCATCGACCTCCTCGAACATATACTGGCTCAACTGGAGAAGCCTGTCTCTATCTCCTATCACGTCGACCCAGACATTCCAACGCACCTAACATCGATAAGGGAGGGAAGGGTCGATTTCGGTATCGCGGCTACGACCATCACCTCAGAGAGGCTCGGCTCTTTCGAGTTCAGCCATCCATTCTATCTGGCTGACCTTGGCATCATCGCCGAAAAAGAACCCACGCCAGACCTGTTATCCCAGATCTTCACAAGAAACGTCGTATTCGGCATCATTCTGGTCATCGTCTACATGATCATCGCAGGTCACATCATCTGGTTCATCGAGCGTGAGGAAGACGGACACTTCCACACAAGCTACCTCCAAGGCGTTGCCACCGGGGTCTGGTGGACGATCGTCACGATGTCGACGGTGGGCTACGGCGACGTATATCCCAAAAAGCATCTGG
>JAIVZN010000068.1:0-10458 GCA_048634875.1 Deltaproteobacteria bacterium | reverse complement strand
ATGACAATTTGTTTTCTGAAAAAAAATTAATTAAAGAAAATAAAGTTAAAGAAATAATTGAAATTTTTAAGAAGAATAACCTGACTTATGAAAAGGACGGCGCATTGTGGTTTAGCTCAACAAAGTTTGGTGATGATATGGACAGGGTTTTAATAAAGAAAGGCGGTGATTTAACTTATTTTGCTTCTGACTGTGCATATCACAATGATAAGGCAGGCAGGTTTCCAAATCTCGTGAATATCTGGGGAGCTGACCATCATGGTTATATTCCAAGGATTATGGCATTCTGGAAAGCTTTGGGGTTTGAAGGCAGAAAAAAGATAGATATTCTGCTCTATCAGCTTGTTAATTTAAAAAGGGGAAATGAAAGAATATCTATGTCAACAAGGGCAGGTGAATTTGTAACTTTAAAAGAAGTAATTGATGAGGTTGGTAAGGATGCAGCAAGATTTTTTCTATTAATGAGAAGCGCAGATGCGCCGCTTGAATTTGACCTTGAGCTTGCAAAACAGGAAAGCAAAAAGAATCCTGTATATTATGTGCAGTATTCACATGCAAGAATTTGTTCAGTATTTAAAAAATCAGGAAGATCCCCTGAATCTTTAGATTCTATGAAAGTAACGGAACTCGCCTCGGAGGAAAGAGAGATTATCAAGATGCTTGCGCATTTTCCATATTTGCTGTATAAATGTATAGATTTAATGGCGCCTCATTTGATTACTGACTATTTGAGAGAAACAGCAACTGTTTTTCATAAGTACTATGATGTTGTCAGGGTTTTAGGAAGCGAAAAAGAAGAACCCAGGCTGCTTCTTTTAAAAGCAGTAAAAGAAATAATAAAGAATGGGCTGTATTTAGTAGGAGTCAGTGCGCCTGAAAGCATGTAGAGATGTTGCTTGGCTTTAAACTTTAAAACTTTTTACTTTCCGCTATAGATAATCGGGGTGTGGCTTAGTTTGGTAGAGCACTCGGTTCGGGACCGAGAGGTCGTCGGTTCAAATCCGACCACCCCGACCATTCCGTATTTTCGGATTTTTCACAAAAATTTTTGGGTGTGCTTCGCACGCTAACACTGGAAGTCTTTTTTAAAGAATCGTCTGAAAAATTTAGGTTTAATGGCAGATAAGTATGAATAGGCATATAGAATTTGATTTTTCAGTCCGAAACGCTGATTTTGACGGAGGTCCAAGCAGCCATGCCGAATTTTGGAGAGTTGTTGACAATAATGGATATATATATAATTAAAAACAATGTATTGTGTATATACCATATTTAGAAATATAACTAAATCTGTACGCTTAATTTTACTGCTTTTAGTCCTTTTATGTTTATTTTTGAATAAACCAGTTGAGTCAGGATGGTATTTTAATGCTCAGTTAAGGCTAACAAATTGTCCGTCAGTAGGTGTTTCTTATATACCAACGCTTCCGAGCCTCGGACCGTTTCCAACAAAACAGTCATGTGAATCAACAAGAAGTATGGTGTTATCGCTCAGAGTTTGGCTCTGTGGTGTGCCAGTTGGGGTGAATACGGCTGCGCTGACTGGAGAACTTGTGCTGTCGATTATTCAGTAAGTCCCTACAGCGGTTCCGATGAAATGGGTTACGGTTCAAGTGCCGGCAGTGTAAATTTGGATAGTATTGCTCAGGGTAAACCTTTTTTCTCTTCTCATTATACTTCTGAATTCAGTGAGTGGGTTAGAGAAAGCCAGCAAAGATGGCAGTCGTTTCTGGTCCTCAGTAATGAAAGAAAAGCAAAGCTCAAAGCCAGAGAAATTGAAACTGCCATTAACAAGATTAAAGATATTAATATCCCTAAATATACTCCGCCAAAACTATCTGACACTATTCCCGCTAAAACTGAATCACAAAAAGGTTATTTAAAGATGTGCGACTCAGAAACCGAGAATTTTTTGGCAAAATTGCAGACGAGACAGAACAGAATGAAAAACCGCCGTTTTTTGATACCAAGAATATCTTGCAGATATTCCCTTTTAAGTTCTTTGTTTAAATACTGCTGCATAAGCTTTTTGACTTGAGCATCCGTAAACTTTTTGTGTAGTTGTACCATAGTGACCTCCTTTTGATTCTGTTCCGGTCAAAATGATAAGGAATTTTTATGTATTTTAAAGTGTGCACTTTTAAAACTTAAATCTTAAATAAATATGCACTTTTAATTTTTAACTAACACTATATAGAAATGAAATAGGTTGTTTGATTTAATTAATTGGATTTAGTATATTTATACAATGAGAATTTTAAGGAATGTTGACATTGTGTCAGCATGAAATAAGGGGGAGAAAAGAGTTATAGTAACGCCTAAAACTATTGTTACTCTAATGGCATATGAAACAGCTGATAGTTTTGGAATTAAAATTATGGATGAGGGAGCGAGTGAACGACTGAATGGAGGTCAACTTATGAGGAAACCACTTATAGCAGGAAACTGGAAAATGAATAAGACTAACACCGAAGCTGTGTTAATGGTAAAAACTTTAAAGGAGATGGTAAAGGATGTAAATGATGTAGATATAGTAATAGCTCCGCCATTTACAAGTTTAGTAGTTATTTCAGAGTTAATTAAAGGCACAAATATTGGATTAGGCGCACAGAATTTTTACTTTGAAAAAAGTGGTGCATATACAGGTGAGATATCAGCTAAGATGCTTAAAGATTGTGAATGTAACTGGGTTATTATCGGGCACTCTGAGCGGAGACAGTATTTCGGATGCACGGATGAGATTGTAAATAAAAAGATTAAAGCTGCTGTAAATGAAGGTTTAAAACCAATTGTGTGTATTGGTGAAACGCTTCATGAGAGAGAAAATGATAAAACATTTGATGTTTTAAAGAAGCAACTGAGGGATGGTTTTAAGGATTTAACTGTTGAAGAACAGAAGAGTATTGTAATAGCTTATGAACCTGTATGGGCAATTGGCACAGGTAAAACCGCAACTTCCGAGCAGGCTGAAGAAGCCCATAAGTTTATAAGGGATACATTATCTGATATGTATGGCGAGGAGTTCGCTCAATCTATAAGGATTTTATATGGCGGCAGTGTTAAACCTGACAATATAGCAGATTTAATGGTTCAGGAAAATCTTGATGGAGGACTTGTTGGTGGAGCAAGTCTTGATGCAGAGTCATTTGCAAGTTTAGTAAAATTTTGAAAAAAGTATATGGAAAATTCAAAGATTATAGGCGATAATGCTCAGGCTTGAGCGTTCAGGAAAACCTATAATTTGTAATGTATCCAACCGTCATGTACATTTAAAAGAAGCCGATATTGAAAAATTATTCGGTACCGGATACAAACTTAAAAAGTTGAGAGATTTAATGCAGCCAAGGGAATACGCCTCACAGGAAACCGTAAACATACTAGGCCCGAAAAATACCCTTAAAAAAGTAAGAGTTCTTGGTCCTCCGAGATATTATTCGCAGGTAGAAATATCCAGGACTGACAGTTATACTCTCGGGGTGAAAGTTGAACTGAGAAGTTCGGGTGATATTAAGGGTACTGAAGGGCTACGTCTGGTTGGGCCATATGGTTCGGTTTTGTTAAGCGAAGGGATAATAGTAGCTAAAAGGCATGTTCATATGTCCCCTTCAGATGCCCGGTTTTTTAAAGTTAATGATGGTCAGTTAGTAAGAGTTAGAACACGGCCGCCGCGGTCAGTGGTCTTTGAGGATGTGCTTGTCAGAGTCAGTGAAAATTATTGCCTTGAATGTCATATTGACACAGATGAGGCAAATTCCTGTGATTTAGTGAGTGGAACAGAGGTTTTTTTAAGTTAACTTTAGTGGAGGTTATCAATGGAAGATGCAATAGTTATTGCAAAACAGGAGCAGAAAGAATTTTCCGGAATGGGAAGATAAAGTCCTGAAGACATGAAAGAAGGCTGAATAAAATTAAAGAAACAGAAGAAGGGAATTTTAAATGAATATAGTTATAGGCAGTGACCACAGGGGCTTTATGTTAAAAGAAAGAATTAAAGGCTTTTTGTTCGGGAAGAACTACAATATTATTGATGTCGGAACAGATAATGGCAATAAGGCTGTAGATTATCCTGTATATGCTCAAAAGGTTGCTAAAACCATAATAGATGGAAAAGCTGAAAAAGGTATATTAATCTGTGGAAGCGGTATTGGAGTATGTATTGCAGCTAACAGGTTTAAAGGCATCAGGGCTGCAACCGTTAGGGGCCCAGCAACAGTTGAAATGGCCATCAGGCATAACAATGCCAATGTATTGTGTCTTGGCGCAAATTTTACAGGTCTTAAGAAATCGAAATTTATTTTGGACAGGTTTTTTCATACGGAATTTGAAGGAGGACGCCACCAGAGAAGGCTGGATTTAATAGAGAAACAGACATGAACCTTCGGCTCACAAAAGGAGATGAAAATAATTGAGACCTAAAAATGACATATTAAAATTTACATTTTTATGATAGTAGCAAAAGTTATTGGGAATGTCTGGGCAACAAGGAAACATTCGACTTTACATGGAAAGAAATTACTTTTAGTTTTTGATGAAGGTTCATCGTGCTGCCTGCTACTTCAATATATATGAAAAAAGTTAATGAAATAATTAACATGTTAAAAAATTTAGGTGTAAAGATTACTATAGCAAAGAATCTTGCCCGTGAATCAGCAGAATTGTTAAACCTGAATAAAAAATTAGAACTATTGAAATCTCCTGTATTATGCGATGGTAATATTGATGAATGCATTGAATGCGGACTCTGTGTAATTAACAGAACGGAAGATGTAAAAGCTATTATTAATGCCGGCGCTTCAAGAATTTCATCAGAACAGGTTAATGAAAGCGTGGCAGGTGATGTCGCCCCTTATATTGATCACACTTTTTTAAAAGCTGATGCTACCGAAGAGCAGATTGGTAAACTATGTGAAGAAGCAAAACAGTATAATTTTGCTACTGTGTGTGTTAATCCAAGTAATGTAAGATTTGCCAGCCAGCTTCTGAAGGACAGTCCTGTAGGAGTAACTACTGTGGTGGGGTTTCCTCTTGGAGCTACAACATCTGCAGTAAAGGCAATTGAGGCAAGGGACGCAATGGCAAATGGCGCAGATGAAATAGATATGGTTATAAATGTCGGCGCATTAAAATCAGGTAATTATCAGCTTGTAAAAGACGACATAAAAGCAGTTCGGGATGCAACCGGGGGCAAGATTTTAAAAGTAATTCTTGAAACTGCCCTGCTGAATAAAGAACAGATTGTTAAAGCTTCCCTGCTGGCGAAATCCGCAGGCGCGGATTTCGTTAAGACATCAACAGGGTTTGGCCCTGGTGGCGCTACAGTAGAAGATATAAAATTAATGAGGGAAACAGTTGGTCCCGCAATGGGGGTAAAGGCGTCAGGCGGAATAAAAACAGGTGAGGATGTAAAAAGTATGATTGAAGCTGGCGCTACGAGGATAGGAGCGTCTGCCTCAGTTGCAATTGTAAAAGAAGGAATGAGGGAAGAGGAAAGATAGAAGTTGGAAGAATGCTTCGCTGAAGAAAGAAGATATTTTTCCCTACTCCCTTATGCTTACTTCCCCATTCCATAATAAAAGGCGGAGAAATGGCAGAAACTAAACTTGCATTAGGGATGATTGAAACGAAAGGTCTGATAGGAATGATTGAAGCGTCTGATGCTATGGTAAAAGCTGTTAATTGAGGAGGGAAAAATAAATGAAAGATTATATTGAAAGTCTATCTTCATCAGATTCAACGCCCGGTGGCGGGAATGCTGTTGGCGTGGTTAATTCTATTGCTACCGGCTTAATGCTGATGTCTTTAAGGATCGCCATATTAAAGAAAGTCGGCGATATTGAAGAGCCTTTAAGATTTGAAAAACAGCTTTTAGATATACAGAAAAAGTCACTGGAGCTTGCAGATGAAGATATTGAAAAGTTTAAAGAGGTAATGGCATCATGGAAAATTGGCGGTGAAAGGATAGAGAAAGCTCTTAAAGAGTCAGCAGAAGTATCATTGGAAATTTCAAATCAGAGCCTGGAATTAATTAAATTAATCGGGATGCAGGATATTGACAGTTATACTGTAATATTAACAGATGTTGCTATTTCACTTGAACTTGCAGGTGCTTGTTTTAGAAGCGGAATTATAAATTATAAAATTAATGTAAAAGGCATGAAAAACCAGGTAGCATATAATAGTTTAAGAAAGAAAAGGGATGAGTTGGTGGAAGAATTTAATGATAAATACAATGATTTAATAGAAAAAATTAAAAGTTTAATATAAAGTAAATGGTATTAAAAAATTATTTTTTAGAACCTGCTCCAAGTTCCAGTGATAAAAATCGGTATAAATTAAATCTGTCGTGTACCGAGGAAGATGTTAAGGAACTTGTAAAAAAGCTGAGTAGTATTTCAAGCAGACCTTTTCCTTCAACCGATAAGAATTACGATTGGTCATTCTACCTGTATGATTTGACAGATAAGGTAAGAGATAAATTGAAATCCCAGTTATATAAAGCTATAGCTTTACATAAGGATAGTAAAATTAAGGATACTAAAATCCCGCGGTTTGAACAGGTTACAGTTGAGGAAAAAAAAGAAAAAAGTAGCGTAAAAGTTAATCATGTAAGATTAAATACAGAATATACTTTTAAAAATTTTGTTGTTGGAGCAAGTACAAGATTTACATATGCGGCGTGCAAATCTGTTGCAGAGAGTCCCGGCAAGAACTATAACCCGCTTTTCATATATGGCGGTGTTGGCCTGGGGAAGACCCATCTTATGCATTCAATAGGAAATCATGTAAGGAATAAATTTCCTGATTTTACTATTGTTTATATACCAACAGGTGAATTTATCAGGGAAGTTGTGGATTCCATAGGGAGCGGGTCGCTTAAGGATATGAGAGCAAAGTATAAAGGGATTAATTTGCTGCTGATAGATGACATTCAGTTTTTAGAGCGGTCTGAATCAACCCAGGAGGAGTTTTTTCAAATTTTTAATGAAATGTATGAAGTTGGAAAGCAGATTGTTATTACATCTGATAAACCGCCAAAGAAACTTGCGATACTGGAAGACCGTTTAAAATCACGGTTTGAATGGGGATTGACAACTGATATAAAAGCGCCTAATTATGAAACGCGGAAGGCTATTTTAAATAAAAAATCCGAAAAGGTGGGCATAAAAATAACTGAAGATATAAACGACTATATTGCCGAGAGACTTACTTCAAACATAAGGGAACTTGAAGGAATAATAAATAAAATATACGCGTACCAGCAGCTTTCTAATGATGAGATAACGCTGGATTTTATCAGGGATATTATAAGAAATATTCTTCCTGATGAAAAAGATGAAGAAGTTTCAAAAAAAGAAATTAAGAAAGAAGTAATGCCTTCTGTGCAGCAGCAGGTTTATCCGCCGCCGCCAGTACCGCAAAGTCCGCCTTTTATGCCTTCCCAGCAGTTAACAAATCTGTGTTCAAGGTGTGGTAATCAACTGACTTTTATTCCGCAGTATCAGAAGTGGTACTGCACAGTTTGTGGAATGTACATAGAGCCGGTTCAACCATATGCTGTGCCATATCAGCAACCTCAGAGATTTATGGCGCAGCCGCCGGGTATAGAAAAAAGGTGTAAGAGATGTAATTTACCACTTGTGTATGTTTCCGAATATAATAAACACTACTGCACTAACTGCAAAGAGTACGAAACTGTGGCATCTGCTCCTGCTCAGGTAGAAAAAGTTGAAATTGAAGAAAAAGAGCCTGAGCCTGTAAGAGAAAAAGTTATAAAGAAAGCGCCCCTGGAAAAAACTGAAAAGAAAGAAAAAACTGAAAAACCTGATTTTAAAGAAAAAACTATAGGAGAAGAAAGGGAAAATATCAGGGAAATAAAAGCAGGTTACTTTTTACCTGAAGGGTCAGATGAGTTATTTTCCGGCATTGTTGATAAATTGGATAAACTTACTACACAGAAGAAATTTAATTTTTATATCAGGCCGTTTTTTACAAATCATTATTCCACTGACATGGATATTAATTATGATAAGTTATCGCACATGGCAAATACAAACAATGTTGATATAGCTCTATTCTTAATGCCAGGTGAAGTAGCAGGCATGGATATGCAAATGTTAAATAAATTAACTGCGGCTATGGACAAGGAAAATATGCCTTTTGAGGTTATAACTCAGGAAGAAATGAAGGAGAGTAAAGCTCTGAATTTCCTGCTTGATATAGCAATATGTGCCAGAAAAAGCGAAAAAGAGGAATAGGTGATGAGGAATGAGGAAAAAAATGAATAATAAAATAATGATTGTTGAAGATAACCCTACCACCACAAAGCTATTAATGTTTATGCTTGAAAGGGAAAAATATGAAGTTATTAGTTGCGAAAATGGCAGGAGGGCTCTTGAAATTGTAGAAGAAGCAATGCCTGATTTAATATTAATGGATATGATGATGCCTGAAATGGACGGCATTGAAGCTACTAAACGAATTAAGGAAATCCAGAAAACTTCAAATATACCTGTCATAATTCTTTCTGCCCTTGGCCAGGAAATAGAAGTTATGAAAGGCCTTCAGGCAGGTGCAGACGGGTATGTTGTAAAACCTTTTGATTCTCAGGCGCTGTTAAGGCTGATAACCGAAAAGCTTTCTTGATAAAGGAATGATATGAGTCCCGTTAGAAATTTTTCAGTAGGGGTGATGAATTACTTGAGCATAAAAATAATTTTTGGGAAGGGGATTTCTAACGGGATGAGAATTGCAGATAGAGTTAAAAGGCTTGGAACTGCTGTAGCCTGCAAACAGATAGCCGAGATTTATGCCCGGCTTAATACTAATGATGAGTCGTGTCCCAATCATTTTATCCAGTACGGTGCTTTGGAAGCCTTAAAAGGCGATCAATCCAGACCTCAGGAAATTTTAAGAATACTCAAAGAGAGACGCAATAAGGCAGTAGAATTACTCAACTGAAACTAATAAGTATATACGCTTTGCATATTCAGGTATCGGTATCCAGGATATGGAAGAAGGTTTAATAAAATTGAAAAAGTTTATAGAAGGATAAGAAGTGAACGACTTAAATGGAGGATATATAAAATGTCAATAGTGGATTCAAAAACAGGTAAAGTAGTCAAGGATTATACTATAGAGGAACTTATAGAGAAAGCTAAAGAGATGCGGTCATACAGTATGATAGCTATACATGCTGCGGGTTCAGGCCATCCGGGAGGAACATTGTCTATAATGGATATTACATCCGCGCTTTATTTAAAGGCGGCAAAACACGATCCCAAAAATCCTGATTGGGAGGACAGAGACAGGATATTCTTCTCAGCAGGGCACAAGGCACCTGCTCTTTATGTTGCTCTTGGAGTATCAGGATATTTTCCGGTTGAAGAAATGATAAAATTAAGGAAACTTGGTTCCGGTTTTGAAGGACACCCAAACAGATTAAAGGTGCCTGGCGTGGAACTTTCAAGCGGTTCTCTCGGACAGGGATTAGGTGTCAGTGTAGGATCGGCTTTAAATGCAAAGTTAGAAAATAAAGATTACAGGGTTTACTGCATTTTAGGTGACGGCGAACATGATGAAGGGTCTGTCTGGGAGTCAGTAATGAGCGCAAGTCATTACAAGCTTGATAATTTAACAGCAATAGTTGATAGAAACGGTCTTCAGATAGATGGGCCGACTGAAGAAATTATGTCAATAGCTCCTTTAAGTGAAAAGTATAAGGCTTTTGGCTGGAATGTAATAGAAATTGACGGACATAATATGACAGAGATACTCCGTGCTTTTGAAAAAGCTGATACTATAAAAGGGATGCCCACGGTTATTATTGCAAATACAGTAAAGGGTAAAGGTGTGACATACGCTGAAAATGTTGTAGGATATCATGGCGTTGCGCCAAAAGGCGGAAGAAGCGGTGAAGAATCGCTTGATAAAGCGCTTGAAGACATAGACGATAAACAATTTACCACGGAGAGAGTGGATGAACTCCTGAAAATAGCATCTGATTATCAGAATGAAGTTGACAAAAGAATACAGGATAAGCTGCCTAAGTTTTCAAAAAATTACTGGTGGAATTCCGAAGAATTTATGAAGGTAGAAATGGTAGCAACAAGAGTTGGTTTTGGCAATGCGCTTGAAGAGATAGGTGAAGATAAAAAAATTATAACGCATGGCGCTGATATTACCAGTTCAATTAAGATGGACATGTTTTTTAAGAACCATCCTGAAAGGAAAAGCAGATTTTTCAGCGTAGGTGTTGCTGAAGCAAATATGGTTGAAATAGCTTCAGGGTTTGCAAGGGAAGATAAGATAGCTTTTGTCGGTTCATACGGGGTCTTTGCAACAGGAAGAGCATGGGACCAGATACGGACAACAGTATGTTATAATAATTTTAATGTGAAGATTGCAAATGCGCATGGTGGAATTTCAGTAGGACCTGACGGCGCGACACACCAGGCATTA
>JAIVZN010000067.1:0-10624 GCA_048634875.1 Deltaproteobacteria bacterium | reverse complement strand
GCCATTAGATTCAGTGAAGCAAGTTCTATCTTTTCTGAATCATTATCGATCAATGCCCTGCCGGTATTCAGGTGACCGACGATGGAAAAGATCTCCTCATCCATATCTTCAGTCACGGTATTCGTCAGAAGCAGGCGGCCGATTTCCAGGTGAATAGTCGATTTATCCGCTTTGGAAATCAAGGCATATCCTGCTTCCAGCCGGGCTGCGCCTTCAGCAGGCGGTATTGTAAATTCTCTCAGCAATATTACCGGAGACGCAGATTCAGGGACAAATCTTACAACACTAAAATTAAAAAAAGTAACTTCACCGGTAAAATACTGGACAGGAAACAGCGGGCAACTCGGTATATGGCAGGATACAGACCCTGGTTGGCTAACAGATCTCATAGGAGCGCAAAACTGGGACTATGATGCAAGCAGTGTTACATTTGGAAATTATAAATATGAGATAAAGACCCAGGCAAGTGACAATTACGGAGGCATGGAATATGAGTCGCTTATGACACCTACAAGTTTTTATTATGACAATGAACCGCCGACAACGCAGGTTGATGCTCCTGTTAACAACACTTACTGTGCATCAACATTTACTTTTACAGGTACTGCGGACGACAATTCCGACAGCGTAGTATATGATTATAAATTCGGCATACAGGAGACAGACGGTGTGGATATAGCTATTTATAATTATAATTTTGTTCAATACTGGGATGACAGTGGAGGCGACTGGGTTGATCCTCCGCGCAAATGGAATACTGCTACAGGTTCAACTTCATGGACATATAATTTACCGGAAGCAAAATGGGTTCATAATAGTAAGTACAGAGTTGTTGTAAAGACAGTTGATCAGGCAAGCAATCCTTCTGTTGTATATTCAACAAACATATTTACATATGATATATACCAGTCAACCACCCCGGGTCCTGAACAGCCGGATTCTGTTACAGAACTACCGGCGGCCGGCAGCGCTATTGCCAGTTTGACATCTATTTCAGGTACGGCAAAAGATAATACATACGGCGGAATAAATCTGGTAAAATACGCAATTCAGGAAGTCGGTGGTTCCTGGTGGAACGGTTCGAATTTTGGCGCAGGTTCAGCCGTATGGATCAATGCGGATAACTGCTCGGGGGGGTATGATGCCACATGGAGCGTAGATTCAACAAAAGTAGATAATATCAATAGTAATATGCAGAACGGCAAGAGCTATTATTTTGTAACAAAGGCCGTAGATATTGTTACTGTTCCGAGCGGAAATGTAGAAATTGTCTTTACAACTAATAAAATTACTTATGATACAGCCGAACCAAAAAGCGGAATTGAGTTTCCGGAAGACGGCGATAGAGTAGGTTCTATTACAAAAATATGGGGAACAGCATGGGACGGGGAAAGCGGAATAGAAGATTCACAGCAGGGAGTTCAGGTAAGGATATCATCAATGTCAGGAACCGGTTACTGGAACGGAGCTGACTGGCAGACGGATTCATACTGGCTTGATATTGATGCAGGATACAGTTTTAGCGGTTCCACAATGAACTGGGAGTACACTACTTCAGCAATAACATGGGAAAATGGATATACATACTACATAAATATCAGGGCAAAAGACAAGGTTCCTCACTACGAGACATCATTTTCAACTTATTCATTTGTTTATGATACTGAAGATCCACAGTCAGTTGTTACAAAACCGGCTCATACTTCGCACCAGACTAATACAACGACGCCCCTTTTTGACGAGATAAAAGGAACAGCATCCGGGGATACAGATTATGTAAAGCTGCGTATTCAGGATATAACCCGGGGAACGACTTACTGGAATGGATCACAATGGGTTAACGATGCTGTAGGAGACACCTGGGTTGATCCCAGCGGTTCTGTGATCAGCGACAAATACTACTGGGATTATTCAATTTCAACAACGGTATGGACAAACGGCAATGAATACGGTCTTATGATATATGCCGTTGATAGTTCTACGCCGGCACCTCATTCTGAAAACTACGGAGGCAAATCGCCGACAAGGTTCTGGTGGGATATAGACATGCCCGGGGCATCGGTAACAGAGCCTGCCGGAGACCCGCTGAGAAACGCGCTTTACGGGATAGGAAACAATTTTATAAATGGTAATGCGTCAGATGCTCCAGCTATAGGAATATTGACCAATGTCCAGTTATATATTAAGCAGAGAACTGACGGGTTTTACTTAAATGATGCCAAAACAGGTTTTACAGAATCAAGTGTAAATTGGATAGATGCATTGGAGAAAGACGGAATAGGAACCGGGTGGGATTTATGGAAATTTGAAATACCCAATTCGGCAAATGTGTTTGATGATAACCAGGCAACTTTCAATGGAGAATATTATGTTGCAGTAAGGGCAGCAGATAAGGCTGGTAATCAGTATGAATACGGAGAGGTGTCGGAAGAACATTTTACCTGGGATAATACTCTGCCTAAAACAGCTATAACTTCACCTGTTCATGGTCTCTCAACAGACACATTAACAGGAATCTCTGGGACATGTTCCGATGCCAATGATATAGATGAATTAAAAATTCAGATAATTGATATTTCAGAGGATCCTTATCAGTATTACAACGGCGCTTCATTTTCAACTGCTGAGGACTGGATTGTTACAACCGACGGCCTTCAGGTCTGGACTTCTTCATGGAGTTATACCAGTGTTTCTGCTGTTCCTTCGTGGCCTACATGGACTTCTTCTCATGAATATATTGTAAAATCAAAAGCAAAAGATATTACAGAGCCTATTGATAATTATGAGGTTATTTTAGATACAGGTGGTAGAAATAATCATAAATTCACATTTGATAATGAGGGGCCGGAAGTAACAATCATAAAACCTGTTGACCAGGAAGCATACAACAACTCATCAAAGCCGATAAATATTATGGATGGAGATTCTTCTGATGATGTGCCTGATAATGTGAATAAGGTATACCTTATGATACAGGATTTAACTATTGGCGCGACCTACTGGCATGCGCCAAACTGGCTGCCCGGCACATTCTGGGTTGAGGCGTCAGGTGTTTCTCCGTGGACTTACAATATGGCAGGAAACTGGACTGATGGACACAAGTATCAGGTAAAAGCATATGCTAAGGACAATATTCTCAATGATGGGTCTGAGACAGGCTGGTACCAGTTCTGGTATGATATAACAACCCCGACAGCAACAATTATCAATCCTGTTGATGAGGCAGTGCTGAACGAGCTCAGTGAGATTAACGGTGATTGTAAGGATATTTATGACAATTCCGGGCTTGAGAAGATTGAAATAAGCATTTTTTCTAAGGCTTCTAATGTTCATTCTCCAAATAAATACTGGGCTGGTTCCGGCTGGAATGAAACAAGTGAATACTGGTGTCCTGCAAACTTCTCGTCATTAGAAAAGAGCACAATAACCAACAGTGAAACCTGGTTGTGGAATTATACCTCTTTAACCGGCGCTTTTTATGACCAGGATGAATACTTTATCAGATGTCAGGCAATAGACAATGCTTCAAATGTTTTGCCTGATGTTCAGCTTTCTTCTGCTTCCTTTACATACGATGCTACTGCGCCTCAGTCATTCATTACCACACCAAAGCATGGCGTCCTGGCAGACGAAGGCGACTTTAGGGTGATTCAGGGATATGCTAGAGCCGGGACAGCTGAAGTAACAGAAGTTAAGGTTGGCCTTCAGCATGAAACACTTGGACAATGGTGGGATGGCGGCGTTTGGGTTACACAGGCAGACCCGATATGGCTTACTCCCACCTGCGACCTTGGTGTCGGCCCTGTTTACTGGAGAAAGACCTGGGGCTTCACAGATCTTTATAAAATGCCTGCCGGTACTGTTAAATTCTGGGCAAAATGCAGAACCGCATCAAGAGAAGAATCCGCACACTATAACGCCGTCACACTGGGTAAAGATAAGACAATTACATGGATTATCAGCCCTGTTCACGGCAAGATTACTTCTGATATAGATATGATCGAGGGCCGCAGGGCTAATGATAAATGGGATGGTGATGAGTATGCTGAGGTCAAGATTAAAAAGATAATTGCTACTCCTGAATACTGGGACCAGTCAGCAGGCGGCGGCGTAGGTGAATGGACAACTGAAGAAAAATGGAATATGTGTACTGATGAAGGTGATGGCGGTGAATTCAGGGACTGGTCATGGAATGCCTCATCAGTTACCTGGGCAACAGGTGAATATGACCTTATAACTAAAGGAAGGAGGGGGGCTGTGTATGAAGACCCTCATTCAGGAAACAAACTCTTTATTGATACCGTACCGCCTGACTCAAGAGTTACCTCTCCTACAGAAGGATTTTTGTTTAAAACACTTTCTTCAATTTCAGGAACAGCAAAGGATAATTTAGCAGGAGTAAAATCAGGCGGAATTGAGGTATCAATAAAATATCTTGATGCTGGAACAACAAATTACTGGAATGATACTACTGAAGTCTGGGTTTCCACAGATATTGCAATCTGGAATTCTGGTTCAACTGCCGGTTCTGTCAAGGATAATGTGGCAACCTGGAGTTTTGTCACAACAAAAGTAAACAGTAAGTGGTCAAATGAAGTTGATTATACAATTGAATGCAGGGCAACAGATAAAGGAGATAATGTTGAAGATGTAATAAATCCGGGACAAACTGTAACCTGCGATAAGGCAGGCCCTGATACACTTATTACTTCTCCTGCTGCTTCAGGAAAGGTTCTTAATTTCTTCAGTAATAAATTTACTGTTTCAGGAACAGCAACTGATCCGAATAACCGTTCAACAGTGGTTGAAGCGCAGATGCAGGTGTTCTGTAACGGACAGTATTTACAGGATAAGAATGGACAGGGCTCTTCTGCCTGGGACGCTTCACCCCAGTGGCTGTTATGCAGCGGGGCCGCTGCCTGGGATATTGAATTTGCAACTACCTGCTGGAAATATGGCTCCTGGGATCAGACTGATAATGTTTCAACTATGACAATAAAAGCAAAGGATGCGCTTGGAAACTGGTCAGAGGAATCACAGTATGACTCAGTCTGGTTTATGTATGACTGTGAAAAGCCTGTAACAATTATCAATGTTCCTAATGACACAGATAATTACTGCGAAGTAGATGAAGTAACCTCAACAATTTCCGGAACCTGGTCTGAGAATCAGCAGATAAAGACAATGAAAATAAGAATTCGCAAAGCCGCTGGCGATGCGTGGAATGGTTTTGCCTGGGTACCGGACCCCTATTGGAATGATGCCGATGTCTGGCAATCGTCCTGGACATTTACGAGTTTGCCTGAGTGGATAAATAAAGGAAATTATTGGGTCTATTCTTATGCGGTGGATATTGCTACAAATACAGAAGCAGTAGACTCTTATAATGCATTTACATATGATAAATATGAGCCGGATTCAAGAGTCACCACTCCTGCCGATGCTTCCTATCAAAGAACTGCCCCTGCTATAGTAGGAACATCAACCGACCTTGATGAAACGGGAGTGAGAAAAGTTACTGCCCGGATTAAGAAACTTGTTAGTGGCACGACTTGGTACTGGACTGTTTTCACTCATGACTGGACTACATCCGAAGGAGATGCAGTTATACCTTGCGAGCAGGTTGAAGCAAGCTGGGATAACTGGCAGGTTCCCCCTGCTGATAATCCACTATCCGGCAAATATGATGCTGGTCGCATCTATAAGGTTGTCAGCATAAGCGAAGACACAAGAAATCCCTCCGCATCCTTACATACTGAATCCAATATTACCTGGAATGAATATATCTGGGATGTGCAGGTTCCTACCGCGTTCGTTACTTATCCTGTTCAAAATGGTTATATATCCCAGGCAGGAGATATTAAAGGAACCTGTTATGATGTAACAGGAGCAACATATACTGTCTCTGGTGAGATTGTTAGTGATGGAAAGATTGATGAGGTTCAGGTAAAACTGTGGAAATTGATAGGTTCAACAACTTATTACTGGGATAATTATACCGCAACACCAAATACCTGGACAGTAACTGTCTGCTGGTCAACAGCTACTTTATCTGCTGCTGCGACTTCATGGTATCTGCCGCATCCTGAATGGGAGACAAAGAGTTACTGGGCATGTGCAAGAGCAATTGACAAAGCGTCAAATGAGCAGGTTTATTTTACAACCATAACTTTTCAGGGAGACTTCACTGATCCCGAGTCCTGGTTTAACAAGCCGGCAGCAGGGGTTCCAACTTATTATACAAATGAAATAGATACAATTTATGGAACCTGTTCAGATACGCCTCCCGGTGTTATGGACAGGGTCGAAATTTGTATTAAAAATGTTCAGTCAGGAGATCCAAAAGAAAATTTATATTGGGGCTGGTGCGGCTCATCGTATTCATGGACATCTAACGAGTCCTGGATAGATACAGGTGATCCTTCAGGAGAGAACTGGTCATGGGATTCTTCAGAAGTTAGCTGGTCAGCGACAATTGCCGGAGTTTTACACAGATGCTTTAAAAGGGCAGTTGATAAAGCGGGGAATGTAGAGGCTGAGGCTTCAAGAGATTTTAATATGAAAGCGCAGCTTCCTGAAACAAAGGTAACTGCACCTGGAAATAATTGTTATTATGAGAGTTTAACCGGGATTTCAGGAACTGCTGATGATAATGCAACTTCTGTAACAGTTGCCATATCTTCAGGGCCTGCTTTTGGAGCGTGGTGGAATGAAGTAACAGATTCCTGGGTATATTCAATTTATCCCAATACTACATCCTGGAGTGGAGTTCCTGCTGAGGACTGGACACTGAATATTACTACAACTGCAATTGGGTGGATAGATGGAGTTCAGTATAAAATAAATTCAAAAGGGCATGGTCCAGCCGGTGATGAAGATGCAGGCCATATTGAGGATGTATTATTTTACATTGATAAGACAAAACCGGAATCAGAACCGGAGCAGCCTGCGCCGGGAAGTTTCATTAGAACTATTTCTCAAATTAAAGGAACTTCATGGGATACAACACCAGGTAAGGTGGGTTTTGTTAATCTTTATATCAAGAAAACACTTGATTTAACAGATTATTACTGGAATGGCAGTGCATGGCAGTCAGGTTCTTTAATTCCTTTAGATGCAAGCCCTGAGGGTGGACTCTGGGATAGTCAGACTAAAGAATGGTATTATAACATAACCAAGCCAACAGTATGCTGGTCAGATGAAATAACTCATTATATCGGCTCCCGTAGTAAAGACAAGGTTCCTTTAACTGAAGCAGACTGGCATGTAATATCATTTGTAATTGACAGGACCTCTCCCACTGCCGTAATAACATTACCTGCTCAGGATTATCATAATGCTGCTTCGCTGCCTCTGATAAAGGGAACATTAGATGATACAGACCCCGGTGAGGTCCAGAGAATAAGAATGAGCGTAAAAAATATTCAGGGAGATATTTTCTGGAAAGAATCACATGGCTGGGGAGAAGAAGAGGAGCTAAATTCTGATACAGATAATTATTTTGATTTATATACAGATTCATGGACATATTCTAATATTAACTGGCCTAATAACTATAATTACGAGGTAAAAGCATATTCTGTAGATAAAGCATCAAATACTCAGGTTATAATTTCTTCATTTACTTTTCTTTATGATAATGAAGCGCCAAATTCAAGGATAACCACACTTTCTGAGGGTGACCAGTTAAGCAGTCTTCCTTCAATATATGGAACCTGCATTGATACTTTAGATACTGGTGTAAAAAAATCTAATATAAAGGAAGTAAGGGTTGCTTATAAAGGATTAACAGAACCAAATACAGGCTACTGGAATAGCACAGGTTTCTCAGATGAAGAACCTCAATGGTTTACTGCTGAAGTTGATACTCCGACATGGTCAGAAACTACAGTGCCCAGTCCTTTTGTACCAGCAACTGATGATGGAGAATATGCAGTATTCAGCAGGGCAAAAGATTATTCAGATAATTATGAAGCTACCATTACTTCAGTGACATTTACATGGGATAATACAGATCCTGAATTTCACGATGTATTTCCTGTAACTAATGAACCAATAAAGCCTGACGCAGGAGGTAATGCTGAAGTTACTCTTAGATTGAGCGAAAAACTTGCTTTGTCAACTGTAAAATTTACTGGAACAAGCGGCTCAGATATTGGTAATGTTCATATTACCACATTAACTTATATTCAAAGAAACTCAACAAATACACAGGTAATTGATGTTTCAGGACTTGTTGATAATAATATTTATACATTAACCCTTTATGCAGAAGACAATTCAATTCCTGCCAATACAAATTCTCAGAATTATATTGGAATTAAGTTTGATGATACTGATCCGGATTCTTCAATTACCAGTCCTGCGAGTGATGGGAAATACCGGTATGCAACTGCTCCTGGGTTGATAGAAGGAACATCCGAGGATGCATTTTCTGGAATTTATGAAACAAGAATACTTATCCAGGATTTAACGGCAGGGGATACATACTGGAACGATTCTAATTGGGTAACTGGAGAAACGGGTAACTGGCTTGCTGTAGTTCCTTATGCATCACCTGACTGGCATTACACAATAGATTACCCAACATCTGTATGGAAAAATGGCCATGAATATAAGGTTACTGCTAAACCTATGGATGAAGCAGGAAATTATGATGAAACATTAGCTGAGATTACATTTAAGTATGATACGGAAAAACCACAATCTTTTGTAGGAACTGCTTATGGCCAGTATGCAAAGAATTTAGGCACAATTAACGGGACATCTTCGGATAATTTTGTTGGAGTTGAATGGACTAAAATAAGAATTAAAAATGATACGGGAAATCTATGGTGGGGAGGCACTCTGTGGGATGGAACTCAGGATTCATGGTTTCCAACTGGCGGTTCACCGGGGAGCTGGAATTATGATGCAACCGGTGCTGGTTTGGCTACCGGAAATACTTACTGGATTCAGGTTAAGTGCCAGGATAATTCCGGAAATCTGGAAACAGATATTGATGATGATTCAAAGTATGTGGTTTTAGCAGATACAGGAGTACCTGTTGCAGCAATTACCTATCCTGATAAAGCTTTTTTAAATGATACAGACTGGATTGCGGAAGGCCAGAAGATAAGAGGTGATCACATTGATGATTTAAGCGGAGTGGATACTCTCCAGATAACAATAAAAAATACTTCTCAAAATAAATACTGGGATGGAGAATGGAAAGATGGAACAACTGATGCATGGCTTCCCTGTAGTATCTATCCTTCATCCTGGACTTATTCACCAATAAACTGGACGCCTTCAGGCGCAGATTTCAGGATTGAAGCTAAATCCAGGGATGTAGCTGAAAACTGGCAAACAGAATATTCAACTTTTGGCTTCAGGTATGATACAGATGAACCTGAATCAAAAGTAACATTTCCTTCTTTTACTGATTACCTTAACACAGCGCCAACCGAGATTCTGGGAACTGCCGCTGACAATCCAATTGTTAACAGCGGGATCCAGAAAGCATGGGTATTCTTAAAAAATGTAACGCCAACTGATACTGATTATAATAAATACTGGACAGGTGTAGGCTGGGATGCTGAAATACAGTGGCTGATATGTGAGGAGAATACTGCCTGGCCTGACTTTAAAAGGGATATTCCTGCCGGCGCTTATGTAAATGGAAGAAAGTATGAGATAGGCTCAAAATCTCTGGATAATGCAGAGAATGAAGAAGTTTTAATTACTACAAATACACTTATCTATGACACAGATCCTCCTGAATCATTTTTTAATAAACCGGATAAAGATTTTGAAAGTGATGATACTCTGACAAAACTCTGGGGAACTGCAAAAGATTATCCTGATTCTCCGTTATTTAATGCAGGTGTGGGTAGCGTTCAAGTCAGGATTTCTTCAGGAACAGGGAGCGGAATTTACTGGAATGGCTCTATCTGGCAGAGTCTCTCTCCGGAAGATGCATGGCAGGATGCTGACTGGTGGGGTTCCTCATGGACTTATACTTCAGGAATTCCGGGTTGTTTTTCTGATGGTTTAACTTATCAGGTAAATTCAAGGGCAATTGATAATACAACCTCTGATGGAAATGTAGAAGTTTCAATAACAACCCATTCATTTATCTATGATACAATCCCGCCGGAGTCAGGATTAGAAAAACCTGCTGAAGGCCAGATATATGATTATAAAAGTGAATTCAATCCAATTTCCGGAACTGCAGATGATACTGAGCCGGGTATGGCTGATTATGTGGAAATTAAAATTAAATGTATAAGCGGCGATGATGTAGCCCCTGTTATTAATAACAAATTCTGGGACTGGCAGAATAACCAGTGGGCTGATTCTCCGGCGCAGCTCTGGTCTTCTGAAATTGATATAACCGGGATAAATTTCTCAACAAACACAGAATACATTGACTGGCAGTCAGATGCTGATGGAATCCTTTATCAGATATGGGAAAGAGCATATGATGAAGCAGGAAATTACGAGGATGAGACAGCTCCTGAAAATAATAATCAATTTACATTTAAGTCGCCTTATCCTGCGACAAGAATAACATATCCTTTGGGAATTTCAGCAAATCCTGAATATTACAAGGAACCTGCAGAAATTAGAGGAACTGCTACTG
>JAIVZN010000066.1:0-10933 GCA_048634875.1 Deltaproteobacteria bacterium | reverse complement strand
GCTCTTCCGATCTCTATACTTTTGGCAGTCTTAATATCTCCTAATGCTTCAATGGCATATTTTTTTACCTGAGCTGTTTCTTTTTTACTATCAATAATATTACCTAGCGGACCAACAGATTCCTCGGCGCCCAATCTACCTAATGACCGGGCCGCCTGCGCACGAACCCTTTTTTCCTTATCTGAAAGAGCATTTATAAGCGGCTTAACTGCCCCATCATTACCTAAAACCCCAAGAACCTGCGCAGCAGTTATCCTGACACCTCTATCTGAATCATTTTTTAAAACATTAATTATTGGTTCCACTGCCCTCTTATCCCTTATAAAACCTAAAGCTGAAATCACACTTGTGCGCACACTGCGCTTCTCATCCTTAAGACTTTTAATAAGCGGGTCAACTGCCCTTCTGTCTTTTAGGTTTCCTAAAGCATCAGCAGCATTTGTCCGTATCACAAAGTCTTCATCTTCAAGTGCTTCTATAAGAGCCGGGATTGTCTCTCTTGACCTCAATTCTGCAAGTTTTGATGATGCGCGCCTTCGGGCCGCTGTATCAGTAGATTTAAGCACTTCTAAGGCTTCGCGGGCTTCCTCTGAGATAGCAAGAACTAACTTGAAACTAAAAACCAGAATAATAAGCAATGATATTATATTTTTTTTAAACATATCTACTCCTTCTTCCATCTTCCATCTTCCATCTTCCATCTTTTTTCTAATTCTCTAAGAGCTTCTTTAGCTGCTCTCTGTACTCTTCTATCAAAATCCCCTACAGCCTGCTGGAGAAATATATTAGTGTTCATATCTCCAACCATACCAATAATATTACAGGCTATAGCTCTTATCTTAGCATTGGGTGATTTTATTCCTCCAATAGCCTCACTCAATCCTGCTGATGAACCAAGCCGGGCAAGGCTCCTGGCTGCAGTTATTCTAACAAGCGGAGAACTATCATCCAAGGCTTCTTTTAAAACTTTCTCTGCATCTGCTCCTTTTATTTCTCCAAAGGCCAGGGCAGCATATTCCCTTACAACTTCGGACCTGTCCTTCCTTAAAACTTCTGAAAGCGCAGGAATTGCCCCTGATACTTTTTTCTTACCGAGAACCTTACAGGCAGACACTCTCACTCCTTCGCTTACATCACCAAGCTTCTCTATGATAATGTCTACTACCTTATTACTATTATATTCTAAACTGCCTAAATAAGTTACCGCTTTTTGTCTGACAACAGGATTGCTGGAATTAGCTTCATTTATAAGAGCGTATGTTACAGCCGGAGTAGAAAAATTTACCGCAGCGCCCATCGCCTCAACCTTTACACCTATTGATTCTGATACAATTGATTCTAAAATTACCGGCAATGACTCCAACCTGCCAATCCGCCCGAGACTCCTCAGTGCTACTCTCTTAACCATGTCGTTAGAATCATTTTTTACAACAGTAATGAGACTTTGAGTAACTATTTTATAATTATAATTCGCCAGCGAAAGAGCAGCATTTATTCTGTCCCTTTCTACCTGTGAAAATAACTTTCCTAACAAAACCTGTGCTGCCGGCGAAATTGTCTCATCTGTATCGCCAAACGATTTTTTAATACCGGAAGTCAGCATTAAAATAAACAAAAAAATTCCAAAACTAATATATTTAATTGCACTCACCTAAATTTAGCAATATGATTTGCTTCTCTGATTAACTCATTCACATCAATATCCACTAACAGTGCATTTTTCACTCTTATTTTTCCGTTTACAATAACAGTGTCAGCAAAATGACAGGCGCCTGAAAAGACAAGTGCTCCTAAATAATCGCTTGAAGCTCCTGCATAATCAATCCTGTTCATGTTAAAAATTGCAATATCTGCCGCTTTCCCAACTTCAATACTGCCAATATCATTCCGTCCAAGTACTTTTGCACCGCCTCTTGTTGCCATGTACAGCACATCCTGCGCACTCATAGAATCAACTCCTGATTTATATCTCGCTGATAACATTGCCATTCTCAACTCTCCGAGCATATCTGAAGTATCATTAGATGCTGAGCCATCTACGCCTAAAGAAACATTTACACCAGCCGAAAGCATCTTTCTTACAGGAGCAATCCCTGAAGCAAGCCGCAAATTAGATGTCGGACAGTGGGTAACACCACTTTTTGTCCTGGCAAGTAGCTCAATCTCATCTTCATTTAAATGGACACAATGGGCAAACCAGACATCTTCCCCGAGCCATCCAACTTTCTCCATATAAGACAGCGGCCTCATACCTTTAAATTTCAAACAAAATTCTTCTTCATCTTTTGTCTCCGCAAGATGCGTATGCAGATATACTCCTTTCTCACGGGCAAGTTGCCTTGTTTCAATCATTAAATCTTCTGTAACTGAAAAAGGAGAACACGGAGCAAGAACTATCCTGCACATTGAAAATTCAGAAGGGTCATGATACTCATTGATAACCCTTTCAGATTCTTTTATTATTTTTTTCTCACTTTGAACAACATTATCAGGCGGTAATCCGCCTTCAGATTCTCCTAAAGACATACTCCCCCTGGCAGGATGAAACCTTATTCCCATTTCTCCGGCAGTTTTTATCTCTATATCTATCAAGTCATTTCTTTCTTCAGGATATATATACAGATGATCGCTTGTGGCAGTACATCCTGTAAGAAGGAGTTCACCAACTCCAACCTTTGTACTGATTTCTATCATATGACCATCAATATTTCCCCACACTTTATAGAGGTATTTTAACCAGTCAAACAGTTCTGCATTCTGCACTTCAGGTAAGCACCTTGTAAGAGTCTGATATAAATGGTGATGGGTATTTACTAAGCCGGGTATAACAACCTTTCTGCCTGCATCAATGACTTCATCAGCATCTTCATCAATATCGCCAATGCTGTCAATAATATTATCCCTTATTAAAATACTGGTATCAGAAAATATTCTTTTTTCGTCATCACAAGTAGCTATAATGGACGCATTCTTAATTAAAATTGTACTCATCTACTTTTGGGAATGTGGTATGAGGCATGAGGGAGTAGGGAATATTTTTTCCTCATTCCTCATTCCTCATCCCTTTTTGCATTTTGATTTTTGAATTTTGCATTTATCTGGTGCCGGGGGCGGGACTTGAACCCGCACGGTGCTACGCACCAGCGGATTTTAAGTCCGCTATGTCTACCAATTCCATCACCCCGGCTAAAAGCACCTACAAATATGATAAATTTTTAAAAATAAATGTCAACATAAGCAGTTTCTACTGCACTTCCAAGTTTTTGTCGATTTATCAATTATCAATCTCCTAATTTCCTAATCTCTTAATCTCCAATTTTGCTTTTTCTAAACCACCTTGTTCCTGTGGGAGTATCTTTTAACTCAATTCCCATTTTTTCTAATTCCACCCGTATCCTGTCTGCCCGTGCATAATCTTTCATCCTGCGAAAATCTTCCCTTTTCCTTATTAGTGATTCAATTTCTTTTATATTTATATCAATTCCAATATTTAATTCTATTCCAAGTATTTTTTCAAAAATTGTAATTAACCTTTCCCCTCTGTTAATATCTTCGGCTGTATGAATTCCTTTAAATATTTTTTCTTTAATCGGCGTAATCTTTTTAAAAATCTCACCTATTGCTTTTGCTGTATTTAAATCATCATTTAATGCTGATATAACTTCGTCATTTTCCTTCGGTTCTGTTATTTTTTCCAGTTGGAGCCCCTTAAATGGGGCAACTGCATTTTTGCTGTTGTAGTTGCCTGATTTATCAGGCTCAATAAATGGAGCAACTACTTTTTTAAATTCAGCAATTTTAGCATATGCTTTCTGGATACCCATTAAGCCTTCAATACTGAAATCAAGCGGTTGTCTGTAAGATGAACTCAACAGGTACATTCTTACTGCCATTGGCGGATATTTATCCAGCAAATCTTTTAAGAGAAAAAAATTCCCTGTACTCTTTGCCATCTTATCGCCTTTTAATGTAACCATTCCATTATGCACCCAGTATTTTACAGGATTCCTGCCTGTAAGCGCTTCTGATTGGGCTAACTCATTTTCGTGGTGCGGGAAAATAAGATCCAAGCCCCCGCCATGTATATCAAACTCATCACCGAGAAATTTCCTTGACATAGCAGAACACTCTATATGCCATCCTGGCCTGCCCTTCCCCCAGGGACTGTCCCACCCGAATTCCGTATCTGATTTCCATACTGCAAAATCTCTTTCGTCCTCTTTCTGAACCTGAGCGCACTCCTGGTTTGAAATTAATTCTTCCATTTTCCTGCCTGAAAGTCTACCGTAGCTATTAAATTCTGCTACCCTGAAATATACATTTCCATTGATATTATAAGCCATACCTTTTTTTATAAGACCCTCTACAAATTCAATAATATCACTTATAGATTCAGATACTTTAGGATACTCATCAGCAGGTTCTACATTTAAGTTTTTCATACACAGCTTAAAATTTTCAAAGTATTTACTTGATATCACTTCAGGGGAATCGCCTGTCTCCCTGCTTTTATTTATAATCTTATCATCTATGTCGGTAATATTCTGGACATATTTTACATTATACCCTGAATACTTTAAATATCTTTTCAATGTATCAAATACAACATAACATCTTGCATGGCCGAGATGGGCATCGCTGTAAGGAGTTATTCCACAAACATACATCCTTACATCAGGTGGATTGATTGGATTAAATTCTTCTTTCTTTTGTGTTAAGGTATTGTAAATAACAAATTGTTTCATCCGTAAATAACCTTTATTGAGACCTGAATAATGTATTTTCTGCGACTTGTGACTTTTTATAGAAACTATGGCGTTTAAAAACTAAAACTTGTTTGACCCAGCCCTTGCGAGCAAGAGCTGGCGAGTTTTTTTGTTTCCGGCATAGTTTCATGCGCCAAAGGCAAAAAGTCTCCTGAGCAGCAAAATACATTTTTAGGGCTCAATTATTTACATTCGCCTTTGCACCGGCTCACCGGCATATCCGTTCCACTTATTAATCCGGTGCAGGTATTATAGTGGCAACTGCAATTGACGCAATTGCTTCTCCCCTTCCTATGGCCCCTAACCTTTCATTTGTTGTAGCTTTTACATTTACATCGTATGCAGGCACTCTGACCGCATCCGCTATTTTTTCTTTCATTTCTTTTAAATACATGGAAAGTTCCGGCTTTTCCGAGATAATAGTTACATCTATATTATTTATGTCACTTTTTACCTTTTCCCTCACTTCTTCTAATAATTTTAACGATGATATACCCCTGTACTTCTCATCAGTATCAGGAAAATGCTGCCCTATATCTCCAAGCGCGGCTGCTCCAAGAAGCGCATCACATATTGAATGAATTACCACATCAGCATCCGAATGGCCGTCTAAACCAAGCTCATATTTAATCTGAACCCCTCCGAGTATAAGTTTGCGGTTCTTTACAAGCCTGTGTATATCATATCCTATTCCTGTTCTCATCCGTAAATAAACTCCTTAATTGAGTCCTAAATTATGCATTTTTTGCGACTTGTGACTATTTAGTCTCCGGAGCAACAAAATGCATTTTTAGGGCTCAATTATTTTCATCTCCTTTTGTGAACTGAAAGTTCATGTCTGTTTCATTCCTCATTTCTAACTTCTTTTTTAAGTAACAGTAATCTTCAGGGGTTGTTATTTTAATATTATTTTTTTCTCCCTGAATAACCTTTACATCAAACCCTGAACTTTCAGCAACAGAAGATGAATCAGTAAACCGACCCGTAACTGCATTATACGCTTCTTTTATTTTAGATGCCCTGAACCCCTGAGGGGTCTGCACTAAATATACCCTGCTTCTATCAAGAGTCCTTAATTTTTCACCGTCCGAATACTTTACAGTTGAAGAAGGATTTACACCCGGGACTGCCGCATCGTACTTCAATGTAGCTTCAATCACTCTTTTGATAAGATTAACCCCGCAGGCAGGTCTCGCTGCATCGTGTATAAGAACATATTCGGAATTTACCACACCGAGCCCATTCCTAACAGAATCCTCCCTCTGAATACCGCCCTTTATCAGCGTTACATTTTCAATCATTCCTTTTCTTTTTACTTCTTCTTCAGACATATCAGGTGGATATACCACAATTATTTTTTTTACCTCTCTAATATTTTTAAATAATCCAACTGTCTCACCTAAAACTGTAGATTTTCCAAGCTGTAAAAACTGCTTTCTTCTTCCAAACCTTTTTCCTGAACCAGCAGCCATTATAAGAATGTCAACTGAGCTTGGCAAAAATCATTCTCCCTGAAGATTTCTGTAGAACTGATGTAACTGTAACCTCTGCTTTCCGCCCTATGTAACTTTTCCCATCTTCTACTACAACCATTGTGCCGTCCTCAAGAAATCCAACCCCCTGCTCTTTATCCCTGCCTTTTTTTAGTACAAAAATCTCAATAGCTTCACCTGGGAGTAATTTAGGTTTCACCGCATTTGCCAGCTCATTTACATTTAATACTTCAATTCCCTGAGCATGAGCTGCTTTGTTAAGATTAAAATCTGTAGTAACTAGTTTTGCTTTCAATTCATGGCACATCTTTACCAATTTCGCATCAGATTTCTCTATCTTGGCATAATCTTTTTCATATATTTTAACTGTAATTTTTTTATTTTCACGAAGATTACTTACTATATCCAGCCCACGCCTTGCTTTTTTTCTTTTCTCTTCATCAGGGGAATCAGCAGCAGCTTGAACCTCCTCGATTACAAACCCGGGTATCACCAGCACACCCTCTACAAAACCTGTCAGGGATATATCCAAAAGCCTCGCATCTATTATTGCTGAGGCATCTACAATCTTTAAACCTGCGGATAACTTTGCCCCTGTTAAATGTATTTCCTTATCAAGAAGATCAAGCTCTCCTTTTTTTCTAAGAGCTATTATCATTCCTATATAACCAAGAACAATACTTATCAGAAGACTGTATTTTTCAAATATTTCTGTAATTTCAGGATTATCTACAAGCATAGGGAATACATTGTTAATTAAACTTGCTGCTATCAATCCTATAATTATTCCTAGACAACCAGCTATCAAATCATCAAGGCGCACCTTCTGTATTATTATTTCTGCTGCTATTATTAAAATTGCTGCCGCAGTACCAATAAGTATCCCTTTACTGCCAGGTGAAATTTTTATGTATCCTATAACCGGTCCTGCTATTATTACAATTAATCTCGCAATATATACAAACATATTTAACCTCCCGAAAAATATATGAGTTATTAATTATATTTAACCTATAACTTATAACCTATCACTTATAACTTTAACCTATGATTTCCTTCAATTCACTTACATTCCTTATATATTCCAGTTCTATCCCTGCATCATTAATTTTTTTACCATAACCTGACAAAATTACCTTTTCAAAATTATTCCTTAAAGCAAATTTTACTCTTTCAGTCATATCCTTCCCTGGACGCACCTCACCATTTAACCCGACCTCGCCTAAAAAAATAAATTTATTTGACACACCAATACCGCTTAAACCTGAATATACAGCTCCTATTACACCTAAGTCACATAAGCGTTCAGTAACCTTATTACCCCCGCTTACATTCAAATAAACATCAAGCGACCCTAACTTTAAATGGAGATATTTTTCTGCTATGGCATTAAGCATTAAAAGCCGTTCTCTTGAAAAACCACTCGTGCGCCTCAATGGATATTCAAAATAAGTGTTAACCACAAGCGCTTGAAGTTCCACAATTATTAATCTTGACCCGGTACGAATACAGGCGGTGGTCTGACCTGAAACAGTTTTAAGTTCTCCTGCAGAAACTCTATCTATATCATCTAACTCACGGAGACCATTTTCACCAAGTGTGTATAAAACAAAATCTCCACATGAACCAAACCTGTTCTTTGCTGCGCTTACTATTCTAAGATTGCCGTCAAGATAATCCATATAAACTACAGCATCAACCATATGTTCAAGTACTTTTGGCCCTGCGATATCCCCCTGCTTTGTAATCTGACCCGAAATAAATACCATTATACCTGTATTTTTTGCCATAGAAGTTAATCTCTGCCCGCTTTTTTTAACCTGTTTCAAATCTCCCGGCGCTCCTCCATATTCAGGATCTATAACAGCCTGTATAGAATCAACAAAAAGCATATCAGGCTTCAACTCATCCATAACTTTTCTAATCTCAGATAGATCGCCTGAACCTAAAACTGTTATATTATCCCCTTTAATTTTCAACCTGTCGGCATGAACTTTTAACTGCTGTGGATTCTCCTCTCCGCTTACAAAAAAAATTTTCTTTCCTGCATTGGCAAATCTTTCCGCGAGTTGAAGAAACATTGTGCTCTTTCCTACTCCAGGCGGCCCACCAAAAAGAATAACCTCCCCCTCAACAATTCCTCCGCCTGAAAGCCTGTCAAAACCATTCCAGCCGCTTTTTACTCTTTCAGCATGTAAAACCTTCACACAGGATAAATTCTGGACTTCAGTCCTTAAAACATTCCGGTGTCCGGCTGGCTTACCCTCAAAGTCATCAACCTCTGACATTGTATCCCACTCATTACAGCGGGGGCATCTTCCCATCCACTTGGAGTCAGAATATCCGCATTCAACACATTCAAAAGGCATTACTCTAACTCAATCTCCAAACCTGTGCGAATACTTGCATCATCAAGTATATCTTCACAAACTAATCCTATATTGAGAAATTCTGTCAATTTCAGCTTACCGGATATATTCCACCATGGTTTTTCTCCGTCAAACTCAAATAATTCTGTCTCTACCTGCAACTTATCCTGCCATAACCAGTCTGCTCCGAAACCTCCGGATGACCTGATCGCGCCTCCAAAAACTGTAAAATGCCCGAACCTTTTACCTGCTTTTACTGTTAAAGCATTTACCCTGTCACCTCCCGAATCAAATTTACTTATGCCATCCACGGATACAATATTCTCAAGGCCTATATTTAAAAATCTCTTCTGAGACCTGAGAGTCAACCCACTGTAGCTTCTAAACTTCTCATTTTTCGGCTCGTAATAAACCTCTGCTTCCCATGAAGTGTCAAAACCCTTGTACCTGTTAACTGCTTCTTTTAAATCCTTGGAAGCCTCATATATACTATCTATTGTATCCCCTACTTTTTTGCTATAGTCCTCGGAATAAAACAACTTTCCAGCTACACCTTTACCTTCCCGCATATCTGTAAAAACTGCTTTTAATTCTATGGCAGCATCTCCCAGCTTCTGGATATTTACTCCTATTCCTTGCACCTCCTTTTTAAGCATAACATCTACATTATCAAGCATATCATTTAACTTAGATAAGCTTGAGTTAATATTATCAATGGCTATACCTAATTTTTTACCGTTTTTGCCCATAGCTGCATTTATTCCATTAGTTATTTCCTTTAAGTTAGCAAAAGACTCGCTGATATTCGCACCTATGTCTTTTCCTTCACCTACCTTCTGAAATACCTGCACTACTTTATCCAGTCCGTTTACAAGACTATCAAGAACCTCTTCATAACTTAAAGGATTCTCACCTTCAATTGTATCGCCTGACTGTATCAACGGGTATTCCCTCGTCCCTGTAGTTAAGCTCATAAATGTATTTCCTATCATTCCCATCTTTAATATCTTGGCTTTTGTATCTTTATGAATTTTTATATCTTCTTCTACCCAGACCTTAACTCTTGCTCTTCCTCTGTATAATTCAATTTTAGCTACCCTTCCTACCGCAACACCTGAAATCTTCACAACAGGCCGTGTTGGTAAATCAGCTAAATCATCAAACAATATATAAAACTCATATCCTTTTTTAATCTGTATATCACCTAAATTTACAACCACTGTTATTGCTGCTACAACAGCTGCTATCACTAAAAAACCTACTTTTACCTGTGAACTAATCATATCCTTTATCCTCTTGTTTTATTTGTAAATAAATCCTTTATTGCAGACCTAAATGATATATTTTTAGGTCTCATATAGCTTATTTTCATTTCCACTTCGTAAGCTACAAAGTTCATATCTGTTCTACCTGTATTTTTCTTGAACCTGCAATAAATTGTCTCACATGCGGATTATCCGACTTCTTAAATTTTTCAGTTTCAGTAACTTCAACTATTATTCCGTCATATAACAGAGCCACACGGTCAGAAACTTTAAACGCAGTCTGTAAATCATGTGTTACAATGACAGAAGTTACTTTTAACTTTTTCTTTAAATCTAAAAAAAGATCACTTATAACATCAGTTGTTATCGGATCCAGTCCTGTCGTGGGCTCATCATAAAATATGTATTTTGGACTTGTAGCAATTGCTCTTGCAAGAGCCACTCTTCTTTTCATGCCTATAGAAAGCTCTTCAGTCAGTTTATGTTCCACGCCTTTAAGTTCAACCATCTCAAGATACTTTATTACAAGATGTTTAATTTTCTCTGTACTGTAGTCAGTCAACCTATTTAAACCAAAGGCAACATTTTCTTCCACAGTCAAGCTGTCAAATAATGCGCCGCCCTGAAACAACATACCAAATTTTGCCTGTACTTTTGAAAGCTCTTTCCGAGGTAAACCCACTACCTCCTTGCTGTCAATCTTTATACTTCCTCTGTCAGGCTTCATCAATCCTATAACATTCTTTAAAAATACACTTTTACCCACTCCTGAACCGCCGAGAAGCGTAAAAATCTCACCGTCCCTTACATCTAAATTTACCCCTTTTAATACCCATTGTTCACCTAATTTTTTGTGAATATCTCTTATCTCTATCATATCAAGTCACAAGTGCACAAGTTATTTTTTTAAATCCTAATCTCATAGTCTCCAAATCTCGTAATTTCCCATTTCGTCATTTTGCATTTTGATTTTTACATTTAATTATATTATCCCGATTGCATTTAAAAATGTTGAAATAAAATAATCAGAAACAAGAATA
>JAIVZN010000065.1:0-11133 GCA_048634875.1 Deltaproteobacteria bacterium | reverse complement strand
GATTGACGATTTATTGATTGCTTTTATTTTTAATCTTCAATCGTCAATCTAAAATCTACAATCTATTTTAGGTATTTCTCTATCTGTTCCTTTTTTACCCTTTTTAATTCTTCTACAGGCAGCATTTTTAACAGTTTCCATGCAAGGTCTAAACTCGTTTCAATACTTCTGTCTTCATATTCGCCCTGTGCAATATATTGCTTTTCGTATTCATCCGCAAATTCACAAAAACTCTTATCTACATCAGAAAGCGCCGCCTCGCCAAGTATAACCGCAAGTTCTTTTGCCTGTTTCCCTCTGGCATAAGCAGCAAATAACTGAGAAGTAACTGCATCGTGGTCTTCCCTTGTCCTGCCTTTACCAATCCCTTTTTGTTTGAGTCTTGAAAGCGAGGGCAGGACATCTATAGGCGGATAAATATTATTGTGCTCAAGTTCTCTGGAAATTATAATCTGTCCTTCAGTAATATATCCTGTTAAGTCGGGTATGGGATGAGTCTTGTCATCATTGGGCATTGTAAGGATTGGGATTTGAGTAATAGAGCCTTTTTTTCCCTTTATCCTTCCGGCTCTTTCGTAAATTGTAGCAAGGTCAGTGTACATATATCCTGGGTATCCGCGCCTTCCTGGTATTTCTTTTCTTGCAGCAGAAACTTCCCTTAATGCCTCAGCATAGTTTGTCATATTAGTCATTATGACAAGCACATGATAGTCCTTCTCAAATGCAAGAAACTCAGCTGTAGTAAGCGCAATTCTCGGGGTGGCAAGTCTTTCAATTGCAGGATCATCTGCAAGGTTTAAAAACATTACCGCTCTCTCTATAGCGCCTGTTTTTTGAAACTCCTGCTTAAAATATTCTGCCTCTTCAAATGTTATGCCCATTGCACAGAAAACAACACAAAAATCTTCTTCTTTACCCTTGACCTTTGCCTGCCGTGCAATCTGCGCTGCAATCTGATTGTGAGGAAGTCCGCTGCCGGAAAAAATTGGAAGTTTCTGTCCTCTTACAAGTGTATTCATCGCATCTATTGCCGAAATTCCTGTTTCTATAAACTCATCGGGGTAACTCCTTGCATAAGGATTAATAGCCAGTCCATTTATATCAAGTCTTTTTTCAGCTATTACTTCACCGGCGCCATCAATTGGCCTGCCTAACCCGTCAAAAATTCTACCCTGCATATCCCTGGCCACGGAAAGTTCAAGCCCCTTGCCTAAAAATTTAACCCTGGAATTATTAAGATTTGCTCCTGATGTTCCGGCAAAAAGCTGTAACAGCACCAGATCCTCGTCTACTTCAAGAACCTGCCCAAGCCGTTCTTCTCCTGAAGGCAGGCGGACTCTTGCAATTTCACTGTAAGATACATCCTCTACTTTTTCAACATAAAAAAGAGGTCCCGCAATACTTTTAACTGTAAGATATTCTCTTTTCATCCTTTTAACTGCTGTTTAATCTCCTTGTTTAATTCTTCAAACTCTTCTAATCTGTCTCTGGATATATATTTCATTTTAGCAATTTTTCCCTTGACACTTGCAGAGGATATTTCCTTAAATTCTTTCCCTTCATTTATTGCCTGAAGAGCAAGATTGTAAAAATTAATTATGGTTTTCAGCATCAGGTACTGCTGTTTAATCGGGGTATAAGTTTCATCCGGATCAAATGCATGCTGCTGGAGAAAATCTTCCCTTATCATCTTTGCTGTATCCAGTATCTGTCTGTCATTATCTGACAATGATTCTTCTCCTACTAAGCGAACAATTTCCTGGAGTGTTTCTTCTTTTTGAAGGATAGCCATTGCCTGATTCCGAATTGAAATAAAATCAGCCGAAACTTCTCTTGCCATGTAATCACTTATATTATCAAGATAAAGCGAATAAGACCTCAGCCAGTGGATAGCAGGAAAATGTCTCTGTGAAGAAAGATCATCGTCAAGCCCCCAGAATACTTTAACCACCCTCAAAGTATTCTTTACAACAGGGTCAGATAAGTCTCCCCCAGGAGGTGATACTGCACCTATAATTGAAAGTGAGCCTGTTCTATTCCCGCCTAAACATTCAACCTTACCTGCCCTTTCATAAAACTCTGCTATTCTTGAAGCAAGGTATGCAGGATATCCTTCCTCGCCGGGCATCTCTTCCAACCTCCCTGACATTTCGCGTAATGCTTCAGCCCAGCGTGATGTTGAATCTGCCATAAGAGCTACCTTGTATCCCATATCCCTGTAATATTCAGCAATTGCAGTACCTGTATAAATAGAAGCTTCCCTTGCAGCAACAGGCATATTGGATGTATTTGCAATAAGAACAGTCCTTTTTATGAGAGACTCTCCTGTCTTTGGGTCTTCTAATTCAGGGAACTCCTGAAGCACATCAGTCATCTCATTCCCGCGTTCCCCGCAGCCGACATAAACAACTACTTCCGCATCTGTCCATTTTGCAAGCTGCTGCTGAACCACTGTTTTTCCTGACCCGAAGGGGCCCGGGATACAGGCAATGCCGCCCTTGGCAATAGGAAAGAATGTATCTATTACTCTCTGCCCTGAAATAAGCGGTTCATCAGGCAGATATTTCTTAAGAAAAGGCCTTTTCAGCCTGACCGGCCATTTTTGCATCATTGAAATGGAATGTCTCGTTCCTGAAGAATCTTGAACTACTGCAATCTCTTCTTCAACAGTATGTTCCCCCTTATTTATATTTTCTATTTTACCTTCAATATCGGGAGGCACCATAATCCTGTGTTCAATTATTGAAGTTTCTTTTACCTTACCTATTATTGTGCCCGGTTTTACCTGTTCTCCTTTTTCAACTAAAGGACTAAATTTCCATTTCTTATTTCTGTCCAAACTGAAAACTTCCACGCCTCTTGAGATAAAATCACCTGTCTGTTCTTTTACTACATCAAGCGGCCTCTGGATTCCATCAAATATGGAACCAATTAAACCGGGCCCGAGTTCTACAGATAAAGATGAACCTGTAGCAACAACTTCTTCATCAGGCCTTAACCCTGCTGTTTCTTCATAGACTTGAATGGATGCATAATTACCTGCGAGTTCCACAACTTCTCCTATAAGTTTTTCATTTCCTACCCTTACCACTTCATTCATTTTGACACCCGTTAATCCTTCAGCTACAATAAGCGGGCCTGAAATCTTTTTTATTCTCCCTTTAATCATTTCTTTTCCTTTTCCATATCTACGCCTATTGCCAATATTCCGGCATTGCGTATCTTATCTTTTGCTATCAGAGATTTTCCCCAGCCTTTTAATATTAAAATATTGCCTTCCAACATTTCAATCACTTCAATCTTTCTGATATCATCTATAATGTCTTCATCTATAATAAAAAAAGTTGTTTCTAAATTCTGCCCAACTATGTATTTAATTGCATCTTCCAAATCTGTAACAATTTCAAAGTCCAGTCCTGCCATGCCGTACGGCAAAACAAAATTTTCCATGCCAAGCGCCACGACTTTGTAATCTTCAGACATAAGTCAGGCTTAAATTTTCCTTTAGTTCAATAGCAGAGAATTTCATTTTTATTCCAGTATAAATTAAATTAAGATTCATGGTCTCTTCCATTATACTTAAAAAATACGATACAACGGGTTCAGGGCCAAAGGTAATTTTACGCATCTCTTTAATTAAACCTCCAAGCCATCGCCTTAATATTAACTCCCATTTAATACGGCTGTCTTCTTTTAACGCTTCTATTATATACGGCTGAACTTCTAACTTGTCAGGCATATCCTCGCCTATTTTTATCCCTTTCCAGAAACTTTCTTTAATATTTCCACCCGAGAAATAATATCGCGGCTGGGGATGGTTAATGTTTTTGAGCAGATTTTTAATATCTATCATAAATTTCCAGTAATTTAAAACCATATTGCTCTGAATTGATTTCAAGTATTCCTCGCATGCTACATCCATACATACTTTCTCAATTATTCTTTCCTCAGCATTAGCTACATCCTGTTGTGCCAGCATTTTTTTCAGTCTATACTCAGCTTTTACGAAAAAAGGCGGCAGCTTATTCTTATTCCACCACTGATTTTTAAAAACACCTGACTCATAAAATTCATCTTTTTTAAAATCCTTGAGGTAATTTATATAATTTAAAATATCATTCTTTATCATAAATATATCCAGAATTGCAGTATCTGCCATATTCTTTCTAAAATAATCATATTGAAAATAGATATAATTTCTAAGGCCTTTCTCAAAATTGTCTTTTATTATAAAACCATGGTATTTTGAATCGGATAAATCATTTAAAAAGCTTTGAATACTTCTATTTTCCATGAGCCTGTTAAATTTAGAATAATCAAACAAACCCTTTTCCAGAACTCTGATTTTACCCATAAGAAATAAATACTCGGAATTTTGTTTACTCATACTTTGAAAACAAACTTTCAACAACTCTGTCTTCCTCAGTCTGCCTGATAAATTCTTTAATGCTGTTCCAGTCTACAACTGTTTCGTAATCTTTCTCTTTTAATATAAATCCTCCGCTAATTACTGAAGTTTTATTGCCAAGAGAAATATTCCATTTATATTTTTCATTAAGTTTATCAATAAAATCTTTGTTAAAAATATCCTCTTTTTGGGCAGGCAGAACTATTTCATTTTTTGTAACAACAACTTCCGTTAAAAGTTTTTCCATAAGTTTTTCATACTTACTTTTATCTAAATTTTTTAATCTTTCTACTGTTTCATTAAAAATATTTTCAATGAGTTTTCTTTTTTTATTATGCAGTTCTTTTTTAAGAGCAAGTTTTCTTTCAGTAAGTATCCCCTGCTTCTTCAGTTCACCCTCCATCATAAACTCTGATTTTTTTTTGCTTGTAAAATTCCGGCACTTCTCATCAAATTCCTTCTTCAGTTCAGCTATCTCATTATTAACCGACTCTCTTATACACTCAATTTCTTTATCAGTTTGTTTCTTAATCTCTTCTAAAATATTTTTTAGTTCCATCTCTTATTAAAAATTATGAGTTACGAGTTATAAATTATGAGTTATTTCTTAATAATTTCACCTATAACTTATCACTCATCACTTATAACTTCTATAACTTGATACCATTTAAAAGGAATATTGTAACTACAAGCCCTAAAACAGCGTAAGTTTCAACAAGCGCACCATATATTACCGCCTTCATTGCATCTTGAGGTTTCTTTTCAGCAACGCCAATACCTGCGGCACAAACTTTCCCCTGATGTATTCCGCTAATGAGTCCTGTAATAGCTATGGGTAAACACGCTCCGAGTATCTGCCATCCCTGACTCACTGTAATCTGCATTGCTTCACCAAGCAAACCCACTTTTAAAATTACAAGAAATGCTGCAAGGAAGCCATAAAATCCCTGTGTGCCCGGCAGCGCAACAAGTATAAGCATAATTCCAAATTTATCAGGATCTTCCGAAAGTACCCCGTTTGCAGCAGAGCCTGCATATCCGATACCTACAGCCGAACCACTGCCTGCAAAAAACATCGCCATTGCAGCTCCCATTATTGCTAATATTATTCCTTCCATAAACTACCTCCTATCAGACTCACTTTATTATTCTTCCATGTAAAAGGAGAAAAACTTTTTCCTCCGCCTTTAAAAAACTTGGTAAAGAATTCTACATACTGTAATCTTGAAGAATGAACATAACTGCTTAAAACATTCATTGCTATGTTAAAAATATGCCCGCCAATTAATATAAACACTACTAAAAAATATCCTATTATGGGAATCTGCGCCGCCTGAGCGGACATTTCATTTATTGCCATTGCGAGTATCCCGGTCCCCATACCAAGGGCAAACAACCTTGAATAAGATATCATATCCTTAACATAATCTGTCCCGCCATATAAATTATATAAACCTGCACCTAATCTTGCAAAAATATTTCTACTCTTATATCCGGAAAATAAAACAACTCCGGCTATACCGGCAGAAATTGAAATCTTGCCTATGCCGTTAAATATTCCACCCATAAAATATACAGGTATAGAAAGAAGAATAACAAGCCAGGGGAGTTCCTCGTATAAGGCAGCTTTGATAAACCCTGTCTTAATATTCTGTATTAAAGAAAGAATCATTCCAAATATTACATGGATATACCCGAGCAGGACAGAAAAGTAAAGAAAATACTGCGGCTTTTTTAGAGGATCTATTATTTTTAAATTATCTATAACCTTTATATTTGAAAAAGCATTCCCGAACCATCCTCCTGTCAATGCTCCTGTAATTATAGATGCTACTCCACCCCAGAACAATAAAAACATAAATTTTTTTGCGCCCGCAGCAAGCTTTAATTTTTTTATAGACCAGAGGCATAAACCTGCCACAATAAACCCGTAACCTGCGTCTGTCAGGCACAGGCCGAAAAATAATGCAAAAAAAGGAGCAAGGTATGGAGTTGGATCTACCCAGTCGTAACTTGGAGTACCATACAAATTTGTAACTACTTCAAAGGAATTTGAAAATGGTCCGTTTTTTAATATAACAGGCGGTTCATCGTTTTTTTGCGGCTTAAAAAATTCAATGTAACATCTCTGCCTGTCTTTTTTTAAAAGCTTTACAATTTCATCTTTACAGGAATATGGGATCCATCCTGAAATTATAGATAAATACTTTGTTCTGCCTGTCTTTTTAGATTCTATTTCAAGAGTACTTCTATTTTCATAAATATCAAGTAAAACCTCATAATTAAATTTCTGACATAAAAATTTCTTTTTTATATCATCATTATATGATTCTATCTTTTCTTCTGATTTCTTAATTTCTTCTTTTAATTTTTTTATCTTATCCAGCGGGGTCTTGTCCCGGGGGAAGGCAATCCTGTGGAAATTTAATTCGGAAATAGTTTTCTCTACTTCTTCCATATCCTTCTTCAAATAAAATATTGCAACAATAGGGTGGTCATGATCTGTTAATCTCTCCATATATATTTTTTTATTATTCTCAACCTGGACAATATGATCCCTCTGGAGTCTTCCAATCAATATCTCTGTTCTGGCGAATTTCAGGTCGGATTTAGAGAGTTTTATTTCTCTAATTACCCCGTATTCCTCAATCTTTCTTGCAATTTCACTGATATTTAAATTTATTTCTTTAATACTTTTTTCCAGTTTTCTTAATTCCTTATAATCAGTTCTAAAATCAATATTTTTTTCTACTTCTTTAACTGTATCTTGAGTTATTTCCGGAAGGCCGTTTTTTAATCTCTGCCACATGGATTCTTTTTCTTTAAAATTGTCAAGGAAACTTACCATAAATTTCAGTTGAGAAACATCGTCTGAAAGAGTGCTGTCAGCATCAGATTCAACTATTCCTGTCAGCTCCATTTTACTCCATAGCTGGAGCTTTTTTAAAATGTTATCCTTAATATCAACAGGACAGATAATATAGGTTTTTAGTACTTTTTGTATAGCCAATTTATAACAGGTTCCTGATAATTGAATCTATAATTAAATCCATATCTTGTGAAAGCTGCTGCAGAATAGAAATTTTTTTATAAGCTTTTTCCTGGATACTTTTTAATTCCTCATGAGCTTGCGTTTCGTATTTTTTTATAATTTTTTCCTTCAAACTGTCTAAACCCTTATTTACCTTCTCCCATTCATTTTCACAACTGATTTTATTTTTTTTCAACTTATCATATTCTTCTTCTCTTGCCTGGTTTATCCTCTCATCAGAGAGCATTTCAATATTTTTAATTTCTTTAATTATCTCCTCAATCATATTGTGTAATTTTAATACATCAGCAAAATAAAGTCAATTTTTTTACCTCAACGACTAAAACTTTGAATTTGCTATAAAAAAATGATATACTAATTTGGAGTAAAAAGAGGAGGATGTTATGAAAACAATTAAATTACTGGTAATTTTTATGTTGTTGTCAACTTCAGCTTATACTGACTGGGTTGGAGATATGAAAGATAAATTAGAAAAAGAATTAGAACCGGTTGTTGGTGATATTGGAGCAGCTATCAGCGGAGGTTTGTATAAAAATGCAAGCTCTCTCGGATTTCCCGGCATTGAAGCTAAGGCTGAAATCAGTATCAGTGGTATCTCTGATGACAATGACCTCATAAACGAGGATTACATCCCAGTTCCATGGATAGCTGTTAGAATTAGTCTTCCTAAAAACACTGCTCTTTTTGCACGAGGATTTAACTATGCAATCGGGGATTCTGATGAGAATTTAAAATTATTAGGCGGAGGAATTAAATACAGTGTAATAAAAGAAAAAAATGTTCCTCCCACCCCCAATGTCTCTCTGATATTAGCATACAACAAACTTTCAACAACTGATGTCAGTGTAAATACTATCTCCTTTGGATGTGCTGCAGGAAAGAAACTGCCATTTATATCTCCATATATAGGTATATCTTATGAAATGACAACAAGTGAAATTAAGACACTCGCAAAAACTTTAAACCCTTCAAAAAATTCATTACGGCTTGGTGGCGGATTGGAATTTAAACCGCTTCCGTTTTTATTTATCAACGGCGGGGTAAATTATATTAATTCAAACTTAGGATTGGATATAGGTTTAGGTTTAAGATTTTCTATTTAAATAAAACTGCCCGCAAGCAGCTACCATTGATGCATTATCTGTACAAAGAGAAGCGCGGGGAAAAATAACCTTAAAATTTTCTTTAACTGTCTTTTCCTTAAAAACTTCATGCAGCTTTTTGTTTGCCGCTACTCCGCCGCATACAAAAAGCCAGTTTACTCTATACGCTTTTGCTGCTTTTATTGATTTATTTACCAGCGGTTCAAAGGCTGCTCTCTGAAATGAAGCAGCTATATCATTTCTCTGCTTTTCACTTATATTTCCTTTAAAATCATATTTAATTTTATAAAGGACTGCTGTCTTTATTCCACTATAGGAAAAGTCATAGGAATCTCCGAGTTTGGCAACAGGAAATCTAAATTTTAAAGGATTGCCATATTCAGCAACTTTTTCTATACCAGGTCCTCCTGGATACGGCAGTCCTAAAATAGAAGCAACTTTATCAAAGCATTCACCTACGGCATCGTCTCTTGTATTACCTAAAATTTTATAATCACCCCATTCCTTTATATAAACCAGTCTTGTATGCCCGCCGGATATAATCAAACCAATTCCAGGAGGTTGTAAATACTCAGTGAACTTCGTGTCAAATCCCCCTCTCTCCCCCTTTAAAAAAGGGGGATTAAGGGGGATTTGAGATTGCTTCGCTCGTTCCAGATTAGGAGGTACGACACAACCTCCGAAAGGTGGGGTAAAAACTGAAGCAAAAAGATGGGCTTCAAGATGATTAACTTCAATTAATGGAACTTTAAGCAAAAAAGAAATGGTTCTCGCAACCATCTTACCTACTAATAGCGAGCCTTCTAAACCAGGTGTCCGGGTTACACTAACTGCCTCTATATCCTTAATATTGAGATTAGCGTTATCAAAACATGTCTCTAAAATTAAATTTAATTTTTTAAGATGTTCCCTTGAGGCTATTTCAGGAACAACCCCTCCATATTTTGAATGGATATCTATCTGGGAAGATACTATTTCACTTATAATCTCATTGCCTTCTACTATTGCAACAGCAGTTTCATCACAGGAAGTTTCTATGCCAAGTACTTTCATTTGTAAATAATTCCTTTATCGGGCTTGACCCAGTTCTTCCATGGAAGGGCTGGGTTGATAAATCAAGCCCCTGGTTTTGCGTAGGGGTCGGATTTATCCGACCCTTTATTGAGACCTGAATAATGTATTTTTTGCGAACTTTAAGACTTTTTAGGTCTCAATTATTTTTATGCCCTTTTGTGCCGGCTTGCCGACATGTCCGTTTCACCTTAATATTTCCTCAACAGAGACAAATTTTATATTTTCTTTTTCCATCCGAGGAATATAATTCTTAAGCGCATTGGCAGTGTTTTTTCTGGTTATATGGCATATGGCTATAGTTTTTTTTCGTTTAGAAGCTAATTTTTTTAATTTTTCCAGTCTTTTAATTAAATAGCTTATATCATCTCTGTTATCTATAAAAAAATTATTTATTGCGCTTGGCACACCCATCTCTAAAGCAGTCCTCATGCCAACTGTATCAGAAGATGTAGCCGAATCAATAAAAAACATCTTTTTTTCTTTAATAATTTTAAGTAAAATATTCATTGCGCCAATATCAGAAGTAAATTTAGAACCCATATGATTATTTAATCCGCGGGCGCCCTGAACACTTGTTAAAGCTTTATTTAAATTCTTCAAAATCTGTTCCCTGTCCATACGGGTTAAAAGCGCCAGTTCGCCTGGATTATTATCAGCTAAATTTTTTGGTTCCATTGGCATATGAAGAATAAACGGGATATTGCTTCTTTTAAACTCCTTAGCTAAAACTGTTGAATATGGAAGTTCAGGAAGTATAGCATATGTCAGTGGTATGTTTAACTCTAAGAATGGTTTTATGTTTTTTGTATAGCCAACATCATCAACAATCAGTGCAATTAAATTTTTATCTTCTAATATTTTAAATATCAGGTGGTTTAAAACAACCTCATTAATCCCGATTTTTATTTGGGCTTCATCTAAATCCAGTACTTTTACTGATTCCTGCCAAGCTATCTTTTTTAAATCGCTTATAACATCTGAAAATTTGGATGGAGAAATTTCTATCTCTTTTGTAAACTTAATCCATTTAACATTCCTTTCACTTTTTTCAGTCTGAAATCTTTTCAGTATCTGATATGCTTTTATATCATGTTCTAACAGTTTTCTACCAATAGCCTGTTCTAACTTTAAAGAAATACCTGTTAAATTCTTTACTTTAGCGATTTGAAAAATTTGATAAGCTGAAAATAAAATAACTAATGCTATAAGTATTTTTAACGGCAGAGATAACTTATTTCTTTTCTTCTTTTTCTTTACTGGCATTTATAAAAATCTTTCTTGCAACTAAAACATCATGCGCTCTTTCTAATTGAGGATCAACTATCTTTTCCTTTTCCCTCTTCTTTTTCTCTTCTTCAGAAAGTTTAAGAATATCCTCCTGCTGTGATGCTAATTTTTTTCTCTCTTCTTTAGTTAAACTTACAACAATGTCAGGCTTAATCCCCTTATCATGAATTGAAACACCGCCCGGAGTATAGTATTTAGCCGTAGTAAGT